>JBFHUL010000004.1:0-64087 GCA_041590075.1 Oleiphilaceae bacterium
ACCAAAACGCATTTCGGCAGCAACATTTTCGTTTAAGAATGCACCCAAACGACCATTCAGCATGGTAACGTCGGCTTCTACGCTACCCTCTTCATAGGAGAGAAAGCTAATATTCGCACCACCATAGCTTTTCTTTGTGTCCGTTTCTGCCTGAACTAGGCCCGATACAGCCCCCATCAGCACGCATCAGCACGCATCAGCACGCATCAGCACGCATCAGCACGCATGTTGAAATAAACTTTTTCATATTGTTCCCCTAGTACCCTAAATGAAATACTGCCAGATCTGATCAATTACTCAGCAACGCCTACATCAATATCGTGCTTTTGCGGCACGACTTACACGATCAACGAGATAAAAAATCACCTGGAGAGACACGTCGAAGAATAACTCTCCCAGATTTTCACTCACGACAATCATCATAAACCCCTACTTGCAAGTAGGAATTTTTCCTATTTCATTTGCTAACTAATTGGAAAATAATTGGTTACAAGTGAAAGCGGCAGATCAATGAATTCGTTAGGGGTAGGAAAAATTACAAGTTCAAGCATGGACAGCGAAGAGAAATCCATAAAACACCTTTTACTCTTTGTCGCTAAACACCCTTCCCTTCAGATCCGGGCAATATTATGGGTAAGCCTTACCCTTATGTTTGTGGCGATGATCAACTGGATTCAATGGAAGCAACACGAGGAAAAGTTTTTTGGTGAAGCATCGAAGGCCTTCGATGCGGTGTACGAAAAAATTCAGATCAACGAAGCCATACTCGTTGGCTTCGCTTCTTTGCTGAAAACCATCAGTGAAGACGACCTGTCACAAGTCAGAAAGTTTACGAAAGAAGTGAGGGAGGCGTACCCGCATATTTATATGCTAGAGGCGCAAACCAGTGTTAGATGGGGCGATGTGGCGCAGTTCGAACATCGCATGCGTGCGCTCGGTTACGATGACTTTAAGGTTAAGCGCTTTGATTACGACGGAGACAGGCAATGGAAAGAGCGCGACAAACAGCCCGTCTACTATCCCCTGCATTTTATTGACCCCATGGGTACGCCGGCCGACGAAGTTCTTGGACTGGATGCACTATCAGTATCTTTTCTGAAGGACGCTTTAGTGAAGTCTATTGAACAGGATCGTGCCGTTGCATCCAGTCCTTTCGAACTTTTTGAGGGAGGGCAAGCGTATGTGCTCTTCAAAGCGCTAGATCCAAAAACTGCCGACCCCGAGAATCTCGACGCCGGGCTGGTGGTGTCTTTATTGATAAAAACTCGGGAGCTACTTAATTACGCAGCAGACATTGCGCCCGGCGCGGAGATCAGTTTGAGGCATAAGAGTGAAGCCGTTTATACGCTTCCTGCTACCGACAGGAGCCACGCCTATCAACACGCCAACATCACATTCGGTACTTTCGTGTTTGAAAAATTACTGGACGATTTTGGACAACCCTATCATTTACGGGTGGTCAAGAAAGGCACCCTTACCTTATATGATTTGCTGGTTTCTTTGGCGTTGTTTTTGGGCTCGTGTTTCGGATTGATCCTGCATTTGAAGCACTCTTTTATTACGCATATTCGGGAAAGTGAACGATCCCAGGCACTTGGGCTTTTGGAAGAAGAGAGAAACTCGCTTGAGCAAAAAGTAGAACAACGTACTGCTGCGCTTTCAAGGGTGAATACACATCTCAATCAACAACTAAAAAAGAACAGCCTGTTGGCGCAGCGTCTGATGTCAGTTCAGGAAGATGAGTACAAAGCACTTTCGCGCGAATTACACGATGAGTTTGGCCAAATCCTCACGGCCATCAACACCAACGCACACATTATCAACACTCAGATCTCAACCCCTCCTTCCATTTCAATCAGCGCGCAACAAATTCTCGACTTATCGAATACCCTGCACGGATCTCTGAAAGATGTGATGAAACGACTCAGACCTGCGGCGCTTGACACCTTCGGGCTTAAAACTGCCATTGAGGAGTGCGTCAAAACATTTCACCTGGATAGCCAGAATATAAGCTATCACCTGGAATTTGACGAGCTTGCCAATGCTCTGGATGACGATGTATCCATCGCCATTTACCGCATCGTTCAGGAGCTTGTGAACAATGCGATCAAGCATGCATCACCTTCAAAAATCGGCATTGATGTAAGGATTCATGCTAATGAGGTGCACGTGCGCGTGAGTGACGATGGCATAGGGCTTGATCTTAAGAAAACCCCACCAAGCTATGGCCTGATGGGAGTTAAAGAACGAGCCAGGAGCTTTGGCGGATCGATGACTGTCATACACAATAATGCTCTGTGTACGATTGAAATCATAATCCCCCTTACAATAAGGAATAATAATGAGCAACGGAATACGTGTGCTATTGGCGGATGATCATTCGGTCGTGCGCGCAGGTTTCGCTAGGTTACTGGAAGCCGAAACGAACATTGTTGTGGCAGCAGAAGTTGATTCTGGAGAGAGTGCGATTCATTACGTTAAAACAAAGCCTGTTGACGTGGTCGTTACCGACATCAACATGGATGACATGGATGGTATTAGCACGACTTCTCGCATCAAAAAGATTAAGCCTGCAACGAAGGTTGCCATTTTAAGCATTCACGAAACGGAACCATTTATAAGCAAAAGTTTTGAAGCTGGCGCGGATGCCTATCTTTCAAAAAAATGTGCCCCGGAAGAACTGTCTATAGCGATTAAAGAAATATACGCGGGCAATAACTACATGAGCAGCGATATAGCCCGCTGCGTTGCATTCGGAAAAATCGACTCCGAAAAAAACAAGATAAAATCACTGACGCCAAGAGAGTACGAGGTATTCAGACTTCTCGCCAAAGGAAAAAGTATTGCTGAAATCGCTGAGAGAATTCATATCAGCCCGAAAACCTGTTACGTACACCGCACCAAGTTGCTCACCAAGCTCGGGCTTTCGAATTCCTATGAATTGGGTCAAATGGCAGAGCGTAATAACATCTCATAGAAAAATCGATACGACATATAGCCACCCAAATACAGGATTATCTCCTACCCAAATGGTCATTTTTTCTTAGTGGCTCCTGCTGCTTTTGACCCTACGCTTTTAAATAGGCGTTCACTGCGGAACAAACCGCGAATTAGTTATTCGGCTATTTATAAAGGGATCAGTATGTACAATATCAAACACCTACCACTCTTTCTGGTGATCACCATTTTTAGCTTTGCACTCAGCCACCCTGCTACCGCACAGTCCCAAACAATGAATGTGTCTGATTTCATCATCGATTACGATGAGCTAAACGGGCAGACCATTTCAGTGCAGGGATAATTTATGTCGGTGGGAGGCGGGAGCATGAACTTTCTCTACGAAGAACCCGGCAGCATGACATTTGTATCGATTGAGATGCGCCCAAAGCTTCCGAAAGACGCCAAAAAGACCATCTTTAAGAATTGCTCAAGAGGGTGCAATGCTGTTGTTACAGGGAAGTCAAACCCGACCCCTTACGGCCCCAAGGCAATAAAAATCCAAGACTTCAGCCTCAGCAACTAATAAAGTTATTTATTGAGCAGGCAGATGAGAGATCCATCTCCGTGATGGGTCTTTCACTGAGGGACAATTGAAGCACTAGCCGTGCATATCAGCCCAAAAACTTGTTACGTCCATCGCACCAAGCTTCTTACCAAACTGGGGCTGAACAACACGTTTGAACCCAGTCAGCCCGCTCTTCGAAACAATGTTTTATAGCCTAAGTTTGAAAAGAAAAAACTGCGTGACACTGCAGTTTTGTTGTGTTGCTCGGGCGGCATTTGTCCTAGCCAAGTGGTATATCTTAAGTACAGTAAGCAGTTTACCGGTGTAAGGAGGCCCGACTGGGGTATACAGGGCTCTGCTGAGCCCCAGTACGGGGCCACTCATCACAGACGCTAACCCAAAGGCGACAGCGAAGCTTCTGGCTACGCGAGTCAACACAGACATACGCTTTGGCAGAAGCGTCCACGCGCAGCCTTTGTTGCTAAGCAAATGGGGCGGCTACCCTACTTTTTCTTTTCTTTACCTTTGTTCTTTTGCTTTTTCTTTTGCTTTTTCTTGCCCTTATTCTTGTCGACCTCACGACATAAAGAGAATTCAGGCGCTTTTTTACAGATCGATTTATAAGCCCCCGGTATGGCCATGAGCTCCGCTCGAATACTGTTTTCCAAAGCAAGCAAAGTGTCATTCACACCTTCCTGATTAAACAGGTCGCAACTTGCCGGATCATCAACGCACGACTGCCGCCCCGAAGCATGGCCCTCTGAAAACGCCCAATCGAGTTCGTTTTGCGAATACAAGCCACAGCTCGCCGGGTCATTACGGCATTGCTCTACGGCTGAGCTCTTAGCATCATTCAGATCCTGTTCGCTGTAAAGACCACAGTTCTCAGGGGAGTCTATACAAGACTGCTTGCCCGCATCGAACCCCATCAACAGAGCCATGTCGAGCTCTGTTTGGGAAAATAAGCCGCAGCTGGCCGGATCGCTCTGACACTGCGCAATACCTTCACTAATAGAGCCGGTGCCATTGCTGTCTTTTCCCGCAAATACTACATCCCTGATAATGCAGCCATTCAGAGGGGCATGATATTCACCCATGGTGTAGCTCAGCAGCTTTCCATGTAACAAGTCGTACATTGATCGCGTATGTTCCGCTGCATACTCGGCAGGAGACGCGTAGGAAAGAGTATCTGGCGCCAGAGAGCGCGGAATGATTCTGTTTGTCGTCACACCATCACAAGTGACTGTCTCGTTCAGGTCGGCATAAACCCAGGGTTGATAACTATCATTAATCTTAAGATGGTATGATACCGACTGAATGGGATTACTTTCACTGTCAACCAGGTTGAAAATCTGTGGGTCGCGCCACTTCTCTATGGAATTGTAATCGAGGTTGATTTCACACGCCTCTATCGAGGGCTCGTAACGACCCAGCTTTAACGAGACTTCTGCATTGATCAGCGCAGCTTGCCTGATGAAATAGGACGGCCACAACACATACATCATATACACGCCGTCGTGATATCTATCCTGCGTATGCGTACTGTTCTTCGTTGACATGTTAATAAAAATCTTACTAGCCACGCCACCGTCACAGGCAAGCTCTCTATCAGTGTTGAAAACGACTTTTGAATCTGCACCCGCGGCTTTTCCCGAGGTATCGATATAGTGAAAGGAATCGATTTTGAAGGTGGTGGAATAAGCTGAGAGACTCAGCATTGTCATCATTATCCAAAATACTACCTTGCTCATTGGTACACATCCTACTGCTGAGTGATCGTCAAAAACCGCAAATTCTGGAAAAGATTTGTGACACATATCGCAAGAGCTTAAATGGGGGGAGGCCTAGCCGTCTGTGGGGCATGCGTGTAACTCGTGTGTTTTTGGATGTCGCGGGTGAGTTTTGATAGGTGAAATGTAAACAGTTGTAAGATGTTTGGAGGGCGGGAGGTGCTCAATAGCCTACACTACTGTCCGGAGTAAATTCACGTTCACCTCTTTGCGGGTGAATATAAGGCTCCATCTGTTTTTTTTGCGTTTGAGACTTGAAGTTTGCTCGTCGCCCCGGGCTTGATAAGGTGAATTGTCGAGCACGTGATAACGCCCTGGGGTACCCAGAGGCTAGGGAAACCAACACCGGATGCTTCGCAGAAAACAGTTCCTGACCGCGATAGATCCCGGGTCAATGCCGGGTCGCAAACTCTCACCAAGCCGCTATTGCTGCCATGCTGCGTTGTGCGTTGTCGTTTGGTTGCAGGCCGGTATATTCTGGTAAACTACGCGACTTACTTTCGGCGATACAACCTCACGCAGGCAGCAGTTTGACCACAGCAGATACCGCAACACACTCCTCTGACTTAGACGGGAATTCACTAGACAGGCGCTTTTCAGTTGCGCCCATGATGGATTGGACTGACCGGCATTACCGATATTTCGCGCGTCTTATCTCCCCTCATACCCTGCTCTACACCGAGATGGTAACCACGGGTGCTATCCTGTTCGGCGACGCCGAACGCCACCTGCGCTTTAATGCTGAGGAGCATCCTGTCGCGCTTCAATTGGGCGGCAGCAACACAGACGACTTGGCAACCTGCGCGCGCATTGCAGAGCAATGGGGCTATGATGAGGTTAACCTTAACGTGGGCTGCCCGAGTGATCGCGTGCAAAACAATATGATTGGCGCGTGCCTCATGGCGCATCCAGGATTAGTGAAAGACTGTCTCGGCGCCATGATGGATGCGTGTGCTATTCCAGTTACGGTTAAACACCGCATTGGCATTGACGACTTGGATAGCGAAGACTTTCTCGTGGACTTTGTTGGTACGGTGGCAGAGTCCGGTTGCCAAACTTTCATCATTCACGCTCGCAAGGCGATACTTCAGGGGCTTAGCCCTAAAGAAAACCGGGAGATTCCGCCCCTTATTTACGACAGGGTTTATGCGCTGAAACGACAATTTCCCGAGTTGGAAATTATTATTAATGGTGGCTTTAAAACGATCGACGCCATCATGGCGCAGTACCCGCATGTTGACGGCGTGATGGTAGGCAGAGAGGCCTACCAGAATCCATGGATTCTGACTGAGGTTGAAAACAAAGTGTTTGGCGTGCCTGCTGCCGAACTCCCCCAGCGCCATGAAATTCTGCAACGACTGCTGCCCTATGTTGAAAGACAACTTCAGGAAGGCCAAAAGCTAAGTTATGTGACGCGACACATTCTGGGTTTATTTCATGCTCAACGAGGTGGCAAACAGTTTCGACGCTATTTGAGTGAGAATGCCCACAAGAATGGTGCAGATATTAATGTCCTCAAGCAGGCGATGCGTTTGACGATGTGATACAGGCAAAGCATGCGGCTCCCAGCGACTTTTAACCGCAACATAAATCTGACATATTAGTGACAAAAGCTCGTAGCGCTTTGGTAATCCGAAACTGAGCGCTTCAGCACTCTCTTCTAATACATTGCTATAAGTGGTCAACATGCCAAGTAAACTAGAACAATTAAAGTCGATGACAACCGTTGTGGCTGACACCGGAGATATCGAGGCAATTAAACGCTGGCAGCCGGTGGATGCCACCACCAATCCCTCGTTGCTGCTGAAGGCAGCCCAGTTAACCCAATATAAACAACTCGTTGCAGACGCTGTTGCTTATGGCCAAAAAAGTTCTGGCACCAATGACGAACAGATTCAGGCGGCCAGCGACCTGCTCGCAGTCTCGGTTGGTAAGGAAATTCTAAAATACATTCCCGGGCGCGTTTCCACTGAGGTGGATGCCCGGCTCAGTTTCGATACCCAATCCACTGTGGAAAAGGCAAGAACATTCCTGCGCCTGTATGAGGAGAGCGGCATCACACGTGATCGCATTCTGATCAAAATTGCATCGACATGGGAAGGCATTAAAGCTGCTGAAATTCTCGAAAAAGAGGGTATTCAATGCAACCTCACGCTCTTGTTTGCATTCGAGCAAGCCGTCGCAGCTGCAGAGGCCGGTGCCTACCTGATCTCTCCTTTTGTGGGTCGCATACTTGATTGGTACAAGGCGAGTACGGGCCGTGACGACTACCCTCCGAAAGAAGACCCCGGCGTCATATCAGTCAGCCGCATCTATAATTTCTATAAATCTAGTGGTTTCGAAACCATAGTCATGGGCGCTAGCTTCCGTAACACGGGAGAAATAGAAGCATTAGCAGGCTGCGATCGTCTCACCATCAGCCCCGAACTGCTCGAAGCTTTGGATCAGGATCAGGAGATGCTGGAGCGCCGACTTTCACCCGCTGGCATGAGCGGAAATACCACCCCGCCTCTCTCTGAGAAAGCTTTTCGCTGGCATTTGAATGAAGACGCCATGGCAACCGAAAAACTTGCAGAAGGTATTCGCAAATTTACCGCCGACCAGCGCAAGCTCGAGGCGCTGCTGAAGGGCGCGGCATCGTGATTCGCATGTTAAAGAGGCTATTTCCGGATGCCTCCCCTGCTTCTCCCGGCTTTGAAGAAGACGATTTACACGTAATGTGCATTGCTCTGCTGTTAGCCACCGCAAATGCCGATCACGAACTTGATCCGCGGGAAGAGGAACGCATTGAAAAGCTTGCCCGAAATCTGTGGGCGCAAGACGAGACACATGGCAAACAACTCATCACAGAAGCGCGTGCACGGCAGGCAGATGCGACATCACTGTATGAATTTACCAGCCTGATCAACACGCACCTCTCTCCCGAAGAAAAATTTCAACTGATTAGTGCCATGTGGGAAATCGCCTATGCAGATGGCCATTTGGATCGCTATGAAGAACACATCATCAGACGCGTCGCAGATTTGATTTATGTCGAACACACGCAATTTATCAGAGCCAAGCATGATGCAGCGCCCTCGACCAATTAGAGTGTGATGAGAATCATCGGGCACCGAGGCGCTCGGTATGAAGCGCCTGAAAATACGGTAGAGGGGTTTGTCTGGGCTCAGCAGCAAGGCTGCCGGGACTTCGAGCTGGATATTCAATTATCCCGCGATCACGAGTTAATGGTCTTTCACGACACGACACTGTGGCGCACAACGGGATTGCGGGGACGCATGTCGGCTGTGCATTCTCAGCACTTACGCACTCTCGATGCGCGGCGCTCGTCACCCGGCTGGTTTTTACCTGCTCGCATTCCAACTCTGAAAGAAATCGTAGACTGCGCACCACATTGCCGAACCTGGCAGTTTGAAGTGAAGTCAGACAGCCGTTACCGCCTTACCGTTCTCGCCCAAAAACTGGCCCGGTTTATACACCTTAACCGACTCCAATCCTGTGCGTATGTCACCTCGGGAAACCGCTGGTTTCTGAAACATTTTAAGCTCTTACACCCTGCTATTCACACCGGCTATGTGGCCGAATGGACAGTTCCAAACCCGATAATTACGGCACAGGAGTTACAGTGTGGCATTCTCTGTTTGAATGACGCTCTGGCAACACCTGAGCGCGTAGAAGAAGCAAAAGACAAGGGTTTGGATGTGTCGGTGTGGACAGTCAACAAGATCGAAAGAATGCGGGAATTATCACAGCTGCGTGTTGATAGTGTCATCACCGATATACCCAGTATTGCGCTGGAGCATTTCGCCGACTGAGCACCTTACATGTGCCTTCAGCAGACCCGTAAAGCATTTCCTCTGATAACGGGCATCAGCCTCAGCCACGAGATAAACAGGCCCAGCGGCCGGCGCGATCACGCAACCAAGCCACTGAGCCCCCAGTTCTAAAAACTCGCTGCGTCGCGTGGATCAGTATCGTTCAAAAACTCTTCCAGATCTGACCAGCTGTCACCGTCTGTGTCACTGACACGAGGGTTGGTTCCGAATTTAAACTCTTCAATATTCGCGAGAAAATCGCCGTCGGGATCTTCGTATTTATCATCGGCGTCCTGCTCATCGAGCCCGTACACAATCTCGTATAAACCCGACATGCCGTCGCCGTCCGCATCACCCAACATAAGAGGTTCTATTGAAACCGCTTCGTCGGTTTTGCTGACAAACAACATATCTTCTTCACCCGTCACCCGGCGCGCATCCAGTGAAAGAATGGTATCGTCGGCCGCAACCGCCGGCAGTACATAGACGTTATCGCGCCAATTCCCAGTGCGACCACTCTGTTCCCGTATCACCAGCGTATTGTTTGCGCTGGCGCCAACTTCACTCTCGGCATTGTCGATTTCACTCGTACTGGTCACACCCACAATGTGCCCTGAAAACGCCTGTAACTGAGAGAAGCTATTGAGCGAACCCGAATGGTATGGGAACACAAGATCACTGTTGTCGAGCAAGGTGTTCAAGTCATCGGATACGACCTGGCCGGATCCGAGATAGACTTGAGATTTATCGGCCGACAAACTCAACGGACCTGACAGAGTAAGACCACTCAGGGCGGTCGACTCCACCGGCAAGCCAACGACCCCGTTGCCATCTAGGTTTACGTAGGCCACATTCTCAACACCATCGTCAGTGTTCACCACTGCATACAGGCGCGTGGTAGTGGCGTCTGTTCTCAGTACCGCGCCCTGCAAGGACAACTGTGTAGCAGCTAGGCCGGTTTGTGCAGTACCCGAACTATCGTATACCAGCCAGGTGTTTGTGCCCGCGCTCTCGCGCAGTTCTACAAACAACATATCGTCTACGCCCATCACGTACTCAAGAGTACGATTAGTTAAATCGATGGAAGCGACAAACGTCGTGATATTACCGGTCTCCAAATCCATCTGGTCGATGCGTGCGGTGCCCCCAAGATCGTATACCAGATACAGTCGGTCGACCTCGCCTGCATAGGCAATCTGCACTAACTGATTGAGCACCGCGCCATTCATTTCAGGCAGGTAACCCCAGTTCGACTCCGTCGTATCGAAGCGTAAGAGTCGCTCGGCCCCCTCGACGAAAAACGCATACTCGGATTGCTCTGTGCCCAGACTATCGGTCCAGTTTACGTATCGAATTTGTGTCGCCGCATCCTGCTCCGCAAGCCATGATGCATAACATTGTCGTGGGCCAAACGGATCTGCGTCCTGATACCCGTCTCGCACTGCACTGCAATTGGCATCGAGGGGGTAACTGTCGGAGGCATCAGCCGTACCATCAAAATCACTGTCTTCCCTTGTTGGGTAAGACAGGTATTCCACCAGGAAGCAATAGTCTAATCCGGCAACATTTTCGATCCGAACTTCAGAAGCGAGACACGCACTGTTTTCCTGTCTCACTGCCACGCGTACTTCTTCATCATCGTCCAGACCATCTTCGTCGGTATCTGGCGTTGACGGATCGGTCCCCAAGACCAGCTCCTCAATACCATCTGCCAGATTATCGAAAGATGGCGCACCATTAATCGGATTTAAATCTGAATCCGGATCGGTAATGCTGGTTTTCGGATTCGCGTCTTCCAGTCGGTTAACGTAATAGTCTCCATCCGCATCTTCATCACCGTCGGAAACACCGTTGCCATCAGTATCGGGGTTGAATGGATCGGAGAAGCAGAAGTTTTGTGCGTTGCTCAAGTAGGGATTAATTGCCTGAGAACAATCACTCGCTGGCGTCGCAGAAAAATCTACATTATCCAGATCGAAACCGCCCCGACTGGAATAAGTATCCTCAAGAATCGCCAGTTCGGTGAAATCTGAAACGCCATCCCCGTCACTGTCTCGCTTAACAGGATCGGCAAACCTTCTAACGTAAAGGGTGCCCACATCATTCCCATCGACATCAAGCAGATCCATCACAAGACGATCTCTAGCATTACCCGCGAATGTTTGCGGCACCCATCCGTCGTCCTGTCTGGAATTGACTTCCACATTCTTGTCAATCCCGACGGTCACCAGATTACCCAGATTATCGAGCGCGAAGACCCAAACCTCGTCGTTATCAAGGATGCCGTCCTGATCAGTGTCCAACCCGCCGCCTGCGGTGAAGATCATGGAAAGGTAGTTTTTCTCAATGCCATCGGGAATGCCATCGCCATCCACATCATGCGCGGTGGGTCGATCGTCTTCCCCATCCAAAATAAAGTCGTTATCAGTATCCGCCGACAGAGGATTCAAGCCCGCATCGACTTCGTCCTTGTCGCGAATGCCATCGCCATCCGTATCCGGATTATCTGGGTCCGTTCCCAACGCCAACTCTTCGCCATCCGACAATTCGTCACGATCGCGATCGGACTGCAAGGGGCTATTCAATTCATTACGCACATCGAACTCATCCCCAATACCGTCATTGTCGGTATCCGGGTTAAGCGGATTAAGCCCGGCGCGGACCTCCACAATATTGGTCAGACCGTCACCATCGAAGTCTTCGTGAGCGTCCCACACCCCATCACCGTCCGTGTCGCGCAGCGTCGCGTCGGTGTTCGTGAGCATTAACTCCTCAAAATCCATCAAACCATCGCCGTCGCTATCAATCGCATTACGTCGATACCCAGGATAGTCGCGAAGATCATTTATTCCGTCTCCGTCACTATCTGCCAGGCGTGGATTGGTACCTAACAGTACTTCTGACAAATTTACCAGACCGTCAAAATCCGGGTCTTCATGTCGATCCGCGATGCCATTACCATCCGAATCCTCTTCATTGGGATCGGTGAGGGTCAGAGACAGCTCTACCAAGTTAGTCAGCTGATCTGCATCGCTGTCTTCTTGCCCATCTTCAATACCGTTATCATCGGTGTCGGGGTCGACTGGGTTCGTACCGGTAATCTGAATTTCCCATGAATCCCACAGCCCATCCTGGTCGGTATCCCTGACGCGGGGCGAGGTGATATAGGCGCCCGCATTCACGCCATACACCTCGGCATAATCGCTTAAACCATCAAAGTCAGTATCGGCCTCGGCCAGATTTGTGCCTAAGGTCACCTCTTCATGATCTTTCAAGCCATCGCCGTCGGTATCGTCCAGCAAAGGATTAGCACGTAGATTCACATCCGCGAGATTCAAGCCGGATTCTTCCAGAAATACATCGCTGTATTCAAAAAGATAATCAAATTCCTGCACGTCGCTGAGTTCATCGCCGTCGGAGTTGCGCAGCGTAGGATTGCTCAAGAACGGATTACTTGCATCAAGGCCAAGTTCGATATAATCAGAAATACCGTCCTGGTCACCGTCAACCGATGTCGGATCACTGCGATATACGTTAACTTCGTCATAATCCGTGATGCCGTCACCATCAAAATCTGCTGTTGATCCCATGGTAAGATCCAACGCGTTATTGTTGGTGTCTTCGGTGATAACCGGGTTGTCTTGATAAGGACGATACTGTCGACTCATCTGCACACTGTTCGATAGGCCATCGCTGTCGTGATCCTCATCAGCGTCCGATACACCATTACCATCGGTATCTGTGTTATCAATCGCCGTCTGACTAACGTTCAACTCGAAATAGTCAGCCAAGCCATCACCATCACTGTCTTCAAAACCATCCCAGATACCGTTTGCATTCGTATCTCTGACAGCAGGATTTGTGAATGTAATCAATAGTTCCTGAAGGTTGGTCAATCGGTCCATGTCGGTATCTTCGTCACCATCGGCAACGCCATCGCCGTCGGTGTCTGAAAGAACAGTACTTGTGCCAAGGCTCACTGCTTCCAGGATATTGCTCAGTCCATCGGCATCGAAGTCCTCATCACCATCCGGAATACCGTTTGCGTCGCTGTCAGACAGGTTGATGGAGTAGCCCGCCATCTGCAATTCAATTCGGTCTGCCAGACCATCAAGATCGCTATCTTCATCTCCGTCCAGAATGCCGTCGTTATCCGTATCGTCATCGTTAGGATCGGTAAAGGTCACAGTAATTTCGTCCAGATTAGACAAGCCATCTGCATCGATATCTTCAGCGCCATCTGCGATTCCATTACTGTTCGTATCAACCAAGGCTGGACTGGTCTCAAACGTACTCAGCTCAATACCATTACTTAAACCATCACCATCTGAGTCTTCATCAATATCTGCAGTTCCATCACTGTCTGAATCCGCAAGATTGATATTCAGGCCCAAGGTGATTTCCATCGCATCACTGAGACCATCGCCGTCGCGATCTTCGTCACCGTCGTTAGTACCGTCGTCATCGGTATCCAATTGATCAGGACGCGTTCCCGTGATCAGCACTTCGTCAATATTCGCGATGCCATCGCCATCAAAATCTTCCCGGTCATCGGTTACGCCGTTGCCGTCGGTATCTTTAAGTACAAGACTGGTCTGTGTCTGATTGGCTTCTACAAAATTACTCAGGCCATCGCCTTCCGTATCGCCAGAAAACCGGGGACTATCAAAGTCTTCATCGCCGTCGGAAACCCCATCTCCATCGCTATCACTCATGTTCGGATTCAATAATGCGACAGCCAGTTCCGTTGCGTTGCTCAAGCCATCACCATCCGCATCCTCATCACCATCGGCTATGCGATTACCATCGGAATCAAGCAGATGTGGTGCTGTATTAGTAATGAGAATCTCGTCGATATTACTGAGCCCGTCACCGTCGGCGTCTTCATCGGCATCGGATACCCCGTTCTGATCCGAGTCGGTCATACTAATACTGGTATTGGTCTGCGTGGCCTCCACCAGATTCGTTAAGCCATCGCCATCAAAATCTTCGTTTCCGTCAAGAACACCATCGCCATCGGTATCAGAATTCAATAACGACAGTGTTGGCGCATAGCGATATTCCAGCTCATCGCTCAGGCCATCTCCGTCGGTGTCTTCGAGTCCGTCATTGATGCCATCGCCATCCGTATCGATCAGATCAGGCCGGGTAGCCGTTTGGTTGAGTTCAACCAGATTAGGTAATCCATCTTGATCGGTATCCTCGTCTCCGTCTGAAATACCATCCAGATCGGTATCGGCCAACAAGGGGTTGGTTAAGGTTTGAGTGACTTCAACCAGATTACTCAGGCCATCTGAATCAGCGTCTTCCTGGCCATCCGCAGTCCCGTTGCCGTCGCTATCGGCTATTGTTGCGGAAGTGCCAATCAGCACTTCGGCAATATTATTGAGACCATCGAGATCGAAATCTTCGTTTCCGTCATCAATGCTGTTTCCATCTGTGTCGGCAAGATTGATGTCGGTACCCGTCAGTTGTTCTTCATCCCGATTACTCAGACCATCGCCATCAAAATCTTCGTCACCGTCGAGCACACCATCGCCGTCGGTATCTGAAAGCAGAGGATCCAAACCCGCGGTGACAAATTCCAAACCATTGGACAGGCCGTCACCGTCAAGATCTTCATCCGCGTCGACGATGTCATCTTCATCGCTGTCGGAATCATTAAAATCCAGTTCTGTTACGCGCAATTCGAAGGCATCGGAAAGACCGTCATTATCGCGATCTTCGTCGCCATCCGAGGTACCGTTGCCATCCGTGTCAAATACGTTAGCCAGTGTTCCTGTGACGTTCAATTCATCCAGATTGGTCAGGCCATCAGCGTCAGCATCTTCATCACCGTCTGCTATACCGTTGCCATCGGAATCAGACATGTAAATCAGCGTCTGCGTGGTCGTTACTTCAATGGCGTTCAGTAGTCCGTCGCCATCCGAATCTTCCTGCCCATCCAGGACTCCGTCACCATCTGAATCAGCCAGCGTTAAATCCAGACCAGGAGTGAGAAGCTCAAGCGCGTCACTCAGCCCATCGCCATCCCTATCACCGGAACCATCATTGAAACCGTCGCCATCGCTGTCTGCCAGATCCGGACGCGTGCCTAACACAGCGATTTCATCGATATTGCTGACACTGTCACCATCGAGATCCTCGTCCGCATCCGCTACACCATTACCATCTGTGTCTGCGAGATCCGGCCGAGTTTGCGTTTGCCTCAGTTCCCTGAAATTGTTAATCCCGTCATTATCGTAATCTTCACTATCGTCATTAGTACCGTTCCCGTCCGAATCGGCGACCAAAGGATTGGTGAACGTGAAGTTTGTTTCTTCGGCATTGGTCAGATTGTCGCCATCGGGATCTTCGAGGCCATCGTTAATGCTGTCAGAATTGGTGTCAGCCATGGTGAGATCATAGCGATCGTATACCACCACTGTTTGGGAAGCATTGAGGCTTTGCACCTGAAGATCCAGCAGATACTCCGCTGCGTTTCTTAAACCGTCACCATCCAGGTCTTCGTTGCCATCCTCAATCCCATCGCCGTTTGTATCAACGATGTTGATGTCGTAACGGCTGTACACGATGAGTGATTGCACGTCGTTTAATGCCACTGCAGCCTGATCCAGCAGGTATTCGATCTGGTTCGGAAGCCCATCGCCATCGTGATCATCAAGACCATCGCTCACACCATTGCCATTGCTGTCTGCTTGCAGGAAGTTGAGCGTGGCTGTGTTGAGCTCGAACGCGTCCGGCAAGCCGTCATTATCACTATCTTCCATATCGTCGGTCGTGCCGTCGCCATCGGTATCGACATTATTTGCAAGCGTCTGTGTAAACAATACTTCCTGCAGATTGCTCAAGCCGTCGCCATCGAAATCCTCGCTATCATCGCTAACGCCATCGCCATCACTGTCTCGCTGCAATGGATTGGTCATTGTCATTGTGGTTTCGACCAGATTGCTGAGACCGTCACTGTCGGGATCTTCCTGACCGTCGGTAATCAGGTTCCCATTGGTGTCGGCGACATCAAAACGCGTCTGCGTGACATTGAGTTCGATAGCGTCACTCAGCAGATCACCGTCGCGATCTTCGTCACCATCATTCACTGCATTGCCATCTGTATCGACAAGCAAGTGATCCGTGAGTGTGATATTGAGTTCTTGAGCATCACTGAGCCCATCACCATCGCTGTCTTCTCTTCCGTCTGCGATAGTATCGCCGTCCGTGTCGGCACGCTTGGGGTTGGTGAGCGTGACAGTCAGCTCCTGTAGGTCGGTGAGACCATCGGAATCACTGTCCTCATCACCATCCAAATAGCCGCTTGTGCACGGTCCGCTCACACCATTGCGTACGCAATCTCCGTCAGAATCAGGATTAGACGGATCGGTGAACAGGACCAGCAACTCTTGTGCATTGCTTAAACCATCTCCATCCAGATCACTGTTGCTGTCGTCGCTCAGTGGATCTAGTCCAAACCGCACTTCCAGTTCATCGTTAATGCCGTCGCCGTCGGTATCCTTGAGTACGAGACTTGAACCCAGCGCAAGTTCTTCTGCGTCCCCTAGCCCGTCATTATCACTGTCAGGCAGGTCAGTACGTGAGCCTAATGCGACTTCCTGAGCATTAGTTAATCCATCACCATCCGCATCTTCCTGGCCATCGACAACGCCATCGCGGTCGCTGTCGGCCCTATCGGGCGCCGTCTTCGTATACAGAATTTCTTGGCTGTTGGACAACCCATCACCATCCGCATCTTCGTCTCCATCCGCAATGCCATTGCCATCAGAGTCACTGAGCCCTGGATTGGTGCCTGTAAGAAGCAGTTCTATGTAATCGGGAATACCGTCACCGTCGTTATCCTCCCGGGCGTCGGCGATACCATCGCCATCACTGTCGAACTTGACCGGTGATGTCCCCGATAGCAATTCATCCCGATCAGAGATGCCGTCGCGGTCTGTGTCTGCTGACAGCGGGTCTGTGGCAGGTGTCGCGCCTAGCTCGGCGGCGTCATCCAAGCCATCACCATCCGTGTCTGAAGCATCCCAACGCGTTCCCAGGTTAAACTCCTCTGCATTCGTCAGGCCATCCCCGTCTTCATCCAGTGCACCATCACCGGCCACAAGAGGATTGGTGCCCGTTACTTCCAGTTCGATCCAATCTGATAATCCATCGGAATCACTGTCAACCAGCACAGGACTTGTGCCAAGAGTTACTTCGTCGAGATCCGTGATGCCATCACCATCGGTATCCGGATTCAAATCGGAGCTACCATTTGCTGCCTCTTGCAGAGCTGTGAGTCCATCAAGATCGCGATCTTCATCCGCATCCAAAATTCCATCGCCGTCACTGTCTTCGGCCAATGGATTGGTATGGGTCAGATACAGCTCTTGCGCATCAGATAATTGATCGTTATCGCTGTCTTCGTCACCATCCAATGTGCCATTTGAATCAGTATCCGCGATGGATGGATTGGTACCCAACATCGCTTCATCCCCATCGAGTAAACCGTCACTATCGGTATCGGGATTCAAGGGGTCGGTGTCGGCAGAGGGTGCGTCGTTCAGTTCTTCAAAGTCGCTTAAGCCATCCGCATCCGAGTCGGCATTAAATGGGTCCGTACCCGCGAGCAATTCATCGTCATCCAGCACACCGTCAAAGTCACTGTCGCGCGCATCGGCGATGAGATTTTGGAATACAAACAGATTGGTATTACCGGGATTGAAAGCACTTTGGGCGCTGGCATCTGAAGCATCGCTGTCGTCGAGGCTGCGCCAATTTTCCCACCAGCCGGGTAAACCGTCATTATCACTGTCTCCCAACTCCATCCCGAAAAAGCCGATGTTAGAACCCTGATCCAATGTACCTAAGACCAGTAAATCTCTGGCGACCGGTATCAATGCTGCAACAGATTGCAGACTGGTGCTTTCTTTCGTCGTCCAACGTAAATCCGGGTCGTTGTTGACGAAGAAATCAATGCGCACGTTTGTTTGATTGCGTAACACCTGGACTCTGTGATCCTGATGATTCATGCCATAGTCGAAGGCGGGATCCAACCTTTCAGGCAGCGCCGACATATTTGCCGGATCTATTTGATGTCCGGACCCGAAATGAATGCGATGAACACCCGAACCGCTGGACTCCACTCGATCTGCAAAAAGCGGTGGCTTGAATGACTGAGAGTAAAAGTTCTGATTCGTCGAAATAACCGAATTTGATGGTGTACCAATATCAATGGAGACGCGCAGCAATTCGGCACTGGTAGGGCTCTCTTCAAGCACCCACAATTGCGTGCGTGCTCGGTCTTCCCATGCATGGTGCTTGATGCTTACCGGGCTGACGAGTTCTTGTGGCGCCGCATCAAAATCTGACTTATCGAAGAAAAACCATATAAAACCGGCACCTGCAGTGTTGACCGTTTCAGCAATCAACCATTGCCCCTGATCAACCAGCGTCGTAATCGCCGCTCTTCTGTTATCCGGCAAGCCAAATGAAACTACGGGGTCAGTGCCTTCAATATCGATGCGTTTAAGGCTCCCCGTGGGATAGGCAAGAAACAGATTATCCGCTTGATCGTTGGCAAGTTCCGGATCACTCTCCACGGCCCGATAATTCGCATCATATTCAAAGGTCAGAGCGCTGATATTGGTACCCACAACGCTGTTATCGAGACGAGACACAAACTGCATGCCGCTGCTGGTCGCCTCTGCGAGCAAAATCTCGCTCCACGAATACGAACTGAATGCGATCAGTTGGCGGTCAGCATCGTCGACTTGCGGAAGTTGGCTGTAAATAACCTTCTCGGGCATGTTTTCACCGAGCCAGCTGGTGTAACACTTGCCAACAGGTACAGCCGTTTGCTTCGTGAGATAGGGGTAATCCTGCACATCAGCAATTCCAATATAATCACTGAACACATAGCCGCTGAGGCCTTGAGCGGCATCTTCCAGCCCATCGGCTATGCCATCGTCATCGGTATCCGGATCGGTAGGGTCAAAACCGAGTAAGCGCACCTCAACCCCGTCGCTGAGGCCATCTCCATCGAAGTCCTGAGGATCCGAATCCGGAAGCGTATCGCCATCGGTATCCTGGGAAACCGAATGTGTTCGTGTGACGAACTTCTCCAAACCATCGGATAATCCGTCACCATCGCTATCCGGGTTGTACACATCGGTCCCTTCAACAGCTTCGAGACCATCAAGTAGCCCATCGCCATCGGTATCGTTGACGAGTATGAGCGTCTCGTTGTTGTCTTGAGACTCCACATCATTGAGTAAGCCGTCCTGGTCGGCATCTCGCTTATCGGGGTCGGAGAGCCCGGGATTAGGGTCCGCACTCAGTGGGTCTGTACCGCGCACGTTGATTTCATAGCCATCGCTAGCGCCATCGTTATCACTGTCACTATTTAAGGGATCTGTTCCCGCTAAACGTTCCGCCAGGTCGGAAAGACCGTCGCTGTCAGAATCCGCCAGCCCGGGTAAGCTTGCGAGCGCGCCACCGGATGGAAACAGCTCGTCGAGATCACTAAGACCATCGCCGTCCCGATCGTCAGGATTGCCAGCATTCGGCGCACTGCAATTTGCATCGCTGCGGAAATAATCACTCTGATTGGGCACCCCATCCTGATCATCATCAAGATCCAGAGACGGGTCACCCGATTGATTTATGCCTACCAACACGGGTTCAAATTTACCCAGCGTAGACTCCAGGGGGCCACCGGGCGTCTGTTCTCCGAATACCAATATGACTTGGTCACCGAACTGTAGCTTTTCAGCCGGATAGGTCATTCCGGTTTCCGTTGTATCTTCCACACCATTGATATACCACTTTGGACTCAGCACTTGGGCACTGAGGAATTCTTCTGTGTAGAAGCTGTCATCCAGACCCAAGTCAAATCCCTCGGCGGGCGCCGCAATCTGATTGCCGTCACCGTCCCTCAGAATGTCACCTGTGTCCCCAATTGGCACGATACGATAGCGAGCGATATTTTTATCCAGACTCACAATACCTGCCGCTACCGCATCGGTTTCACCGGTACGCTGCCCGGTGTCAAATCTAAACGAGACAGATACAGCATCGCCGTATTTGATGACTGTTGAGTCTTGGGTTGGAAAAGTGGCCCCGTTTTCCCCCGCTACCGGTTCATTATTTATTAACCACTGTGGTCGCGTGTAGAAGTCCGAGAAACGCGTAAAGGCAGGATTTGCTGTGAACGAGGCATCGAAAAGAGCCTGGTAACTGGTTTGCCCTGGCGACTCAGGCAGAATGGTAAAGCTCGTCGTTACCGCCGGCGTCGTTGGGTTTTCTACGACCAGCACAGAGAGTTCACCCAGCACAATATCGGAACCACCGTGAATAAATAATAATTCGGCAATTATTTCATCGTATTCATCGATTCTTATCGCGGGCAACTCGTAGGGATAGCGACGATCCTCCAGAATAGGCGTGCCTGGACGGCTACCATCAGGCAGGGCTTTATACCAGTTCACCTTAAACCGGTTTTTAAAACGGGAACGGCCCAAATCCCCTTCCAATGCAATGACCCGGATAACCTCATCATCGGAATAAGCATCTTCGTTAAAGTCGAACGACTGAACGCCCAACACAACAATACTGCGGCTACTCAGCGCGGCAAACTCACCATCGATATCCAGACCGACTGAAACATTCAGCACGTCGCCAAATCGCGTCTGACCGCTCAATATGCGCTGGTCCGCGCCAACGCCGACACTGATACTGTCTACCCCCATGGATGCGTTTTGGCGTTCGAGCGACCACTGCACCTGCAGCGATGAATATGAGCTAAGTGGATTACCGTTGAACAAGGCTCCTACCGCTTCCCCTGGCTTTGGAAAGGCGCGATCAGGGCTCAATGAAACTAAAGTGGCCGCATACCCGCCGGACATATTATCCCGACTGATGGAATAAGCGCGCGGCACTGCCGCCACTGGACCAGAGCCCACCTCGTATATCACCACTAACAGATCGTCGACCACCTCTATTTGACGCAGGCTATCCACATCATTGGGCAAGCTAATCACTGGTGCAAACAGCTCAGAAGTTGAGAATTGGTAAACGGCGATATCACCGTTTGACATGACGAGATAGGCAATTCGTTGTAGCGAATCACCCACGACATTCACCACGCGTAAGCCATCGAGATCAATCGCGGGTAAATACTGTCCGGAATCCGACTGGCGAAGTACGTAGTCCCAATCTGGGCTGTAGAACCAGTCTTCACCAGCAAACTCCAGGCTAATACTGGACTCTGAGGTGCCGTCCAGTTCGCCCCCACTCGTGCGCTCACTCGCAATACATCTCGGCGTATCCGCGACGCTGATCCCTTCCTGTGCACGCCAACAGGCAGCGTCCTCTGGAACCGCATCGATACCGTTAGGGATACCATCTCCGTCGTTGTCCGCCAGATCATCCACCGTTACGTCTAGAGTCGCTGCTATGAAATTTACCGGGCCTGATTTGTACTTAACCTCCAAACGCAGCATATCGCCGGCCTGCGAGTCAAAGACGTCGTGAACCATGGTGCCGTTGCGTTCACTTTGCACCGCCCTAAACACATTTGAGCCAAGCGCTCTCCATGACAAAGAGAAAAATTCTCCCAAACGCTCGAGTTCAAGATAATCGGCCTGGGCATCTTTAAGGTTCAAGCCTTGGCAGAAGGAATACAGCGCACACAGTTCCTCAGTCACTTTGAACTCAACCTGAACACTTTCGCCGCTTCGAGGTGCTGAAGGATTAAATCGAATATCTATGTCTCGGGGATCCAGAACTTCAAATGCGACGATGATTTCATAGCTCTGCTCTGGTACCGCATTGGTACTCAGCTCTCCCTTAATGAGATAGCGACCGGGAACAAAGGCCTCTGCTTGAAAACCGACCGTTTGGTCGTCGAGCCGCTCAGTTATTAAGACTGCAGCGCCTTCTGGCTGCGCCACAACTTGCCAGGTATCCAGAACCAAGGTCGACGCATCCCCCACACTCACGCATGGCGCAGGAGAACAAAGCGCTTCGGTGACAACTCGATTCATACGAAATTGAAACTGACCATCCAGAGGCACGTATTGAGTGCGCGATGCATCGTTATTTACCCACCAGATGCCGGCATACCCCGACGTAATGGCACGACTGACGTTAGGGTCCGAATCGTCCTGATCGCTGTTATCGAGCACGCCATCATCGTCTGAGTCAGCTCCGCCGGCCGCCTTTGCAAGAACATATCCACCGGCACTGACTCTCAAGCGCGACAAATCGAACTCGGCAAGCACCTGACGAACCCGTTGCGACATAAGGCTGGGAATTTCCTGCAAGCTTTTGTTTGTACCGGGAATTCGTACATCTTCCGGAAGTGGCGTGAAGAGATAGTGCATCGCTGGAACTTGAGATAATTCCGCGATAACGGCATTACGTTCACGACCGTCTATTTCTCTATCAGCCAGGTCTCGCGCTACGAGCGCAAGCGCTTCTGTGCTTGGCAGCGCGGTCAACGCCTGCAAGCGGGAAAGTGAGTAAGCAAAGGATTCGTTGGTGGCTCGCCATATTGCAGCGCGCGTTTGTCTCACCGTATTGAACTGCATTGCCAACTCAATTTCGGGAGAAAGCTCCGAGACTCGCCCGGGGCCCACTTGCCCTAGACCAAAACTTTCTTTGACCAAGTCAGACGTTTCCTGCAATAAAGCCTTCATTCCCAGAGGAGACAGTGCGATTTCGGCCTGACCATCAAGATCCACATCCTCGCCGGTCTTTGTAAGCAGCAATTCTTTAACTAACTCAACCGAAAGCGATGAGAGTGGTGTCACATAACGACTGGGACGGACACGGATAAGCCTCTGCGTACCCTCAAGTTCGATAGCGTCCGCATCCGTTATCAGTTGGCCATCGGCATCACGCACCTCACGACCGTCTACCATCAGCACCAGTCTGCGATCCTCGCGCTGATTATCCCCCTCTCCAGAGATATCATGGGTATGAAAAAGAGATTTCAGCACCGGCATAAACGGTGGCTTGCCGGTGTCCAGATCGACGGTACGATCCAGAGCGCGCATCTCCATGTAAACAAAGCCTTCGTATCCATCGAGGGCAACACGCTGCGCGCGCCCAAACTCATCCGTCAGAACACGTAACAGTAAATTATCGGGGCTTCCGGTATCGGCATCCAGGCGTCCTTTGAGCGCCAAGTCAAAGCCGTTGTGCAATGACTGATCCAATACTGCGCGTGTACGGGAATCAAAAGCGTCGAAATCCGAGGCGGTGCTCAGATCGTTGTAAATGGAAGTTTCGGCATACAGTGCATTAGCGCCCCGAATCCAGTTTTTAAGTTGTTGTAATCCATTCGTGGCATTCACTACTCCCAAAAGCTGACTTCGCAATGCCGCATTACCTTCGATTTCAACACCCTCTTCCAGCAGTTCCAGCGCTCGGGTACCGGAACTAATGTCCGACAAACGATCAATTAACTGCGCTAACTGAAAACGCGCAACGGGGTCCGCTGAAAATAGCGCTGCGTTGGCGGATGCATCTCTAATCTCAATTAAACGGTTCCGTATGGCGCCGCCACTCAATGTGGAAGTACTGTCAACTCGTTCTCTGAGTGCCTGCCAGCCGTTTTGTTTATCAAGCGTACCGGTTTCATTTTGGGCGTACCGAACAACCAGTGCTTGCAAGGCGCTTAATGACTCAACGCGCTGAGCTTGCTCACTGAAAGTCTCAATTTCCCTGACGCGCTGCAGGGCTTCCTGATAAGTCGCGCTTTGATCAATTACGGCTTGAATTTGTGAGCGAACCAACGCGTTGGTCTCGCGATCACTCGCCAGAAAGCCCTCGAGAAGGGCAATGAGTGCGTCATAATCAAGCGCAGACGTCAGCTCTGACTTGAGTCGTTCCAAATCGCTTACAAACGCAAGCTGTTCAAGCTCGGTTCGTAATTCATCCAGTTTTTGAGCTGGCGTGGTAGCGGTAAGTGCGTCGACGGTCTCGAGATAAACCAGACGCCCCGAATTCGCCTCAGCAAAATCGCCCTGATCCAACTCGACCTTGTACAAACTTATTTCCGCGTTGGCTAACGGACCTTTTACCGCGCCTACCTCGATTTCAATATCCAGAACTTCTGGCTCTTCAGGCTCTACCGGCAAACGCACGACATCGCGATCGCCCTCACCGCAGCCGCCTAGTAAAAGAAGTAATAAAAAAAGCTGAACGAAGGAAAAACCGGAAATGCGATTTGACATATAGGTAGAACGTTCCGTTGTGAATAGTGCTTTATAAACCAAAGCCGGCCGCCGAATGCATGGCAGCTAGAGTAAACGGATCAATGCTACAAAATAGGAAAAACGCTTACAAATGAACTGGTTCTGAAGCGTGAACTGTTAGACGAAAGTAGAGCCACATGCGACGATGTGGCCCTAACTTCGATTGAAATTAGACCAGATTAGCGCCTAAAAAATACGATTGAGACCGTTAAGGGCGGCTACCCGATAAGCCTCTGCCATCGTTGGATAGTTGAATGTGGTGTTAATGAAGTAGTCCAGAGTGTTCGCATCACCTTCCTGACTCATTATCGCCTGCCCAATGTGCACGATCTCTGCAGCCTGGTCACCAAAACAATGTATACCGAGTATTTTTTTGTTTTCACGATGAAAGAGGATTTTCAGCATCCCCACCGCCTCACCGGTGATTTGCGCACGCGCCAGATCTTTAAAGAAAGCCTGACCCACTTCGTAGGGTACTTTTTCTTCAGTTAACTCCCGCTCAGTCTTACCGACCGAACTAATTTCCGGAATGGTATAAATACCTGTTGGCACATCGTTGATGAAACGAAAATAGCTGCTTTTCATCAGCGCAGAAGCGGCTGAACGCCCCTGATCGTAGGCGGCACTCGCCAGAGCAGGCCAGCCGATCACATCGCCCACTGCATACACATTTTCAACGGGTGTTCGATAGTGCTCGTCGATGGTGAGCTGGCCGCGAGAGTTGGGCTCTAAACCAATGTTCTCCAAGCCCATATGGTCGGTATTGCCTGTACGTCCATTGCACCACAGGAAGGCATCCGCCCGAATACGCTTGCCGGACTGAAAGGTAATCTCAACACTATTGTCTGTACCTACGACTGACTCATAGGTTTCATTGTGTCGCACCAATACGCCGTTATTGCGCAAGTGATAACTCAACGCATCCGAAATCTCATCATCAAGAAAAGACAGCAGTTTATCCCCGGGATTAACAAGATCTACTTTTACCCCCAATCCCGAAAATATAGAGGCATATTCACACCCGATCACGCCGGCACCATAAATTACCATGGTGCGGGGCGTGTGATTCAGCTTGAGTATGGAATCACTGCAGTAAATACGCTCATGACTGAAATCGACGTTGGCAGGCTTATAGGGCCGTGACCCGCTGGCGATTACCACTTCTTTTGCGTGCAGAATATCGTTGGACTGCCCACCTCTCAGTTCAATGCGATTCGCGTCCAGAAAGTAGGCACGTCCCGTATATAAATCTACGCGGTTGCGGGCATAAAACTGCGTGCGTAATTTCACCTGCTTGGCAATCACCTTCTCGGCCGACTTAAGGACCCGGGGAAAGGAAAACCAGCGCGGCTCCCCGATATCACGAAACATTGTGTTCGTATTGAAGGTGATGATCTGTTTTACCGCATGCCTTAGGGCTTTTGAGGGGATGGTACCCACATGCGTACAGTTACCACCTACTATGTCTTTGTCTTCAATGACCGCTACACGCTGGTGCCCCTTCGCTGCGTTCATTGCCGCCCCCTCACCTGCGGGGCCCGCACCAATTACAACTACATCGTAGTGAAACTCAGCCATATATCGAATGTGTCCTTGTGATTGAAGGTATGTTGCTTAACTGTTTCGTTTTTCCATTGCGTCGTATGCGAGCTCTGAAGACTCTTTGTGGTCACTTGCAGCTTCGCTTTCCTTATCGCACTTGTCCTTGTCTCCCCCGCAAATATCGCAAGCGACTTCCATTCCAAGGGCACTCATACCACCACAGGAACCTGATATAGGTTTTCGGCCCAATATTACGCCAATCGACATCGCGACAAGCAGCACCACCATAACGACAAATACTATGATGAATATTTCCATGATCCCACCTCACTTCATTAGGTATTGATCAAAATTCTTGGTCTGAATGGTACGGAAACCCGTACCCGACCGCTCTATAAAAAACGCCTTCAGGCCCAACGATTCTGCGAGCTTCGGGCCCTGCTCCTCACCCAAAACCAACAAAGCCGTGGCCCATGCATCTGCAAATGCACAACTTGAGTGAATAACACTCACCGATGCAAGGCGATGCTGAACGGGACGCCCCGTACGCGGATCAATCGTATGGGAATAACGTCGCCCCTCCGACTCAAAGTAATTGCGGTAGTCGCCCGACGTGGCCATCGCCTCACCGCTCAGGTGAACGCTAGTATACGCGCTTCGCCCCATAAAATCCGGCCGCTCGATACCTAATACCCACTTAGTGTTACGAGCATTAAGCCCGGAGGTGGCTATCTCGCCGCCGACTTCGACCAGAAAGTTTTCCACACCTTGGTCACGCAAATAGCCTGCTACCTGATCAACCGCATAACCTTTGGCGATCGCTGACAAATCGATCTCTATAGGATGCAGCTTGCGCACTTCAGATGTATCAGGCAACAGCGTCAAATACTGGAAACCTGTCGCCTGCAGCGCATTCAGCAATGCGCCCTCTTCTGGCGGTTGCTTGATTTGCTTGTTGCGGGATCCAAAGCCCCACAAATCAACCAGCGGACCGACACTAGGATCAAATGCGCCACCGCTGTCGTGGTAGACCTGATTGGCAATAGTCAGAACCCGAAAGGTATCAGGGTGAACCCGAAAAGCCTCTTCGACGGCTAACGCAGATAGACGACTGACCTCTGAATCCACCTTGTATGTAGACATCAATGAGTCGACCGATGCCAAGCGCTGCTTGATGCCTTCGGAAAGCCCCTGCAGGCGCTCTTTCGGTAGAGCATGGGGCTCGGCCAGCTTGACCGAATAGTGCGTACCCATGATCGGACCGGATATTTCTACAACTGATATTTCCGGCTGCTCACTGCAGGCAAGGAGCAGCAAGCAAGCACACAGCACTGACACGTACTTCAAAAAAAATCTCGCTATAACAAAAAATGCCAAGCGATCTTCACCTGGCATTTTTTTAACTCACTAACCACCAAAGTCGTCAAGCAGGATGTTTTCATCCTCGACGCCGAGGCTTTTCAGCATCTCGATGACGGCAGCATTCATCATGGGCGGCCCACACATGTAATACTCACAATCCTCAGGCGCAGGATGATCCTTCAGATAATTTTCGTACAATACGTTGTGGATAAAGCCGGTATACCCTTCCCAATTGTCTTCAGGTAGTGGATCCGACAAGGCTACATGCCAAACGAAGTTTTCATTTTCTTCAGCAAGCTTGTCGTACTCATCCTGATAAAACATTTCTCTCAGGCTACGGGCACCGTACCAGAACGATATCTTCCGCGTTGAATTCAGGCGTTTTAATTGATCAAAGATGTGCGACCGCATCGGCGCCATACCGGCACCACCACCGATAAACACCATTTCCGCATCTGTATCTTTGGCAAAAAACTCACCGAAGGGGCCATACACGGTAACCTTGTCGCCTGGCTTAAGGTTGAATGTCCAAGAGGACATCTGTCCGGGTGGATAGTTGGTTCCGGGTGGCGGCGAAGCAATCCGAATATTGAACTTTACGAGTCCTTTTTCTTCGGGGTAATTTGCCATGGAATAGGCGCGAATGACCGTTTCTTTTACCACCGACTTATACTGCCAAAGGTTAAACTTATCCCAATCTGGACGGTATTCGTCTTCAATATCGAAGTCTTTGTAGTCAACCTCGTGAGGTGGACACTCTAACTGGACGTAACCGCCCGCGCGAAAATCGACATTTTCACCCTCAGGCAACTTCAGCGTGAGCTCCTTGATGAAAGTCGCCACATTGGGATTAGACTCAACGGTGCACTCCCACTTTTTAACCCCAAATACTTCTTCGGGTACTTCGATTTTCATATCCTGTTTTACAGGCACCTGACACGCCAAACGCCAACCTTCTGCTTCTTCCCGGCGAGTAAAGTATGTTTTTTCCGTAGGCAGCATGGAACCACCACCTTCAAACACCTTACACTTGCACTGCGCACATGTACCCCCGCCACCACAGGCAGATGAGAGAAACATGCCTTCGGAAGCGAGCGTTTGTAACAACTTACCACCCGCGGGCGTTTTGATTGTCGAATCCGGATCATCGTTAACCACGATGGACACATCACCGGAACTTACCAACCTGGCCCGCGCGGCCAGAATAACTGCCACCAGCGTCAGCACGATGACAGTAAACATCACGACGCCTAAAATTATTTCTGCATTCATATGATTACCTTATTTTGTGCTGACTGCTTACAGGGAAATGCCTGAAAAAGACATAAAACCCAAGGACATCAGACCCACCGTGATGAAGGTGATTCCTAAACCACGCAGACCTTCTGGCACATCACTGTATTTGAGCTTTTCGCGAATCCCCGCCAGCGCAATGATGGCAAGCGCCCAACCCACACCGGCACCGAAACCATAAACGACACTCTCTCCGAGGTTGTAATCACGCTCAACCATGAACAAAGAGGCCCCCATGATCGCGCAATTCACCGTAATCAGAGGCAGGAATACTCCCAGCGCGTTGTAAAGATCGGGAAAATACTTATCCAGCACCATTTCGAGTATTTGAACCAGTGCAGCGATGACGCCAATGTAAGTCAGAAGACCAAGGAAGCTGAGGTCCACTTCAGGAAATCCGGCCCACGCCAGTGCACCTTCTTTCAGCACATAACTGTATATAAGGTTATTTACCGGCACGGTAACGGTAAGTACGACAACCACCGCAATACCAAGACCAATCGCCGCCTGGATTTTTTTGGAAATCGCCAAAAACGTACACATACCCAAAAAGAACGCCAAAGCCATGTTTTCTACGAAAACCGCCTTAACGAAGAGGCTAATGTAGTGCTCCATTAGAAGGCCTCCTTCACTTTGTGCGAGGACATTTTATAGTCCGCGGGCTCAACCTGCTCTTTCTTCCAGCCACGCAATGCCCAGATTAAAAAGCCGATAATAAAGAAGGCACTAGGGGGCAATAACAACAAACCGTTTGGCACATACCAGCCGCCGTCGTTGATCGTGGGCAATATCTCGATACCGAATAACTTTCCAGCACCCAGCAACTCCCTAAAGAACGCTACAGCCACCAGTATCACCGCGTAACCGAGACCATTACCCACACCATCGACAAAGCTCATCGTCGGGCCATTCTGCATAGCAAAAGCCTCTGCACGCCCCATTACGATACAGTTGGTAATAATCAGCCCAACAAACACCGACAATTGTTTGCTGATTTCGTAGGCATAAGCGCGCAGAATTTGATCAACCACGATAACCAGCGACGCGATGATCGTCATTTGCACAATGATACGAATATTCGACGGAATCTGATTGCGAATCATCGAAACCGATAAATTAGACAGTCCGCAAACGGCGCACACTGCGATACCCATTACGACCGACAGCTGCATACTCGTGGTAACCGCCAATGCTGAACAGATACCCAATATCTGAAGCGCGATGGGGTTGTTACTGAAAATGGGTTCAAAAAGAACCTTTTTAGCTGTGACTTCACTCATTGTTTAAGCCCCCTCGCGAATTCGTTTCAAATATTGCTGAAAACCGTGCTCACCCATCCAGTACTGCATGAGGTTGGTGATACCACGACTGGTCAGGGTTGCGCCGGAAAGCCCGTCTACACGATATTTTGCATCATCACGTGACTTATCCACAGCCCCCTTGACGACTTCAATCTTGGGCTCCCACCCTTCCTGCATATCGTAGACTTTCTTACCTGGCCAAATAGCCTTCCAGCGTGGGTTATCTACCTCACCACCCAAGCCCGGGGTTTCGGCATGCTCGTAAAAGCCAAGCCCTACGACGGTGTTGGCGTCTTCTTCCAATGCCAAGAAGCCGTGCAAGGTAGACCACAAGCCATAGCCGCTCACAGGCAGAATTATGGTATCCAGCTCACCGCCATTTTCGACGAGATAGACCTTCGCATACCGCACACGACGTTTAATGCTCGCGATATCGTCGTCGCTCGGAATGGGCGAAGATAACTTGGGATCTTTAGAAGCTTTGCGCTGGTCGTAAGCGATGGCCTCTTTTCTGCCCACCACTTCAGGCTCTACGTATTCACCTGTTTCCAGATCAACGAGTTTAGGCTGAATGGAGGAGAACGCCTGTTCGATTTCAGACGCCGAAGCGCCCTCATTCAACAAGCCTGCGGCGGCGAGGATGTTCGCCTTAAGGTTCAGCGCCTTGTTTTTCTGCTGAATCGGCTTGAGCAGCACAACTGAGCTCGCTACCACGATTGAGCAGACGATACAGAGCAGGAAGGCAACCGTTACGGTCTTACCTATCGTTTCTTTACTAGACACGTGCCAACCTCCGCTTAATATTTGCCTGAACTACCAAATGATCGATGAAGGGCGCGAAAAGGTTCGCAAAGAGAATGGCCAACATCATACCTTCGGGAAACGCCGGATTAACAACACGTATCAACACAACCATTACGCCAATCAATGCGCCAAACACAAACTTGCCCGTATTGGTCATTGATGCCGACACCGGATCGGTGGCCATGAAGATCATCCCGAAACAAAATCCGCCCGCGACAAAATGCCATAGCGGTGTAATGCTGAACATGGGGTTCGTATCTGAGCCAATCACATTAAATAGCGTTGCCATGGCAACCATGCCGCCAAACACACCTAATACAATTCGCCAGGAGGCTATTTTCGTAGCTAGGAGAAACGCTCCGCCCAGCAGAATTGCCAAGGTGGATGTTTCACCAATAGAACCCTGGATCGTACCGAAAAAGGCGTTCGACCAGCCAATCTGCTGATTGACACCTTCTAAGCCACTAACTGCTGCGACGCTTAGGGTTGTGGCGCCACTAAATCCGTCGACAGCTGTCCACACTGCATCACCTGAGATTTCAGCGGGATAGGCAAAAAACAGGAATGCGCGACCGGTAAGTGCTGGATTAAGGAAGTTTTTGCCTGTACCGCCAAAAATTTCTTTACCTACAACCACACCGAAAGAAATGCCCAGCGCGACCTGCCACAAAGGAATATCTGGGGGCACAATCAAGGCAAAAAGCACTGAAGTGACAAAGAAGCCTTCGTTCACCTCATGCCCGCGCACCATGGCAAACAAGACTTCCCAAAAGCCGCCCACAATAAACGTCACCGCGTAAACCGGGAGAAAATAGGCCGCACCGTATACGAAATTGTGCACCCAGTTACCAGGATCATGACCGATAAAAAACCAGCTATGCCAATCGGTAGGCGCGACACCGAGGCCGGCCTCTATCGCGGTGTTGGCTTGAAAGCCCACATTCCACATGCCAAAAAACATTGCTGGAAACGTGCAGGCCCAAACCGTAATCATAATGCGCTTGAGATCTACTCCGTCCCGTACGTGTGTACTGGCCGACGTTACGCTGGAGGGAGAATAGAAAATGGTATCCACTGCCTCGTACAGCGCATACCACTTTTCGTATTTTCCGCCCTTGTGAAAGTGCGGTTCAATACTATCAAGATATGCTCTTAAACCCATGACTAACCCTCTTTCTCAATACGGGTGAGATTGTCTCTCAAAATCGGCCCGTACTCGTATTTGCCCGGACAGACAAATGTACACAATGCCAAATCCTCTTCGTCCAACTCGAGACACCCAAGCAACTGTGCCTGCTCGGTATCCCCTACAATCAGCGATCGCAGCAGTTGTGTTGGCAAAATATCGAGAGGCATGACCTCTTCGTATGCCCCCACTGGCACCATGGCACGTTCACTTCCGTTAGTGGTAGAGGTGAAATTGAACAATTTCCCCGACATCAGTTTGGAGAGATAGATATTCATCACCGAAAACTTGTTGACTCCGGGCGATAACCAACCCATAAACTCGCGTTTGTCGCCTTCCTCGATCACGCTGATCTGGTTGGCATAACGGCCCACATAATCTACGGTCTTTCTGGCATTTCGACCACTCAGCACCGAACCAGAGATGCAGCGATTCTTGCCTTCCTTTAGTTCGCCCTGTGTGAGTTCGGAAATACACGCTCCCAGCCGAGACCTAATGAGACGAGGCTTTTCGACTTGAGGACCTGCCAACGCAAACACTCGGTCAACATACAGCTCGCCACTGAGAAACAGCTTTGCAATCGCGATGACATCCTGATAGCCCACTGTCCAAACCGTTTTGGTTGCACTCACAGGATCGAGATGGTGAATATGCGTGCCTGCGTTACCTGCCGGATGTTTACCAGAAAACGCATGCACCTCAATGCGAGAATCGCTGGGCGTAGCCAGGTTCACACCTTCGTTGACACACACAAATACCTTGCCATCTGTCAGCTTGGAAATAATTTCCAGCCCCTGACTGAAGGCTTCTGCATTTTCACCAATCACCACCGCAGGGTCGGCTGAAAGCGGCTGCGTATCGATAGCCGTTACGAAAATAGAATGGGGAACGCTTTCTAATTCAGGCACCTTACTGTACGGACGAGTACGGAAACTTACCCACTGCCCGGACGTAACGAGATTCTCCCGCACCTGTTCGCGGCTCAAATTACTTAACTCAGAGGCCTTGTACTGCGCGAACTGTTCGCTCTCGTCTCCAGAGAGCTCAATCACTAAAGATTGGAAGACTCGGCGCTCTCCCCGATTAATCTCAATGACCTTACCGGAAGCTGGCGCAGTGTAGCGCACGCCCTCAGTCTTTTTGTCTTCAAACAGAAGCTGCCCTTTTTTTACCTCATCGCCTTCCTGCACCGCCATAGTCGGCTTCATGCCGTGGTAATCAAAACCAATAACTGCCACCTTTGACACTTGATTACCAGGGGAAAGAGTTTGATCGGGCGCACCAGAAATTGGAAGATCCAGGCCTTTCGTTATTTTGACCATTAATCCCGCCTACTCATCAGAATACATTTATGCCGCACCACATCAACGCTAGATACTTACACGACGCCAGGAAGCTGAATACAGCTCGCGTTTTGCAACGCATTTGGTTTGTCGACGGTGGGCCATCCAAAAAATCGCGCCAATTATAAAGAGGCGCGCCCAGCTTTGCCAACAGTAAAGCCAAAAATTACACCGACAAATCAAGGGCTTTGCAGCCTACGCCAAACCAGCGGCCGACCACTGACCCCTAAGGACTATAGAAGATTTCCGCAACCGTTCAAATTTGACACCCAAACAGCAACAAAAAGAATTGAAATACAGCGCAACAAAAGCGCGGAGGGAGAGGACGCAGGCCAGAGAAACCGACCCGCGCCAATACAGACTTACGAGACGCCAGGGAACGATGGATAAACAACTCCCGCCATCTGGTTAACTATGCGAATAACCTGCGCACTGTAACCAAACTCATTGTCGTACCACACATACAGCACAACCCGATTACCGTTCACAATTGTGGCCTTGGAATCCACAATACCTGCTCGCCTCGAACCTACAAAATCGGTCGACACGACCTCTTCAGAGTTCACATAATCAATCTGCTTCTGCAACTCAGAGTGCAACGAAACATGGCGAAGATAGTTATTCACTTCATCAACATCCGTTTCAGTCGCTACATTCAGATTGAGAATCGCCATGGAGACATTTGGCGTAGGTACGCGAATCGCATTACCCGTCAATTTACCCGCCATTTCTGGCAACGCTTTGGCCACAGCTTTCGCGGCACCCGTTTCAGTAATCACCATATTCAAGGGCGCACTACGACCACGACGACTACCTTTGTGGTAGTTATCTATCAGATTCTGGTCGTTGGTGTAGGAATGCACGGTTTCGACGTGCCCATCGACAATACCGAATTTGTCGTTAACGGCTTTCAATACAGGCGTGATCGCATTAGTTGTACAGGACGCTGCAGACAAGATGGTGTCGCTGTCCGCAATCTCCGCATTATTGATACCATAAACCACGTTTTTGATATCGCCTTTACCAGGCGCTGTAAGCAGCACTTTGGCCACACCTTTTGATTGCAGGTGCAAGCCGAGACCCGCTTCGTCGCGCCAAATACCGGTATTATCAATAACGATAGCGTTGTCGATACCATACTGCGTGTAATCAACCTGATCAGGACCATCCGAATAGATGACCTGAATCGAGTTTCCGTTGGCGATCAAGCGGTCATTTTCCTTGTCCACAGTGATCGTACCTTCGAAAGGGCCATGAACAGAATCGCGTCGCAACAGACTCGCACGCTTGTCGAGATCGTTGGCCGCCTTACCCTTGCGGACCACGATCGCACGCAGTCGAAGGTTGTTTCCTCCACCTGCCTTTTCAATCAGTATGCGCGCCAAGAGCCGACCGATACGACCAAAGCCGTAAAGCACGACATCTTTGGTTTCTTCGCCTTTCGCGCTAGCAGATTCTTCTTCATAGCCACCCACTACAGGGGCAACTTCTTTTTTAATAAAGTCTTCAAGTGACACGCCGTCACCCTGCTCGCTGTAACGAACAGCGAGCTTGCCAATATCGATGCGCGCACGACCCAGATCCAAGGCATCAAGTACTTTCAACACAGCGTAGGTATCGTGCACAGACAGCTCTTTTTGCTCAACCTGGCGCACAAACCGATGCGACTTGAGAAGACCAATCACAGATTGATTGATAATTGCTCGCCCGTAAATCGAGGTGACCACATTATTCCTGCGATATAGCCGACCAATCATGGGGATCATGGCCTCTGCGACGGTTTCGCGATCCATCCAGTCAGAAAAACAGTTTTCAAGTACATTTTTATCCACGCTGACACCTCGGTTTTCGTGCGCATATAAATTGGGGGCGGTATTATCCCGATATCCTTAAAGTGATGCAAACACTCATCAATTAAGGCAAGCGAGGTTTCACAGATTTCACACACATCAGGCACGGTCGCATAGCGCTCGCCGCGGCAAAAAAATCATGGGCGTCAATAAATTGCGCGCAAATAGCCGAATCTTGCTACACTCCATTTAAGGAGTTTCAATATTGCGCTTCACAATAAAAACAGAGAGATAAACGTGTCACAAGCCAGCGCCTTGGTGGTCGATGATTCATCCACATCCCGAATGTTGCTCACCAAAATACTCAAGAAAATGGACATTCACTGCGAGCAGGCATCGTCGGGCGAAGATGCCATTTCACAGTTATCGTGGTACCACCCAGACTTCATATTTCTGGATCACCTCATGCCCGGCATGGACGGGTTCGAAACACTCAAGGTGTTGAAGAATAACCCGGAGACAAAGCATATTCCGGTGATCATGTATACGTCGCAGCATGCCCATCGCTATTATGAAGAAGCACATACTTTGGGTGCAGCTGGCGTCATTTCCAAACAGATTGATAGAGATAAGCTGTATCTGATGATCAACCGCTTGTGCCTGAATCAAGCTGAAGAAGCAAACGAAGAAAAAGATGTACCTACGGTCTATCAGGAAGTGCAGAAAAACCTGGCTCAAGCGCTGGACGAAACATCCAACAGCAAACTTGTAGCACGCATCGCGACACTTGAAACCGCTTATGAAGAAGTGCATGAAGAATTGCGGCACTTGCGAATGCAACTTAACCAGAGCCAACTCAAACAAGAAGAGTTCCAGCAGCAACATCGCGCCACATCTCTCCCCCAGTTCTTTGTCGTGTGCTTCCTCGCCCTGGCATTGTTCGGCGCCACGTTCAGCTGGTTTTCTACTCAAAAAATAGAGCAAAGCTACATGACGATGCAAAATCGCCTGATCAACATGAACGAGCTGATCGACGAAATAATTGATTTATTGGAACGACAACCCGACGACCGTTAGAGAAAAAGTTCTTGGAAGATGTAAAGCTCAAAAAGGTTTATCCCAAGCTGCGCTTTCTGGTCATTGATGACTTTGAAAGCTTTCGGTCTTCGCTACGCCTGATGCTCTCATCTTTTGGCGCCGAACATATCGAAATGGCCAGCAACGCTGAAGATGCCCTGAATAAATGTAAGTATGATTTCTTTGACGTTATTCTCTGCGACTTCAACCTAGGCCACGGCAAAAACGGTCAACAGATCCTGGAAGAGTTGCGTGTCACAAAAAGACTCAAGCATACACACCTCTTTGTAATGATCACCGCTGAAACATCCAAAGACGTTGTACTAAGTGCACGGGAGTACCAACCCGACGGATACGTAGCAAAACCGATCACACGTACGGTTCTCGAACAACGCCTCGGCCAACTTCTCACTCAACAAAAAATACTAAAACCCATTAACCGACAAATTGACCTACAGAATTACCCTAAAGCTATTCGTTTGTGTCACGACATGCTTGAAACGGGCACCCGCTATAAGTCCTGGTGTTACCAAACGCTAGCCAAGCTCTACACACTGCTGGGCGACAGCTCAAGCGCAGAGAAAATTTATCGTGACGTTCTGAAATCTCGAGAGTTACCTTGGGCCCGACTAGGCATGGGCGAAGTCTTCAACATGGAAAACCAGTATCAGGAAGCGAAACGCTGCTTCGAAACGGTGATTTCCACCAACCCCAATCTGGTGGAAGCCTACGACGGAATGTCGGAATCCTATTTGCGCATGGGGCAACCCAAGCGTGCCCAGGAAGTCCTGCAAACGGCTGTAGAGCTCTCCCCTCGTATGGTACCCAGGCAACAGAAACTCGGTGAAATTTGCCTCAAGAACCAGGATATCGAGGGCGCAGTTAAAGCACTCAGAAAAGCCGTACACTTCGGTGAGAATTCGGTCCACGAGTCCGCTCAGCATTATTTAGAACTTGGCAGATGTCTATCAGAATGGGCCGAAAGCGAAGACGGCGAGAAAAGCAAAGCGCTCGCAAACGAAGCACTGCTCTTGCTCGACAAGGCAGCAGATCGGTTTTCCCACGACGAAGAAGCCTGCACGAACAGCCTGTTGATTGAAGCGCGCATCCACCAGGGACAAGGTCACCATGAAGAAGCGGCACAGAGCCTGCACAAAGCAGAGTGCGCACTTGAAGAGGAGAACATGTCTGCATCGGTGGGACTGGAACTCGCAAAAACGCTCTACACCCTAGACAACCATGAACGCGCAGAAAACCTCTTGCTGCAATTGTCCAAACGCTTCGAGAATGACTCGGCTATTCTTGCAAAAATAGAGTCCCTGATGGACGAACCAGAGGGTATTACCTCACGCATAAAGGCAAAAGAACTCAACAAGCAAGGCATATCGGAATTTGAGAAAGGCAAACTGGATGCAGCCATTGAATCGTTTAAAGATGCGCTCACCTACACACCCAAACATGCAGCTCTTAACCTGAATCTTGTCCAGGTTGCCATAAAAGCCTACAAACATACCTCAGACCCAGCATTACTGGAGTCTGCACACGAATGCCTCGATAGATTGAGTCATATCCCAGAACAGCATCATCAGTTCAATCGCTTAAAGCATTTTAGGAAGGTTCTTGCTAAGCTTTCGAAAAAAGACAGCTGATGGCCACAGAAGCCCCGGAATAGTGTATGACTAGCCAGAAACAACCTGATTTTTCCATGATAATCGCCTCTGCGGTGCACGATATGAAGAACAGCCTTAGCATGCTGCTTCATTCCGTCGACACGCTATGCGAGCAATTGCCGGAAGAAACCCGAGAACAGTTGAATACGTCGACAATTCAGTATGAAGCAGAACGCGTAAACAGCTATCTAATACAGTTGCTAGGCTTGTACAGGCTTCAAAACGAGAAACTTGGCATTCATCTCGACGAACACTACCTGAACGACCTGCTCGATGAACAAGCTGCCCATTACAGCGAAATGCTCAAAGCAAAGAGCGTGGCTCTGGAGGTCGAAGTAGACCATTCCCTATCGTGGTTTTTCGATCGAGAACTGATCCTTGGGATTATCAACAATGCCCTGAATAATGCTTCACGATACACACGCTCACGCATTCTGCTCAAAGCATACGAAGAAGACGAATACCTTGTGATTGAAGTGCACGATGATGGGGAAGGTTACCCCTCATCGATGCTGGATACCACGCCCGGCACAATCCTTAACAATATTAATTTCAGTACCGGGAGCACAAGTCTGGGCCTCTATTTTGCCTCAAATGTCGCCGCGCTTCACAAGCAGGCTGACCGCGTTGGTCGTATCGAATTAATCAATGGAGGAAAGCTGGAAGGAGGTGTATTCAGACTTCTCCTTCCATAACAATGATTAGAAGCGATCCTGTTTAGCCCGAATCGTAAAGTTCGAATTCGGATGATAACGAATATCCGACATGTAAATGTTACCCATGGTAGGGCCAGAGGTATTACCTTTGACGCGAATATCCTCCATGCTGATACGTTTTATCTCGGTTGGCATGTAAAACTTCATGCCGCCATCCGCAAGAATATCTACCTTGGGACGCCCTTCCTGATACTTCAGCCCCTCAATAGTAATATTGGCCTCGAGAAGCCCAGCAATCGGGCCCACACCAGCCATGGTCAGCACTGAGTCCGCCAACTGATTGGCGATTTGTTCTTCACTTTGCTCTTCATAGTCTTCGTCATCCCTGTAATGGTGACGTAAACCGGCTGCAACGGCGTCAGCATTTTGTGCAAGATCCATGGCCATTGCATTCGCGAAACCGGAACCGAATCCCTGCGCATTGACTCCCGCCAACGCTTCATCATCAAGCATTTTCATTCCCGAAAATTTGCCCAACTGCGCAGCATCGAGATCCACCTTTGCTCCAGTCTGAATCGGTAATGCCGGTGCAGGACTCGCAGCGAACGCCATCATTGGCTGTAACGGAGCGGTCACCACGGTCACAACCGCAGCCGCAAAGCGATATCGTTTCTGGTGGCTGAGGGTCCGTTTGAGATCCTTTTCGGATATCCAGCCCTGCTCAAGCAACACCTCACCCAGGAGACTTCCCCGGACGGCTTGTAATTTAAGTGCGTCATCCAGTTGGGATTCTGTGATGTAACCGCGATTGACAAGAAGACGTCCAAGTCGTGATTTATTGAGCTGTTCGTGCTTGTTAGACATGCTTCCCCCGGGGAACTGTTCGAACGGATTGTGAAGTAGTGAATTAATGATGGACGCAGAAATCAAAACTGTATATTGGAGAATTTTTGCTCAGCGTTACGTTATGTTTCGCCAACCGGCGCTAGGAAACATTGCCGATATAAATAATACCTCAAGCAGAGGCAACAATAAGACCTAGCCCTCTGTTTTTATTGTAGTTTTTTAGTTAACATGCCTGATCTAAAGATGTGAACAACGCGCTCCGGAGGCTTCATGAACACATTCGTAAACATTGCAAAAACTTGCTTTTTTGTGCACCTGTTAACACTTGGTTTGTGTCAGATAAGCGCCGCCGAGACGGCACCCCATCATAGGGCTGCTCCAAAAGTTGCTCTCGATACAACAGAGGGCACGATCACCATTGAACTCTATGCTGAAAAAGCCCCTAAAACCGTCGAGAACTTTCTGCGATATATCAACGAAGGGTTTTACGATGGACTGGTCTTTCACCGGGTCATACCGGGCTTCATGATTCAAGGCGGGGGGTTCGATGTAGAATTAAAGAAGAAAGCCACCCATCCGCCCATCGTAAACGAAGCCAATGCCTTTTTACCCAATAAACGAGGCACCGTTGCGATGGCCCGCACCAGCGCTCCTGACTCTGCGACATCACAATTTTTCATTAACCTCGTCAACAATCAGACACTTAACAAGAATAGTCGTCAGGCAGGCTACGCGGTGTTTGGCAAAGTGATTGAGGGCATGGCAGTGGTTGACAAGATTGCGCGGGTCAAGACAGAGAGAAAAGGCGTCATGGCAGACGTGCCTTCGAATCCGATTACAATCAAACGCGCCGTTCAAATTGAACGCTAAACGCCCGCAATGAAAAACCGCAAAAAGCCACAAACTGCCGAACTGATTTGGGATAACAACCAACCCTACTCTCAACAATTCAATGACGTTTATTTTTCAAGAGAGGATGGCGTCGCAGAAACCGAGCATGTTTTTATACGCGGAAACAACTTGCGGGAACGCTGGCAGAAAGTAGACCCAACGCAAACATTCACGATCGTGGAAACCGGTTTCGGCACCGGTCTGAATTTTTTGACCACACTCAAGCTGTGGAGCGAACTCCCTGCGCCAAAACCGCAACTCTATTTTCTCTCGGTTGAAAAGTTTCCACTCAACCTAGAGGATTTAAAACGCGCACTCAGTATTTTCTCTGACGACCTGCCACACGCTGAAGCTCTGATAGAGCAATATCCACTGTCGCCGTGTGGCCGATACGAACTTAGTTTCGCAGCGGGCAAAGTCACTCTGGGTCTAATATTTGACGAGGTGACTGTCGCACTTTCTGCGCAGCCCTTTCTCGCTGACGCCTGGTTTCTGGACGGCTTCGCGCCATCCAAGAACCCGGAAATGTGGCAGCAGTCACTGTTCAACCTGATGGCAAGACATTCCGCTCCCAATGCAACACTCGCAACATTTACCGCAGCGGGAAACGTACGCAGAGGCTTAACCGAAGCCGGTTTTAAAATGTCGCGCATAAAAGGGTTTGGACGAAAACGGGATATGTTAGTAGGTCGTGTAGATGAGAGCGTTCAGACCAATTACTTCCCTTCATCAATCCTTCCGTGGCAGCATCCATCACCGGAAAAATTCAATCCTACCCGAGATAACCGTAAAACCGCCATTATTGTTGGCGGTGGTCTTTCCGGTGTTTGTACAGCCTTAAGTCTTGTAAAAGCGGGCTTCTCAGTCACCATCCTTGAAGCAAAGCCATCCATTTTGTCGGAGGCGAGCGGGCAAAACCAATTGGCACTGTATGCAAAATTGCCAACACAACCAAACAGAGAAGCACACTTCATTATTCAGGGGATGCGATATAGCGCCTCGTTTTTCAATTATTGGCAAAGAATGCTGCCACACTCAGACTTCTGGCACCCGTGCGGTCTCCTGCAAATCGCCTGGAATCAAAAGGAACAGGAACGCTTCGAACGTATTAAGTCCAGTTATTGTCTTGATAGCACACCTTTCATTTCCGTCGACCAAAACCAGGCCAGCCAGCTCAGCGGCTTGAAATTGGAGCACGGTGGTTTATGGGTTCCGTCCTCCGGCTGGCTTTCACCGTCAAAACTTGCTCAAGCGATAAGCACTTTGACGCACTTGAACATCATTACCAACTCAAGAGTTACCCGTGTTTCTCGTAATGACAAAGAGAAGAAATGGGAGGTCGATACCTCTTCAGGTCATTACGAAGCAGAGTCATTGGTCATGTGTACAGCCAATGGAAGCGATACATTTTTTGAACAGTCCCACATTCCGACCAAACCCTTGCATGGGCAAATCAGCAAGGTAGCGGCCGATTTAGTCGAACCACCTAAGATCGTACTCTGCGGCGAGGGCTACGTGTGCCCTCCTACCGGCGGCTATGTGCACTTTGGTGCCACATACGCGCTCAATCGCCAAAACGATGGATTGTCACAACAAGACAATGATATGAATGCGACGTCCATCGAACGATGGTTACCGAACTGGCTCGACTGCGAAAAGAATCAATCGCGTATTATTGCCGCCTCATCAGGGAGACGTTGCACTACACCCGACTACCACCCTATTACCGGATTTGCGCCAGATACTCGGCAATTTATAGAGGCATTCTCCAAACTGAGGCAGGATGCTAAAGCCTGCGCCGACATACATGGCCCCTATTTGGAAAACTGCTATATCCACATAGGTCTGGGCTCCAAGGGCATGCTCTGCGCGCCGATGGGCGCTCAACTCATTGCAGCACTGGCAAGCGGACGCCCGAGCCCCATCGACGCGACAGTCTATAGCATGTTGAATCCGGCGCGATTCATTGTTAGAAAGCTACAGCGCAAGCAACTATAGACTTCAGAAAGGATCGGCGCTGAGTTTTTCACCTTCGGAACTAAAGGCAGAAATTCGATAACGCATGGCGCCTGCTGGGTCGCTGTAGTTTTCCGACCACAACACATAGAACTTTCGGTCATCTGCAGTTTCTATCTGAATGACGCGATCGTCGCCCGGTGTACCAAATTGCAGAGATTCAGTGATTCGCTGAGAACCGCCACTTTCGAGAGCTTCAGAAAGCGCAATAAAGGCATCGGTATCACCCGCATCGCCCTTTGCCGTATTCCCCTCCAAAACACCTTGCGTATAGCCACCCAGCGCCGACGTATTTTCCTTTAACAAAACCTCAAAATCCGTCCCGCTATCCAGGCCGCTACTGGCGAAAAGCTGCTTTCCAACGGAGGTACCATCTAGCCCATAATTAAGAATATGCACATCCTGGCTGAGACTCGGGGTTGGCGAGGTTAAGGGAATATCCGCGACGCTGTCGACAATGAGCGTGGCAAAAGAATCATCTTCAGAAAATGCCATCGCACCTATGGAATCATCGTTAAGCGAGCTTAAGCGTAATCGTTCTACGTCATCAAATTCCTGACCATTCTGAGCGGATAGCTGAATTACAACAATATCCCGGTCCGTATTTGTTGTTTCTATACCTACGACAACACGCGACCGGCTAACGGCCATACGCGCGGCAACATCTTCATCGGCTGTGCCAAGGAAGCGGGCCCAAAGCACCGATCCTGCGGGGCTAATTTTGTAAACAAACCCATCAACCAAACCATTAGCGGCCGACTCACTTGGATCACCTTCAAACACCTGCCCATCTGTACTCCCGTAAACAAACAGGTTATTGCTGGAATCCATATCGACACCCACCACATGGTCATCTCCTTCAGTGCCGTATTGGCGCAGGCTGACCAATTGATAATAAGTATCCGTAGGCAACTTGCGAAAACGCAGTACGGCAAAGTCAGTCTTGCCCCGTTGCTCGGACGCAGTTTGGCCGCCATAACTCAACCGGCCATTGATCTCTACGACCACAACGATATCTTGACCCGATTCTTGATCACCTATGACTTCAATGCCCTTCGGTACAACAGCGTTACCGAGTTGATCAATAATCAAATCGCCATCTTCCGTAAGCCCCAATGCATTCGCAGCTTTGTCAAAAGCCCGCACGATGGCAGCACGTTCATTGGCAATTTGATCTTCAATCAATACATAAACATTGCCTTGATGATGCGTAAAGCTTACTGCCTCTTCGTCATTGCTCGCCGACGCAACGATTTCGTTATCTAATGCATCGGCCGCCCAACGATTGATGCCTATCTTGAGCGGCTCACGCTCGAGGAGCGGGTCAAGATCAGTAGTGACGAACAGGAAATCGTTTAAACTGACGTCGCCGTCTGATGTGGCATCGAAGGCAATACTGATTGCTCCTTCCTGCTCTCCGGCGTCCAAAGTGAGCACTCCCGATTCAGGCGTAAACTGATAATCTATTCCTGAGAGGTTTGACGCAGCTTCATCAACTCTAAAAGCGATGTTCAGAGGCTGGCCGTGAAAAGAGCTTAACTCAACGGGTATGCTCACCTCACCACCCACATTAACCGTGAGATTCTCCTTAAGAATCTTAACACCCGGTTCGTTATCAACAATGACAATGGATTTCCCGGCCGAACCGAATTCAACCATACCGCCCGTGCGCCTGAGAAACTCTACGCGAAGCTCTTCATCGCCCTCAATCCGCGCATCGTCCAGCAGGTCCAGAGAGATGAGGCAGGTACGCTTACCCGCTTCAAACTTTAAAACGCGTGTTTGTTCGATGTAATCGACATTTGGCCGCGCCCGCCCCAAATTTCGCTCGCTGAATTCTGGAGAACTCTGGTCGTAGCTACTGACGAAGCGATATTCGATCTCGACGTCAGACGCCACGGGTGCGTCCAGCGTTACGAGATACGTCTGAGGCTGGACCCGCGTACCGTCACCAAGCGTGGACTCCACATAGGCTTTATCCTTTTCGCTCAGACAGCCAATCGCTTCATCACCAATCAATTCAAACGCATTGCGCAAGGTATCAGAGGCGGAAGCATCAACGCGCCCTTCTCTGCTCTTAGGCTCTTCGGAAATGATCCTTAACGCATTTTTATTTACCGTAAATTCAAATTCACGGGACACCACGACGCCGGTAGTGTTGTCTTTGACCTCCAGGGCAAAGGCAAAGGTCTCGCTCGCACTCGCATCATCAAAGCTTTCGCCATCCCTGAGCCTGGGCACCCCGCTCAGGATGAATGACGGCTTCCCAGCTGTGTCACCATCACGTACCTCAAACACATGATAGTTATCACTTAAATTCTCATCACTATCGTCAGGGTTTTGAACATAGCGATAGCTATATGGCCCTTCTCCGCCCGCAATTCCAAACTCAAATTCAAAATAGCTATCATAAAAAACATTGGTGGGCGGCTCACCAATGATTTCCAAGGCATCTGTACTCGACCTGGTTTCACATCCCGTCAGCAGTGCAAGCGCACAAAACACTGCCAGTAGTTTCAAAAAAACGCGTCTCGCATCCATTTTCAAGCGTAAAATCCAAGTGTTCTAAGAAAAAAGAGGGAAAGAAGAATAATAAATTCAATGGGTAAGGACCACCACGCAATGCGGGAAACGCTCTGTGGTTCACACAAATTGCAAGAACCGCCGATCAGGCGTCATGGATCAACTGAACTGCCTCATGCTCAGTTAGTATTCTGACGCCCAGTTCCTCGGCCTTTTTTAACTTTGAGCCGGCCGACTCACCGGCAACAAGATAGTCGGTATTTTTGGAAATGCTGCCACTCACCTTTGCTCCCCGCGCGATGAGCACGGCTTTCATCTCATCGCGGGTATAGTCTGCTAAGGTTCCTGTGATAACAAAAGTCAGCCCACTTAAATGCTGGCTGGTTTCGATTACAGGGTATTGAATTCGCACACCGTGGTCGAGCAAGCGCTGAACGAGTCGGCGATTATTGTCCGCCATAAAAAAATGGCCTATATGCTTGGCAACCACAGGGCCTACATCTTTCAAGCCAAGCAATTCATCCTGAGAAGCCTTCATCAGGGCATCCATACTTTCGAACGCTTCCGCGAGTGTCCGGGAGGTTGTTTCACCGACTTCTCGAATACCGAGTGCATATATAAAGCGTGAAAACTCAATCTCTCGCGCCCGAGCGATTGCTGCCACGAGTTTCTGAGCACTTTTCTCGCCCATGCGCTCCAGGAGTCTCAAATCCCCTTCACGCAGGGTAAAAATATCCGCCACATCAGACAGCAGATCCTTGGCGATTAGCTGTTCAACAAGCTTGTCGCCCATTCCATCGATATCAAAAGCCTTACGGGAAACAAAGTGCTTCATCGCTTCCTTGAGTTGCGCTGCACACATAAGGTTGCCAGTACAGCGAGCGACACTCTCTTCCTCTAACTTCTCAACCGGCGACCCGCATTCGGGGCAGCTTTGTGGCAAAACTACCCGTCTGGCATCAACCGGACGCTGCTCAACAATGGTTCGTACTACTTTAGGAATCACATCTCCGGCACGATGAATCACAACCCGATCACCGATTCTCAAATCAAGTCGCTCGATTTCATCCATGTTGTGCAAGGTAGCATTGCTCACCGTCACCCCGCCTACAAACACGGGCTCCAAGCGCGCGACAGGTGTGACCGCCCCTGTCCGTCCCACTTGGAATTCCACATTTTTAAGGGTCGTCACAGCTTCCTGTGCAGGAAACTTATAGGCAACTGCCCAACGAGGCGCCCGGGACACAAAGCCTAACTCTTTCTGGTCAGAAAACGCGTTGACTTTGAAGACGATACCATCAATCTCGTAGGGCAATGTGGGGCGCTTGTTGGCCAGACTTGCATAGTAAGCCAAACAATCATCCAAATTTTTGCACAATCGAAGCTCTGGGCTAATTGGTATACCGAGGCTCTGTAACCATGCCATCACATTGAAATGGTTACTCGGGACCTGACCACCGTCAAAAAAGCCTATCGAGTAGGCGCAAAACCGCAATCCTCGTTTTGCCGTCACCGACGGATCAAGCTGCCTCAAACTTCCGGATGCCGCGTTTCGGGGATTTACAAATAGACGCTCGCCCGCCTTTTCTGCCGCCGCGTTTGTTTTCTCAAAGGCCGCTGCAGGCATATAAACCTCTCCACGCACTTCAAGCTGCGCGGGGTAATCCGCCCCTAACAGCGCAAGCGGTATCGATGAAATGGTGCGCACATTGTGGGTGATGTCTTCACCGGTCACCCCGTCACCCCGGGTTGCACCGTAGGCAAGTTTTCCCTTCTCGTAAAACAAGCTCACAGCCACCCCGTCAAGTTTCGGTTCGGCCGCAAATTCAAGAGGCTCTGCCAAACCCAAACGCTCTTGAGTGCGCGTGTAAAATTGCGAGAACTCCTGCTCATCGAACACGTTATCGAGCGAAAGCATCGGTAGCTTGTGTTTAATTTGTTGAAATGCAGAGAGCGGTTGAGCTCCAACGCGCTCGGTGGGCGATTCTGGAGAACGCAGCTCGGGGTGGGCATCTTCCAGCTGCTTCAACTCTTGGAACAGGCGATCGTATTCCGCATCCGGGATAATCGGATTATCCAACACGTAATACCGGTAATTGTGTTGATTCAGATCATCCCGAAGGGAAGCAATGTGTTCGCGTATATCCTGCATGCTGCCAGCGTTTAGACCCGAGACAAAGAGAGCTGCTTGCGTTCAAACTCGCGTATACGCTGCCGACAGTGCTCAATCGTTTGCGTGGTCATTACACTGCGCTGTTCGTCGCGCAACTCCCCCCCCAGATTTTTGGCGAAGCACTGTGCCGTTTCCAGCATGTAATCGAAGGCCTTCATGTAGTCTTTAGGACCTGGAAGGCTCATAAAAAAACTGACCCCCGGAGTGCTCAGAGAGTCCATTTTTTCTGGATCAAAATACCCCGGCTCAACCGCGTTGGCCACACTGAACTGAATGGGGCTAAGCAGGTCATCTTCTTCGTGACGATGGAAGATCGACATATCGCCATGTTCCAAACCACAAGCCTCGAGTAACTTCTTGATTGCGCTCCCCTGAAAGTGGTTTTCAGTCTTGGCATCCACATTAATCACGAGCACTTCCTGAGGGGGCTGCCTATCTGGTGATGACGCCTTGGAAGAAGTTTCTGATGTCGGCCGCTGCTTGCTGGCACGCGCGGTTTTGATTGCCGCCGGTTCAACGCGATCAGAACCATCGGCACTTAGTGGCGTTTCTTCCTGGGTCTCAATTGATGCAGGTTCCGAAACATTTCCGCTATCAAAGGAGGGCTCAATCTTTTCTTCTTGCGACGTATCACCACCAGGAGAAACAACCCGCGCCCCACCGCCTGGCAATTCAGGGTTAAAGTCCTCATCCAAGGGACTACTTTCGAATTCGCCGCCCATGTCGCGCGACATTTTCAATGAATCCATGCGCGCCAAACGCATGCGGCGATAGCCGTCAATCAGGATGCCCAGGATAATGATGACACCAACGACGATTAACCAGTCTCTGAAATTCATGATTGCTCTTGTACGAATTGATGGAAGTAAGTATGTGCCATTAAGAATAGCGCCGAACTGCGCTGGCACATACTCTCATGCGCTTGACAACATCTGTTATATTAGCGGGAAATATTTTAAAGCTCCAATACATAACAACACCGTAACCCGCTTCCCCAACACACCCATCATCAAGCTTCGGCCAAGGCTGCGGCCTCTTCAACATCGACCGAAACAAGTCGCGACACACCAGGCTCATGCATCGTAACGCCCATAAGCTGATCTGCCAGTTCCATGGATACTTTGTTGTGGGAAATATAAATAAACTGGACCTGTGCCGACATCTCTTTCACCATGTTGGCAAACCGGCCTACGTTCGCATCATCAAGCGGTGCATCCACCTCATCCAACATACAGAAGGGCGCTGGATTCAGCTCAAAGATCGCGAAGATCAAGGCGATCGCCGTGAGCGCCTTTTCACCACCAGACAACAAGTGTATCGTCGAATTTTTCTTTCCGGGTGGGCGCGCAATAATCGCTACACCGGTTTCCAGCAAATCATCATCCGTCAGCTCCAGATGCGCACTTCCTCCCCCAAAGATCTTGGGAAACAAACGCTGTAATCCTTCATTGACCTGATCGTAGGTCTCTTTAAACCGCGCGCGCGTTTCTTTATCGATTTTGCGGATGGCACTTGTGAGCGTATCTAATGCCTCCATCAAATCCTCGTGCTGACTATCCAGATAATCCTTGCGTTCACTCTGCTCATTGTATTCATCAATCGCTGCCAGATTGATAGGCCCCAACCGCTGTATTCGCCCAGCCAACTGCTCGAGACTCTTTTCGAGCGAATCAATGCTATCTTCCTCGGTCAGCGCCGACGCCATCTCCTGCAGGCTGAATTCGTCATTTTCAATTTTTTCGATGAGACCAGCCTGCTGCATTTGTAAAGCCTGAAGCGACATGCGCGCCTGCTCAAGTTCGGTACGCAGCACTTGAAGCCGGGACTCTTTGCTTGAGCGCTCCCCTTCAATATTTCGGAGCGTCGCCCCTACCTGCTCCATTGCCTGCCGGGCTTCACCCAGTTTCTCCTCGTCCTGTAGGCGAGCTTCCAGCATACCTTCCAAGCGCAATTCATCGTTCTGTAAATCATCTTCATCTACACGCTCATAGGATAATGCCGCCTGTTTCTTCTCTTCTAACTGCCGCAGATCTTCCCCAAGACGCGTTAAATTGGCTTTAATCTGCTCCAACTCCCCTCGAGACTGCTCATAACGGAGTTGAGATTGATGAAAACTGCTTTGCCTCGCCTGAACCATTTGACGACATTGTTCTACACCATGCTGCAACTGTTCGCGCTTTTCCTGCTGCTCACTCCGTTCATCCACCAGGCTTTCCAGTGCCAACATTGCTTCCTGCCAACTCTCTCTGGCCAATTCCAACCGTTCAGACTCATTATCCTGATTCAGTGACACCTCAGTAAGTTCGTTTTCGTTTCTCTTTATGCGAAGAGCCAGCTGTTCATCCTTTGCTTGCTTAACTTTTTGTTGCGCTTGAAGCCGTGATACCTCCTGGGATAAACCGGCAACGCACTTTTCTTCAGCGACCAATTCAGCTTCAAGCTGGCGAACAGCTTCGGACTGCGCATCGATATCGCTTTCCAACGCGATTAAACGCGCCTCCAACTGAGGCAATGTCTGTTCCAGTTTTTCAATCTGCTTGGCTCTTTCCATGACGCCCGCACCCTGCTCCTGTGGAGAGAATACGCGCACCCAGTTGGCGCCTACCCAAGTACCATCACGCACAATGATGCTTTCTTCATCATCCAAACCTGCACGCAAACCAAAGGCCTCTTGAACGGATTCCGCTAGTCGAATCCGGTTGAAAATACCATTCAAGGCGTCAGCACCTTCGACGACTGTCGCCATAGTTCCTGGCCGCGCGCTACCGGACGCTGCGTGCGCGTCGATAATTGCAACGGTGCAGTCTGAGTTAACCACTGCCAAGGACGATTCAAAATCGCCACTTTCCAAAGCCTTGAGCCATGGCTGAATCACATGCTCAAATGCCCTTTCCCAACCCTCCTGCACCGTTACGCCAGCCAGCCAGGGGGTGCTCAAATCCAGCCCTAAATGATTAAGTTGCTCCTGAACAGAGCGGTCATCGAGTGCTGCGGTCTGCAGTGTTCGTAACGATGCCAGCACCGCACGCTGTTCGGCCGCTTCGTTCACCAAACTTGCTCGTTGGCGGCTTTTTTCATCGAGCGCACTCCGCCACTGATGCAGCTGCTCTCTGCGGTCTTCAAGCCCTTGCTGACGGGAGGAAAGCTCCTGCTCGATTTGCGTCACTTTTTCTGCCTCGCATGAGTCAGCCTGTTCGTCTAACTGGGCTTGTAGCTGTTCGGTTTCTGCTCGGAGCTTTTGCTGACGTTCGTCGAGCTGTTTAAGTTGACTTTCGGATGTCTGAATCCGCGACTGCTGCACTTCCGCTTCTTGGCGCGTTTGGGCCGTCGTTTGATTAAATTGCTCCCATTGATCCTGCCAGTGCCGTAATTCAGACTCCTGTTGCGAGAGCTGCTCTTGCGCCACATCCAGAGCCTCCTGATGAGACTCCAGTTCTGGCACGATGATTTCCAACGCAGCTTCCAGTTCTTCAGCGCGCCGTTGATCAAGCGCTTGCCGCTCCCCGATGCGCTGGCGGTCAAGTTGCAACTGCGCCAACTCCTGATCCTGTCGTAGAAGCTGCTCTTTCTGATATTTCAGTTGCTGCTCCAGCTTCGCTATTTCGGCTCCCGATTCATAATACTTGGCCTGCACCCTGCCAAAGATCTCCTGGCGCTCTTCCAGCTCCGTGCGCGCCGCTTCAATACGGCTTTCGTGTGTGGATTTATCCAGCACGGCACTTTCAATGCTCTGCTCCAGTTTTTCCACATCACCTTGCAACGAAGCCCTCTCAGCTTCCAGCGCTTGCCATTTTAGCGTATTTAGCTTGGCGGCATTCAGTCGTTCCGCTTGCTTGAACTCCGCAAACTTTTCCGCAGCATTTGCCTGCCGCTTTAAGTGCTGTAGCTGTTTTGCGAGCTCGTCGCGGATGTCGGACAGGCGATCAAGATTCTCCTGCGTACGCCGCATGCGGTTTTCGGTATCGCGACGACGCTCCTTATATTTTGAAATGCCTGCCGCTTCCTCGAGATATACCCGCAGCTCTTCCGGTTTAGATTCGATGAGTCGCGCGATCATGCCTTGCTCGATAATCGCGTAACTGCGTGGCCCCATGCCGGTACCGAGGAAGATGTCCGTCACATCCCGCCGACGACATTTCGTACCGTTAAGGTAGTACTGCGACAACCCCTCTCGTGTCACTTTCCGCTTTATGGAAATCTCGGCGAATGCGCCGTGCTCTCCCTCAAGCTTGCCTTCACTATTATCAAACAAGAGTTCTATTGATGCCTGGCCCACTGGCTGTCGTCCGGTAGAGCCATTGAAAATAACATCCGTCATAGACTCACCGCGCAAGTTCTTGGCAGAACTTTCCCCCATCACCCAACGTACCGCATCAATAATGTTGGATTTACCACACCCATTGGGGCCTACAATCGCTGTCATATTGGTAGGGAAAGGGACGGTTGTCGCATCGACGAAGGACTTAAAACCGGCTAGTTTGATCGACTTCAAACGCATCGTAATCGGACTCTGAGAAACAGCACCGCAGATTACCCCGCAAACGGTACCCGCGATCAAAATATTACGTAATTAAATAAAGATTGAGCGGCACATTATTACCTGCTCTGGCGGGATAAGCCAGAGCAAGATAGTGCGTCGACTTTCCGCCGCCCGTCCATCCGGCACCCGCGACAAAAGCGGCAATTATTCGTCACCCACAGATAAAGCGCTGCTCTAATTTTTCATCTTTATCTTTGATCTTAGTAACTTATATACCATGGCATGCTTTTAGCTTTACGACTACAAACATATGCGTTCGCTAGCCATCGAACGAAAATGAGTGCGGAGTCAAACATGAGCGGTAACGAAACCAAAGCGTCGACGGTCGATTTCAACAAAGCGAAGATTGTATCGACGTATAAAGATCTGAATCGCCTGATCAGTGACAATAACGACATCATCTCCAGGCTGACAAGACGCCTACAGACCAGCCTGAACAGCACGGAAATTCTGCGCATGTTTGCCGAAGAAGTAAAAAAACTGGTGGAATATGACCAGTTTGTTTTCTCTTGCGCAGGCGGCCAGCACTTGAAAATCGGTGACCGGGCGGGTGCACATTCATGCCAATATAATTTAACGCTGGATAACAGCCAGCTGGGTAAAATTCGCTTCGCACGCCGCCGCCGCTTTATCGAAGAAGAACTGAATATTATTGAGCGTCTGGCCAGCACACTGGTGTTTCCTTTGCGAAACGCGCAACTGTACCAAACCGCTCTTGAATCCGCTTTGCGTGATGAACTGACGGGCTGCGGCAACAAACGGGCACTGGATGCAAGTCTTCACCGTGAAGCAGAACTCTCACGCCGGCATCGCACGCCGTTGTCAATTCTGATGATTGACGCCGACCACTTCAAACAGATAAATGATGTGCACGGGCACCTTGCCGGAGATCAGGTGCTCAGAGAGCTGGCCCAGGTCATCAAACACTCGGCGCGCCAAAGCGACTTGTGCTTTCGCTACGGAGGAGAAGAGTTTCTACTTATTTTGGATGATACTGACTCCGCACAGGCCAGCACCATTGCAGAACGCGTTCGTGAGGCCATCGAACAACATATATTCAATTACGGCGGCAAAATCATGCCGGTGACGGTGAGCATTGGCTCCGCCACTTTTTTGGAGAAAGAAAATCTGGAAGATTTCAAGCAGCGCGCTGACGAGGCTCTTTATTATGCCAAGAACAATGGCAGAAACCTCACCGCGAGCGCCGAACAACTGACTCAGCACAGCGAGAAAGCTCGCGACATGCGCCAAGCTTAAACTGCTAGCGGCGTCGACCTTTTGGTGGGCGTCGACTTCCGCTATTCATCGCTTTGCGCTTACGGCGCTCATCTTCGCGGCGCCCCTGTAGGGTTTTCGCCTTGATGCGAACGGGCGGCAAGCCCACGAGCGCCCGCAGTTCATTCACTTCTTTATTATTCAGTTCTTCCCAGGCACCAACTTTCAGCCTGCTTGGCAAAAATATACACCCGTACCGTACGCGCTTGAGGCGACTGACCTGAACCCCTTGGGATTCCCACAGCCGACGCACCTCTCTATTTTTGCCTTCCATCAATACGACATGAAACCACTGATTGGTGCCATCGCCCCCGGAGGCCTGAATGTCCGTAAACCGCGCCACGCCGTCTTCCAGTAACACACCTTCCTTGAGGGTATTTAGCATATTGTCGTCTACATCGCCGTGAATGCGCACGGCGTATTCGCGGTCCACCTCATACGACGGGTGCATTAATCTGTTGGCCAAATCTCCGTCGGTGGTAAGAATCAGCAGCCCGGTCGTATTGATATCCAAGCGACCTACGGAAATCCAGCGCTGGTTTTTGAGCTTGGGGAGCTGATCGAAAACCGTAGGACGCCCTTCCGGGTCATTACGGGAACAGATCACACCTTCTGGCTTGCTGTAAACAATGACCCGATGGTCTTCCTGAGTCTTTTCAATATGAACCCGTTTACCATCGACCAGTATACGATCCTTTCGCGAGGCCTTGTCACCCAGCTTCACAACCTGCCCGTTAACCGATACGCGCCCCGCCGCTATCCATTCCTCTACTTCTCTGCGTGAACCGAGTCCGGCTTGCGCAAGCAGTTTCTGCAAGCGCTCTTCATTCTGTTGGTGATCACTCAATGACTAAAACCTCTTCGACCTGACAGAACACTTATTGGCTCTGGGTCTGACTGACTTTCAAAATTTCCTGTTTCAGATCTTCGTAGGTGTGCACGGCCGGAAACTGGGGGAATTCATCGATAACGTTTTGTGGCGACTTGAACAATATACCCGCCTCCGCCTGCTTCAACATGGTTGTATCGTTGTAGGAGTCGCCTGCAGCGATCACGCGGTAATTCAATAATTGAAACGCCCTGACGGATTGACGTTTGGGGTCTTTCTGACGTAGCAGATAATTCGTAATCTTGCCCTGCGCATCCACTTCGAGTTTGTGACAGAACAAGGTGGGGTACCCCAGCTTTGCCATTAATGGCATGCCAAATTCGTAAAAGGTGTCGGAAAGAATCACCAGTTGAAAACGTGGCCCAAGCCATTCAACAAACTCTTTTGCACCCGGGAGCGGGTCGAGTGTTGCAATGACCTCCTGAATTTCTTTTATACCGAAGCCGTGCTGATCTAGAATACGCAACCGTTGCTGCATCAATACATCATAGTCAGGAATATCGCGCGTTGTTGCTTTCAGTTCTTCGATTCCCGTTTTTTCAGCAAACGCAATCCAGATTTCCGGGATCAACACACCTTCCAGATCGAGACAAACCAGCTCCACAACAACCCCCAATAAAATGTCTGTATAAAAGCGCGCACATTCTAACGAAATAAGTGATTGTTGCATAATGCTATCTGGGCGATAGAATTCACCCCTTATCTAACTATGCGACCGACTTATGAACATCGACCTGAAGAACCACCCCAGTGCGGCAGATATTGAGCAACTGAATGCCGAATTGAGCAGCAAATCACCGCGTGAAATACTAAAATTTGCGCTTCAGAATTTCGACAATATCGCAATTTCATTCAGCGGCGCAGAGGATGTGGTACTGATTGAACTTGCGCATCGCCTGACCGATTCCCTTCAGGTGTTTTCTCTTGATACCGGCCGCCTCCACCCAGAGACCTATGCATTTATCGATAAAGTGCGCGCACACTACGATATCGCCATCGACATCATGAGCCCCGACACACAGAAACTGCAGGAATTTGTGAAGCAAAAGGGACTTTACAGCTTTTACAAAGATGGCCATAAAGAATGCTGCGGAATCCGCAAGGTTGAACCACTGAAGCGTAAGCTCGCCACGCTGGACGCCTGGATTTCGGGCCAGCGTAAAGACCAAAGCCCGAGCACGCGCTCTAATGTGCCCGTTATTGAAATTGACGAAGGAAACTCAACAGAGGCCCGAACGCTCATTAAGTTCAACCCGCTCGCAAACTGGAGCTCCAAGGAGGTGTGGGATTATATTCGACTATCCGAAGTACCTTATAACCCCTTGCACGAAAGCGGTTTTGTGAGCATAGGCTGTGAACCCTGCACACGCCCGGTACTACCTAATCAGCACGAGCGTGAGGGCCGATGGTGGTGGGAAGAAGAAACGCAAAAAGAGTGCGGCCTGCACATCAGCGATAACAGCGCCCGCTAACTGTCGCTACAGCTTCGGCAGCGTAATGCTGCCGAACAGCTCTTGCATATCCAACCGGTGCGTGTGTCGATGATAGGCTTCGTCAACCACTTCTTTCGTGAGATGCGGCGCAAACTCCTGCAGAAAGTCATACATAAACCCACGCATAAAGGTGCCTTTCCTGAACCCGATATTGGTCACACTCGGCGCGAATAATTGCTCCGCGTTCAGCGCAACCAGACCTGCGTCTTTTTCAGAGTCATAAGCCATCGAAGCAACAATGCCGATTCCCAAGCCAAGCTTGACGTAGGTTTTGATCACATCCGCGTCGGATGCGGTGAATACAATATTGGGTGAAAGATCTGCCTCGGCGAAGGCTTCATCCAGCTTAGACCGCCCGGTAAAGCCCTTCACGTAAGTGACAATGGGATACTCCGCCAATTTTTCGAGACTCAATTCCCGCATATTACATAGCGGGTGACCTTTCGGCACGACCACCAACCGATTCCATGAATAGCACGGCATCATGATCAGGTCGGAGTGACTCTCGAGAGCTTCGGTGGCAATCGCAAAATCCACGGTGCCGTCGGAGGCCATTTCGGATATCTGCGCCGGAGTTCCCTGATGCATATGTAACGACACATCCGGGTAGCGCTCCATAAACCGATTGATGATACCCGGCAAAACATAGCGTGCCTGCGTGTGCGTGGTGGCGATCGACAAATCGCCCTTCTGCTCATTATTGAATTCCTGCGCAATCTTCTTGATGCTCTCAACCTGACTAAGAATATCGCCTACCACCTGCAATATGGCTTCGCCAGCTGGCGTAATGCGCGTGAGATGCTTGCCACTGCGTGAAAAAACTTCTACCCCCAACTCGTCTTCCAGGAGCCTTATTTGCTTACTGATTCCAGGTTGCGAGGTGTACAAACTTTGTGCGGTTGCAGAAACGTTGAGATCGTGATGGGCAACTTCCCAGATGTAACGGAGTTGTTGTAATTTCATTTATACCTCCATTTGCACGCTTTGCTATTTCATAGGCCGCTAAGCTATAAAGGTATAATTAAATATTCCTTTATAGAATATAAAGCTTCGGATATAGTAAATTTGCGCTTATTCCTAATTATTGTAGTACCACTATAGTAGACCAAATTCATGGAATTACTCGCTTTTGCGGACTTTATCAAATACATCCTCGCCGGTGCGGGAGTGGGCTTTGCCGTTGGTCTCACTGGCGTAGGTGGTGGCTCGTTGATGACGCCGCTTTTGATACTCTTTAACTTTCCACCTCACATCGCGATTGGTACCGACCTGATCTATGCGGCCGGCACCAAAGCCGGCGGCGTCATCACCCATGCGCGACAAGCAACTGTCAACTGGCAGATTGTGTTTCGCTTGAGTATGGGCAGTATTCCCGCCTCTATTGTTACCGTGTATTTTCTCAAAAACGTGTTTGGCGATCCTGAAGAATACCAACACCTCCTGCTCACGACGCTGGGATTAATGCTGATCATCACCGCCCTGGTCATTCTTGTGCGCCCCTTCCTCAACCGCTCTCTGTCACTCGATACCCGGCAGCTTTCCTGGTTAAAAAGGCACCAGTCAACACTTACGGTATTGATGGGCTTGCTGCTTGGCGTTTGCGTTACGCTTACGTCTGTAGGCGCAGGCGCCTTTGGCGCGGCCATTCTCATGATGCTCTACCCGAGACTCAATCCCGTAACGATCATCGGTACAGACATAGCTCATGCTGTACCACTAACACTCATCGCCGGATTGGGCCATATGCAACTGGGTAATGTTGATTTCGTCCTTTTGGGCTGCCTGCTGATCGGCTCCTTACCCGCCATTCATTTCGGCTCGCTACTCAGCAAACGCGTTCCCAGCAATGTGTTGCAACCCATCCTTGCCTCACTGCTCCTCATAATTGGCAGCAAATACGCGTTTTTCTGAGCAAGCTATAGATAAATGTGAAAAACCGGCCGCATTTGTCTGATCACAAAAGGTTTTTCAGCATGCTATCAATGCGATCCCCAGCAAAATGAGATAAGATGCGGCCCAGGCTTTCTGCAATCCGTGTTGATCAAGGCAACGCCAACCCATGCTACTGCAAACCAAATTTCTTGCTCCGGCTTACAATTCAAAAAGCGTTGAACGCTCACACCTGTTGGCCCGCCTTTCGCCGAGGGGAGCACGCAAGCTATCTTTGATATCTGCTCCAGCCGGCTACGGCAAAACCACTCTGGTTTTACAGTGGCTCAATACGCATGACAAAGACTTCTGCTGGTTGTCGCTGGATGAAGCGGACGATAGCCCCAAGCGTTTCTGGCAATATCTAGTGGGCTCGATTGCCACCGTAATCAACGGATTTGGCGAGCAAGCACAAGCACTGCTGGACACGGATACCCCTCTGGAAGCAGCTGTCACCGCTATTGTAAATGAACTGAATACGGTCACGCTGAACGGCCAATCGCTGACCATTATCCTTGATGACTTTCACGTTATCAGGGAACCTGAAATATTGCGCAGCTTTGCCTATTTTGTGGACTTTCTCCCCCCGAATGTCGAGCTCATGATCACGTCACGCTTTGAGCCAAACCTCCCCGTATCGCGCTGGAGTGTCAAAAACTGGGTAGACCATATTTCCTCCAATGACCTGATTTTCTCGTACGAGGAAGCCCGTTCCTTCTTTAACGAATACATGGGGCTGGCACTGTCGGACAAACAAATCGAACAGATCTACAGCAAAACCGAAGGCTGGATAGCCGCCATGCAGTTAACGGCCTTGTCTGCGGTATCTACGCCCAACAACGAGCAACGTTTCCTGCCTACCGATCAATTGCTCTCGGAAGACCGACACTTTTCCGACTATGTGCTATCGGAAATTCTTGATCATCAGCCTGAGTCAATTAAAGAGTTTCTGCTGAACACCGCATGCCTGTTGCGGCTGAGCGCGGCCCTCTGCGATGAGATTCGGCATAGCCATGACAGTCAGGACATACTAGAACATCTATTGAACGCCAACCTCTTCCTGATTCCGCTGGATAAGGAAAACCGGTGGTTCCGCTACCACGACATGTTTCGTGAAGCCCTGCTGAAACGTGCGAAGCATTCGCACCCCGAGCATCTGATGGAATTGCAGGTGCGAGCCGTCACCTGGTTGATCGATAATAACCAGCCTCATGAAGCCATCGAGCAGGTCGTGCAGTTGCAGGACTGGAATTTACTGGCCGCGCTACTCGAAAAAAATGGCAACAATCTGATACATGAGGGGCACCATCTGCCCATGTTGAAATGGTTGTCGTTTTTACCAGACCCCCTGATAGAAAAATCCCCACGACTGATCATGCTCAAGATCTGGGCTCTGTTTTTCGGCAACAAACTCGACATCATCCCGCCGCTGCTCGACGAGCTGGAAAACCTGATTGACCGCCAACGCCTGGACAACGTTGCCACGTCGGCCCACGAACTGATCGACCTGCATAGTGAGATTTCACTTATCCGCAGTTATCTTGCGCGTACTCAGTCTGACTTACGCAGTGCCACCGCCTTGACCAAACAGGTACTGGAAGAACTGGATCATACCAATATGCCGCTAAAGTCGGTGACCTATTATGGCATCGGGCTCGACAGCTTCACGGTGGGCGATCTGGTGTCTGCGGAATCCGCGTTGTTGTCGGCTATCGAACATGGCAAACGCGAGAAAAAATTTACGACGATACTGTCCAGCAGCGGACTCTTGGGCTGGATCTATTTTTATCAAGGCAAACTCGAACTGGCATTGGAAACGGGCATTCAGAATCAGCGCTGGAACGTCAGCTATACCGACCCTTCGCAGCCTCGTGTGATTTCCTGCTGGCAAAATACCGTATTGGCAATGATCTATATTGAACTTGCCGAATTCACTATCGCAGAATCTTACATCAATCCGCTGCTCAAGCACCTTGAGCTCGGCACTGAGCCCGGCCTGCACATCCTGATTCAGTACACCCGCGCCGCTTACTACTTTGCCTTGAAGCAGTATGTTGATGCGATTGAATGTCTGGATGACGCACAGCATATTCTGCAACATAAAAAAGAAGTGATCGTATTCGAACCCCCCAGCATCAGCGCCTTGAAAGCGCGCTGTCTGTTAGGCATGGGAAAACTGGAAAAAGCCGAAACCGTGCTCAACGATCTGGATAGCGCCACCATTACAGCCATTCCATTGAACTACGAAGACATCAACTTGTCGCGGGCGCGGCTCTACATCGCGCAGGAGAAGTACCCGTTGGTGATCGAGATGACCGAACGGCTCATTGATCAAGCGCGAGAAAAGAAGCACATATACCACTTGATCCAAGCCTTGGCCCTGCAAGCCATTGCGCACCAGCAGATGGACCATTCGGCCCCCGCGCGTACCGCCATTACGGAATCCTTGACGCTGGCAGCCCAGGACGGCTTTATCAGCCTGTTTACCAATGAAAACCAGCGTATCGCCAAAGTATTGAGTCTGGCATCGGGATCGAACCTCCCGGACAGCTACCTGCAAAAACTCAGTACGGCCATGGGCATGCATCTTGAAAAAGCTTCCGCACAAGTGGAACTGCCCGGCGCCGCCGCCCTGGAAAGCAATATTCAGCTTCTCGAACCACTAAGCCAACGCGAACTGGAAGTACTGAAGCTTATCGATCAGGGGCTCGCCAACAAGGAAATCGCTCAAAAGCTCTCGTTAGCGCCCGCCACGGTGAAGGCACATATCCGTAACCTGTATGGGAAGATCACGGCGAAAAGTCGTACCGAAGCACTCTCCAAAGCCCGCCAGCTACGCCTGATTTAACTCCGAATTATTTGTGACGCACATCTCAAAACACCCACCTTCACGCCTGCACTAAGCCCTTTGGACGATCTCCCTACGCCCCCCAACTGCCTATACTGGGCACCATGACGTTTTAAGTTGTTGGGCAGGAAATTCAGGCCTTCCTGCCCAACCCGTTTTCCGATCAGGGCCTCCCTAATAGCCCTACTTGAGACGCGGTGATTTGATATGTTCGGCATCAAATCACCGCTTTTTTTTGTCCCGATTTTCTGATTCACCCTTCCTGGCGTGCAAACTCCTGCTTGTAGGGAGGCAACGACTGCACCAATAATCCACCATAGCGGCGCGTCAGCAGGCGTCTGTCCAGTATGGTAATGACCCCCCTGTCCTGTTCAGTCCGAATCAACCGGCCACAGGCCTGAATCAGTTTGAGACTGGCATCCGGCACGGTAATTTCCATAAACGGATTACGCCCCTGCGCTTCCAACCACTCGCTCATACTTTGCTCAAGGGGATCATTGGGTACCGAAAAAGGAATTTTGGCAATCACCACATGGCTCAAATATTCACCCGGCAAGTCGATACCTTCTGCCAACGACGCCAATCCAAATAATATACTGCGCTCACCTTTATCTATCTTGCGCTTGTGAGAAGCCACCAGCTCCTGCTTGCTCATATCATCCTGCGTCATGATTTCGGCGCGCAATCCACGATCAAGGCCATAAAACACATCGTTCATCTGCTTACGCGAACTGAATAACACCAATACGGCACGATGCTCGCCCAGCCATAATTCCAGCGAAGCAATTAACTCCTCGGTATGCGCCTCGCTATTACCCGGATCGGAACGCATGGGCGGTACACGCAGAGTAGCCACCTCATTAAAATGAAAGGGGCTGGGCACGCAATGATAAACACTCTCGGCGGGCAGGCCGGTTTTATGCGCGAGACGATCGAAGCGACCCAGGGCGGTCAATGTCGCGGAGGTCAGTACCGCACCGTAACTTTTATTCCACAATGCTTCACGCAAGACGCCGCCCGCGCTCAAGGGGCTGCCATACAACCACACATCGCTGTGATTTTCCTGATCGCGAAAAACCATCCAGCGCGCATCGGGTGGCGCGCCCTCTTTGGAGGGCCGCGCGTAAAAGCTCCACAGGTCAAAGTGTGCCTCAGCTCGATTACACAACCCCCCCACCACAGGGAACCACTGCTCTCCCTCTTCCTTGGACAAACCACAATCAGATTTTTCGTCCACGGCACGCGTGACTTCATTACGCAGACCATCGAGCAATCGGCATATGGCGGCAAATCCCTGTTTAAGCTCAACAGCCATCTGTCCAAGCTCAGCAGGTATGACACCCTCTTTATAGCGAAAACGTTTGGAACTACTACCGTCGTCTTCCTGCCATTCGGTTTGCTGTACCACAAATGTATAGGCTTCAGTGAGCCAATGATGGCACTGTTCAAGAGTGCTGGTACTGTCGGCGATCTGGCGTTGCAGGGGATGACTCTGCCCGAGAAACGGCACCAGTTCTGCTAGTGATTTACTCAGGGTTTTGAGCCAGTTTTCCATCACCTTCACACCGCCGGCTACGGTAAAGTGGCCTAGCGCCTTATCTGCAAGATGATGTGCCTCATCGAAAATATAGAAAGAAGACTCCGGAGAAGGCAGAATCACTCCGCCCCCCAAAGCCAGATCGGATAACACCAGATCATGATTGGCCACCACAACATCGGCCTCATCCCAGCGCTTGCGTGCTTCATAATAAGGACAAGTCGAAAAATAACTGCACCGGCGATTGGCGCACTGCTGATTATCGGTGGTGATTTGCCGCCACACATCCTGTTCGATGGCCTGCTCCCAGCTATCACGGTCACCATCCCATTCGCCGGTGGCATACGCATTAAGAAACGCTTCCAGTGTGGCCTGATCCAACGCATCTGCAGGAGTGTCATTGGCGATAAACAAGGGCAGCGCACTCTGATCGCCACCAAGGTTCTGCAAGTGCTGATCCAGCTTGCTCACACACAGATATCGCCCCCGCCCTTTGGCTAAAGCGTAATCAAAGTGCAGGCCTGAAAAGCGCGCAAGCTCCGGAAGGTCTTTGGCCAGCACCTGCTCCTGTAGCGCGGTCGTTGCCGTCGAGATCACTACCTTCCGCCCCTGATCTAACGCCAGGGGCAATACCGCAATCGAATATGCCAGAGTCTTGCCTGTCCCCGTGCCCGCCTCTACCACACACACGGCTGGCGCACTGGTGCGTAGCCCCTCTTCATTCTCTTCGATACTGCCGATGTACTTGGCGATTTCGGCAATCATCACACGCTGCCCGTAGCGGGATTTGTAGCCCTCCCGCGCTGTAAACTGCCGGTAGCTGGATTGAATCAGGTCTTTCTGCTGGTCACTTAACATGGGGGTATTCTGAGTCTCACTGAAAGGAAGTCTGCCACTCCTTGGCCGCAGGCATTGTGCGCTGTCGCACGGATATCGTCAACGCTGAAACAGTTGAATTCAGAGCAAGTGAGCGCGGTAGGCACTCGGTGCTCTACCCGTAACTTTGCGGAACACGCGTGAGAAATACAGAGGATCATCGTAGCCCAGCTCAAACGAGATATCCGCAATACTCCGCTGACTGCTTTCAAGCAGATAACAGGCTTGTTCGATCTTGAGATGCGTAAAGTGCTGCAAGGGAGCGTAACCCGTTAAGGCTCTGTATCGACGATTAAAATGAAATTTGGAGAGCTGACTTACTCGCGCTAAATCATCAAGCGTGAGCCGCCGATGAAGGTTATCCCGCATGTAATCACGGACAGTCGCCAACGACCGCGCTTCTTCCTCACGATGAGTGCGGCGGCGCAATCGCTCGATGAGCGTGAGCACTTGTCTTAGCTGATTCGCTGCATGTATGAAGGAGGTTGCCGAATAACCCGTACCCACAATACTCAGCATGGAACTGAACCCAGTTTGCAGGCTTAGATCGCTCAAGCCCCGCACCACCGGCTCGGCACCGGGAAACTGTATATGTTCGTAGAAGGCCCGTGCCTGCTCCCCCCTGAAGTGACACCAGAACAAAGACCACGGCTGCGTTGCACGCGCCGCATAGTCATGCGCAATACCGGGCGGCAACAGCACCACATCGCCCGCGGTCACCGCCGTGTGAAAGGCAGTGCCGCCCTCTTTCTCGCCGCTCAGATCGCCTACTCCATCTACGCAATACATGAGCAAGAAATCATCATGTTCCCGGCGACGCATCTGATGCTGGTAGGCATTGGGGTAAAAGCCCAAAGCCGTGGGGTAGCAGTCGCGCGACAATACGCTGGATGCCAGCGCTTTAAGTGTTTCCCTTGGCACCAATACGCGCACACCGCCTTTTGCCAAGGGCCAGTTAGAAGGCTCACTCATTCATTTGACTCCACACTGCGTCCACGCTCTGACCGCACACGAAATAAGCAATATAGTCCATGTCGGCCGCAATTTAGTCAATTCATTCGCAACGCAATGCGCGTAAAGTGGTAGCAAACAATAAACAGGTACGCGCGCATGACAAAACAAGTCCCTTTGCTCATCGATGGCAAGTTCATCACCAGTCAAAGCAGTCAGACACTTCCTGTCACCAACCCGGCTGATCAATCATTACTCGCTGAAGTGCCCTTCGCTACCCCGCAGGAAATCGACCGGGCTGTCGCGGGTGCCAAAGCCTGCTTTGCCGAGTGGCGGCATACGCCTGTGCCTGATCGGGCGCGCCTGATGCTCCGCTATCAGCATCTTCTCAAAGCCCATCAAAAAGACATCGCTGAAATTCTCGCCGAAGACAATGGCAAGAATTTCGAAGACGCGATGGGCGACGTGTGGCGCGGCATTGAAGTGGTAGAGCACGCCTGTAATATTCCTTCGCTACTCATGGGCGAAACTGTCGAAAACGTCGCACGAGAGGTAGACACCTATAGCCTCACTCAACCCGTCGGTGTGACACTGGGCATTACGCCATTTAATTTTCCTGCCATGATTCCTTTGTGGATGTTCCCGCTCGCTACCGCCTGCGGGAACACCATGATTCTAAAACCCTCCGAACAGGTTCCCCTTGCAACGGTTCGATTGCTGGAATTATTTCAGGAAGCTGGCGCACCGGAGGGTTTGGTTCAGATGGTTCACGGAGGCAAAGATCAGGTTGATCAATTGCTGCAACACCCCGATATTAGCGCTACGTCGTTTGTGGGATCCGTGCCCGTGGCCAAGCATGTGTATCAGACCGCCACCCAGCACTTTAAACGCGCCCAGTGCTTTGCCGGCGCGAAA
>JBFHUL010000005.1:0-62857 GCA_041590075.1 Oleiphilaceae bacterium
AAATGCATTTGTTCCGGCGCGCTCTGTGACTGCACCTCCAAAGGAATGGAAGTTGGATGCCGAATATAGTCGCGATGTTGGCTAACGGTCATGGGAACGAGTCCACCTTAGTAACCCCATAACCACAACTATGGTATGGGAAGGCACGTTTGTCACCCGCTAGGCTTATATAAATTTGTGCTACCAACAGGGGCCTTAAGTGCCAACCGATTGATACGTATCAATCCGACAAATACCGACCCGTTCTATACTGATCGCCTCACTCACTCACCACGGCAGAGCTTTCTATGTCGCATGTCGTCTGGCAACGCGGATTCCGCCCCCTGTTTCTGCTCGCATCACTGTATGCTGCCATCGCCATCGGGATCTGGGCGGTCTATCTCTATGCGCCATTTGATGATCTGTCAGCAGGCATCTCTCCTCACCTGTGGCATGCGCACGAAATGATTTACGGCTATGCCTTTGCGGTGATTGCCGGCTTTCTCTTGACTGCCGTGCGTAACTGGACCGATTCCGAGACGGCCTCACCACACGCACTTCAACTGCTCTGCGCCAGTTGGCTGTTGGCCAGACTCGCATGGCTTGCCGGTGCCGATTACCTGATCTGGGCAGTGCTGGGCGACCTCGTGTTCACACTTGTGCTCCTGTACTCACTGCTTCGCCCCATCATCGCAGCGCGTCAATGGCGCCAAAGTGCCGTTATGGGGAAGGTACTGCTTCTGGGGGGCAGCAATGCCATTTTTTATCTCAGTTTGGCAGGCGCAGTGAACGAGGGCTTCAAATGGTCATTACAGGGTGCCATTTACATCATCATTGCCCTGATTCTAACGATTGCACGCCGGGTATTTCCGTTTTTCATCGAGCGCGGCCTGGGGAGCGAGGTGAAGCTTTTTAATGCCCGCTGGCTGGATTTGAGCAGCCTTTTGGTATTTGTCGTATTTTTTCTGTGTGACCTGGCCTTCGGTTACGAAGCATTGGCCCGAATCTCCGCAGCCCTGATGAGCCTGATCGTGATGTGCCGACTGGTAGCTTGGTATGATGCACGCGTCTGGCAATCGCCCTTACTGTGGAGCTTGCTCGCATCGCTGGCGATGATCGCGCTGGGTTTCCTGCTGTACAGCCTGCAAGGAATACTGAATTTCTCACTCAACCTACCCCTGCACACACTTGCCATTGGCGGCATAGGCGCACTCACCACCAGCATGATGGCGCGCGTCAGTATCGGTCATACCGGCCGAAATCTGCGCCGCCCTCCTAGCAGCCTGCACCTCGCCATTGCCCTGCTAATCGCTGGCGGCCTGTTCCGCAGCGTTGCACCCATTGCGATGCCTGAGGCCTATACAAACTGGTTGTTGATATCCAGTCTTTGCTGGATAGGCGGCTTTTCTCTCTTTGCCGTCACCTTCATGCCCATCCTCCTGCACCCTCGTGTTGACGGAAAGCAAGGATAATCACATGAAAAAAACCAGTGAGCTGCTGTGGCAGGATACCCAGCACCAGATCTTGTTCTCGCTGATTGATGCCATTCAGGAAGAACCGTTTCGACGCGAAGTGCTGCATCAGCTGCAACTCTATGCAGAACATCACTTCATGCTCGAGGAAGCCTACATGCTCGCACTGGATTATCCGGATCGTGCGCTGCACATGCGCACCCACAATCGCTTTCGTGATGAGATCAATCAACTTGTTACGGCCACTGAACTGTCGGATACCAGCGTGCGCCAAAGCCTGTCGATTTTTCTGAGGGAATGGCTGACCCGCCATGTCATGGGCATCGATAAGGATTTCGAGCGTTTTGTCATGGCCTCGCAGCTGAAATAAGGCTATCCAAGCCTCTTGATAAGCGGCAGCGCGCCATTCCGTTTCCTGAGCCCCATTTTAGGAACACCACATTAGGTGCTGGGTGCTACAGTTCAGCGTTTTGCTCATGTTGCTGAGCCTGCCACAAGCTCTTGTACACACCATTATGAGCAAGCAGATCCTGATGACGCCCCTGCTCAACCACACGCCCCTGCTGCAGCACAATAATGCGATCGGCATCCACGACGGTAGACAAACGGTGCGCAATCACAAGCGTGGTGCGCCCCATGGACATATCACGCAAGGCCGAGAGAATGGCCTGCTCGGAACGGCTGTCGAGAGAAGACGTAGCTTCATCGAATATCAGTATATGTGGCTGTTTGAGAATCGTGCGCGCAATGGCGACACGCTGTTTTTCGCCACCGGACAATTTCAGGCCCCGCTCGCCCACCTGAGTATCTAGACCGGCCGGCAAATGCGCCAGCAATTCACCCAAATTCGCCAGGCGCGCGGCTTCCAGAACCTCGGCATCGCTAGCGTCCGGTCGGCCATAGCGAATATTCTCGCCCAGACTGTCATTAAAAAGGACGGTATCCTGAGGCACAATTCCCAGCGCCGAGCGCAGGGAACGCTGCGTGACTGTCGTGATGTCCTGCCCGTCGATCAGAATACGCCCGCGTGCCGGCTCATAAAACCGAAACAACAACTTGATCAAGGTAGACTTGCCCGAGCCGCTCGCTCCCACCAATGCAACGGTTTCGCCCGCCTTCACTTGCAGGTTGATGTCGTGCAGGATCTCGCGCTCTGGCTGATAGGAAAAACTCACATTCTCGTAGACAATCTCACCGTGAGTAATCTCGAGCTCCGAGGCCTCGGCATGATCTGCAATTTTCACAGGCTGGTTCAGCAAACCGAACAAACCTTCAATGCTGGCCAGCGAGCCTTTGATTTCGCGATACACAAAGCCCAGAAAATTCAGCGGAATGAATATTTGCATCATAAAGGCGTTAAGCAACACAAAATCGCCAATGGTCAGACTCCCGTTTTGCACGCCCAGCGCGGCGATGGCCAGCATTGTGGTGGTACCCAGTGCAACAATGAACGCCTGCCCGCCATTGAGCGCAAACAGGCTCAGTCGATTCTGACGCTTGGCATTCTGCCATTCCTCCAGAGCCCGGTCATAACGGCGCGCTTCGTAATCCTCGTTAGTGAAATATTTGACCGTCTCATAATTGAGCAAACTGTCGATCGCACGGGCATTGCTTTTTGAGTCGGCGAGGTTGGCCTTACGGACAAACCGCGTACGCCATTCCGTTGCGACGACGGAAAAGAAAATATACGCCGAGACAGATAAAAAAATCGTCAACGCAAACGCCCAGCCATAATTGACCCACAACAGGACGACCACAATGACCACTTCCACCAGCGTCGGGATGATATTGAATACCATAAAACGCATCAGGGAATTGATGGCACTGATCCCGCGCTCCATATCCCGCGAGACGGCGCCCGTGCGCCTGTCGAGATGAAAGTCCAGCTCCAGGCGGTGCAAATGCTGAAAAGTCGCCAGACCCACGCTGCGCATTGTGCCTTCCGTCACTCTGCCGAATAAGGTGTCACGCAGTTCATTGAACATCACGTTGAGAAAGCGCGCCAGACCATAGGCAACCACCAGGGCCATGGGCATCAACAACCATGTGTTCGGTGTGCCGGCGACGCCAGAGGCCGTATCGCTATCCAGCGCATCCACCACATATTTGAGCAGAAAAGGCAAACAGATACTGGCCACTTTTGCCAGAATCAGACACACACTTGCCCAGAGAACACGTTGTTTGAACGCCAGCAGGTACGGCCAAAGTGACCACACCACCTGCCAGGAGATGGCCTCAGTTTCGGGATGATCCAGCTGTCGCCGCATTATTCACTGCCTTATGATATTTTTTGTAAGTGTTCCCGCATACACCCCATAAACGCTTTGCATTCGCAAGATATCGTCTATGTTTAAAATATGCTGCGACGACTACTGCATCACACCCTTTTACTGACCCTCTTCAGCACCTGCTTTCTGCAGAGTGCGGGCGTGTGCAGCGAGGAAAGTGCGGCGCCGAAAGTCATCGTTAATCCACAAGTTAACACAGTGCAATTGAATGTGAATCAATTGCGCGCCATTTTCAGTCTCCGTGTTCGCAATTGGGCGAATGGTCAGCCCATAAGGGTTGTGGTGCTGGATGCCAAACACCCTGGTTCGCTGCCTTTCGTACGCGAAATTCTTAACATGCTTCCCCATCAACTCCACAGGCAGTGGGATCGCGTCATCTATTCCGGCCTGGGTCAGGGCCCCACTATCGTGCCCGATGAGCAAGCCATGTTGCGCCATATCGCCAATACTCCCGGTGCGATTGGGTTTATCTCAGGAGCGACCGAGTATGATAATGTGCAGGTACTCGACATTGAATAGACATATTTCCCCCCGCCCCGTGTGCTACCTGCTTTGCTTGCTGGTGATGCCCTTCGCCCTGATGGCGGCCACGCCAAATGGCGAACAGAACTTCAGCTGGCACGGCTTCCTCAGCCAGGGCTATGTGCATACCAGCGACAACCAGTTTTTAGGTGACAGCACCGATGGCAGCGCCGACTTCAGCGAAGCGGGCCTCAATGCGGCCTGGAATGCGACCCGCCAACTACTACTGAGTGGCCAAGTATTGTATCGCCGGGCGGGCGAAGCAAAACCCATGGGCACGCGCATCGACTACGCGATTCTGGACTGGCGCTTACACGATCAGCTGGACGCAGGTTTAGGCCTGCGTATCGGGCGACTGAAAAACCCTTACGGGTTTTACAGCGAAACGCGCGACGTGGCTGCAACGCGTCCAGGCGTCATCCTCCCGGAAGGCACCTACAACGATTACTTGCGCGAAGTGACGCACTCGATGGACAGTGTTGGCTTTTATTCGCACATGGGCTTGTCTTCAGGCACGTTTTCGATGGAGGCCAATATCGGTAAACCCCTGATCAACGATGAAACCAAACGCTCGGTATTGAATGGTTTGCCGACGCAGGGGGAATTGACCAATGAGCGGGCACTGGTAGGGCGCTTTCTTTACGAACAGAATACCGGTGTATGGCGCGCCGCGCTGAGTGCGGCATCCTTTTCGGCCAACTATGAGCCGGCGGCGGGAGAGCCTTTCTTATCGGGAGAAATATTAGCTGATCAGGTCATGCTGTCATTTGAGTACAACCGCGCCCAGTGGCAGTTCACCAGCGAATACACGTGGCGCAACATTCACTATAACGGAATATTCGGCAATGACCGTATCTACCGTGGTATCGGGTACTACAACCAGTTGACTTACTATGCCAGTGCGCAATGGTCGATTTATGCGCGCAAAGAGGATGTGTATCTCGACAAAAGCGACAAAGACGGCAAAGCCTTTGCAGCAGAAAGTGGCTTCACCCGACCTGCACACGACGCATTTGCCAAAGACATCACGTATGGTGTGCGTTATCAGCCTTCGCGCAGCTGGACGCTGGGGCTGGAATACCACCGCATCAACGGGACCAATTGGCTACCCCGCATAGAAAACCCGAATCCCGCCACGCACAAGCGGTATTGGGAAATGTTGCTGGCGCAGGCCGCCTACCGATTTTAGGCCTGCCACGATGAGCGCACCCCGCCCCTATCTCAGCCTGCTGTGGAAAGCCATCATCGGTGGCGGCATTATTCTGATTACGCTGATCATGCTCTACACCTATTACAATGTGCAGCAACTGAGTCGTTTGTATGCCCAGCAAACGCATCAACATCATCAGCGCCTCACCACCGAGTTTACCGGCCTGGTGGAGCGTTCGGCACAACTGCTCTCCAATATCATCGACACGCTCCCCAGTCTTCATAACGACACCCTGCCGCTTGCCCAACGCATCGAGAAGAACTGGTTCAATCTACAAATCACTTGGGGAATCGAAGGCATTGAGATCCTCGACGCCAAGGGCGAAAGCCTCGGCAAATGGGGAGATGCGTGGCATACCGTACAACCCGAAGCGCTAGACGCTGCCAGACAATTCGGCGCACGAAGTCGCTACGTCAGCTGCCAGCAGCAGTGCTTTCTAAGCCTGATTTCTCCCATCCTCGATGAAAATGACACGCTACGGATTGCACGGGTCAGCGTATCCCTCGCCGACCTGATCGTCGACTTCAAACATATCAGCGGATCGGACATTGGCTTTCTCGTGCGGGCAAGTGCATCCCCCTCGAGCACCCCCTCTGGCGCATTCTGGAAGATTGCATCACTGAGCAACCGACAAAGCCTCGAACCACTTTTACAACAGGCCATCAGCAATACCACGCTAACCCCCGTCAACGGCACTAGCTCCATGCAATACCATCAGGAAAGCGCAGCGCTGGATCGCATTCATGACATTTTTTTCATCTACGATCAGACGCTACTTGGTGAGGGCGCCATGGTCACCTTTCTGACTGACGTCAGCACACAAAAAGAGCAGATATCCGATTCACGAAACGTGTATCTGTTCTTGGGCGCTGCGGTGTCCGCGATGGCAATCGTATTAATGGTTGTGGTGCTGTGGCGCCCGCTTACCTTGCTGCGAATTCTCTCAAGCACGCTCCCATTGCTACCGAGTGGCAAGTTCGATCTCGCACTACAAAAACTTGCCAACGACCGCAGCAAGCGCCTTTTTCGCGACGAACTCAGCGAACTCAAAGTCACTACGGTTGAAGTCAGCCAGCAACTCCAGCGCTACCGTGAACATATTGCACAAAACCAGGAGCGCTTAACCGAGCTCGCCCATTTCGACCAGCTCACGGGGCTTATTAATCGCTCCCGGCTACTCGACCTGATCGCCCAGCACCTGCAAGCTTCTTCGGATCAGAGCGAGGGATTCTGTGTCATGGTGCTCGACCTGGATGATTTCAAAGACGTCAATGAAGGCTATGGTCACCAGTACGGCGATGCCCTGTTAGAGTGTATCGCCAACCGCTTGAAAGCTTGTATGCAGAACGAGGATCACGCAGCGCGCCTAGGTGGCGATGAATTCTGTTTGGTGCTGAACAAAGTTAGCACCATCGCACAGGTTGAAGCGATCGTGCGGCGTATTCATCGGGCGCTCGAAGAGCCTGTACAGGTAAACCACCGCAATGTACCGGTAAGCTGCAGCATTGGTGTGGCACTGTCCCCGCAGCATGGCAACGATACAAATGAGCTCTTACAGAAAGCAGATTTGGCACTGTATCGCGCCAAGGCCAAGGGAAAAAACACTCACCATGTTTTCACAGAGGACCTCTTACGGGATGCTGATGCCCGGCTCGCTTTGGAGTCAGAGCTGCGCTTGGCGGTGAAAGAATCCCAGTTCGAACTTCACTACCAACCACAAATAAGGCTGCTCGACCAGAAACTGATTGGGTTTGAAGCTCTGATCCGCTGGCGACACCCTGAACGAGGCCTGCTTGCGCCATTTCATTTTATCGACGCTCTGGAAAGCAACGGCCTCATTGTCGCAGTTGGAAACTGGGTCATCGATACGGCATGCCGGCAGCTGGCAGACTGGTGTCGCGCAGGACACACCGACATGTGCATGTCCATCAATCTGTCGGTACGTCAGTTCAGCGACCCTCAACTGCTCAACCATGTGCGTCAGGCCATCTTGTCGCACAATATCAATCCGCGCCAACTTGAGTTTGAAGTTACCGAATCTTTGTTGGCTACAAATATTACACTCGCTACCGAATTGCTCAGCGCTCTGCAGGGCCTTGGGTGTACCATTGCGATCGATGATTTTGGCACCGGCTACTCATCACTGGCTTATCTCAAACAGTTGCCCCTCGATAAGTTAAAAGTCGACAGAACCTTTGTGAAAGACCTTCCAGAGGACGCAGATGACAAACAAATCTGTTCGGCGATTATCGCCATGGCTCGCAATCTGGGACTCAAAGTGGTTGCCGAGGGAATTGAAACCGAAGCACAGCGCGCATTTCTATCTAATCTGGAATGTGAAATCGGCCAGGGTTATTTATTTAACAAACCTCTTGATGCCCGCACCGCGGGCCAAATTTACCAACTGCATTACGACAACCCAGCCTCCGCAGACAACCCATCCACCGCAACAAAATCTTGAGTCGCTTTTACGCACGGATGGGCTAAGGCATAATACGCACCGCTCGAACTCATCCAAGGCATGCCCATGACACACTCCATCACCCTACGCACTCCCGACGACTGGCACTTACATTTGAGAGATGGCGAGATGCTAAGGGAAACAGTAGCCGCCACTGCCCGCTGTTTCAGACGCGCAATCGCCATGCCTAACCTGGTCCCCCCCGTCACCAACGCAAACATGGCAGAAGCGTATCGTGCGCGCATTTTGGAAGCCCGGCCACAGGGAAGCCAGTTTGAGCCGCTGATGACCCTGTATCTGACCGATCAAACGACGGCTCGGGATATCGCAGAAGCCAAACAGGCGGGCATCATCGCAGCCAAACTTTACCCCGCTGGCGCCACGACGAACTCTTCCGCCGCGGTCAAAACGCTGGCAGCGCTGTATCCGGTATTCGAAGCGATGGCTGAACAGGGCATGCTGCTCCTAGTGCATGGAGAAGTGACGCACAGCGATGTGGATATCTTTGATCGCGAGAAAGCGTTTATCGATGAACATCTACGACATATCGTTGAAAAATTTCCCTCACTGAAAGTTGTTTTTGAACACATCACAACCGCGGATGCCGCCCAATTTGTTATGCAGGGGCCAGACCGACTCGCAGCCACGATCACGCCACAGCATCTCTTGCTGAATCGCAATGATCTTTTGGTCGGCGGCATTCGTCCTCACAATTACTGCCTGCCCGTATTAAAACGCAATACGCACCAATTGGCGTTACAGGATGCGATCAAAACCGGTTCGCCAAAGTTTTTCCTCGGCACCGACTCAGCCCCCCATGAAAAGCATCGCAAGGAATCATCTTGTGGCTGCGCCGGTTGCTACAGTGCCTGGAGCGCGATTGAGCTATATGCGGAAATATTCGATGCGCTCGGCATTCTCGACAAACTCGAAAATTTTGCCAGTCATTACGGCGCCGACTTTTATGGACTGGAACGCAACAGTGGCACCATTACTCTCATTCGAGAGGCATGGCGCGTCCCCGAAGAAATTGCTCTGGAGAGTGGCGCCAGCATCGTACCCTTTTATGCCGGCCAGCAGTTGAAGTGGAAACTTCAGTCGGTCACCCCATGATGGGACAAAGTCCTTGCTGGAGAAGTACCGGATAAGAGCTAAACTTAAAAAAATAATTATTTTACAACGGATACAAGGCCCTTCATGCAGCGCGAATACGCTTGGCTTCTTTTTATGCAGTTGCTTGCAACCGGCTGGCTATTGCTCACAGGCACACTACCCGATTACATCATTGCTCCGCTGGTTTTCAGCACTCTGTTTGTCGGCTTCATGATATGGCAACGTATCGAACGTTCTCTGGTCCCCTACCATCAAACCCCCCGTGCCCAGGGGCTGGCGGCCGACAAGCTGGAAAATCAGCGTTTATTAGCAAACATTCGGGAAATTCTTGATAAGAACCTGCAGCAACTGAATCAGCATGTTGAGCGGCTACACAGCCTGGGAAAAACGCAACACCAGGAGAGCGCCTTGCGCGCCGACACACTCAATCAGCTGGACGATCTGGCCCATCAGGCCATGAAAGCGGTTGAAGACAAGCTGGAACCCAGCCAACGAGAACAGCTTAACGATTATGCTCACCGCTCAAGTCAGACTGTCCGGGATTTGGTAGAGCAATTTGATCAGGTTAAACAAGCTACAATTACTCTCCATCGCAGCTTTAACGACATTGCAGATCACTTTAAGGAAATCACCGAGCACTTGGGCGATATCAACAAGATAAACTCCCAAACCAATCTGCTGGCACTCAATGCGGCCATCGAGGCGGCTCGCGCGGGGGATGCTGGCAGAGGATTCAGCGTCGTCGCAGATGAAGTGCGCGCGTTGTCGGTGAGAACGGACGAATTCAACGAAAAAATTGGCGCTAAAATCGCTGACACAGAGGCCATGTTTCACGAAGCCGTCGACGCGTTGGAGCTCGCAACCCGCGCCGACGTAAGTGAACTGAAAAGCGCGCAGATCACTTTAGAAGAACAAAGCAAACAACTATTAAGTGAAGAGGCTGCCGATGCAATACCTATTTCCTGCCTCTCAGATCTGCGATCGCAGCTGGATGAATACAGCGAGCGAGCCAATGATTCTTATGCCAATAGCGACCAAATCTTCAGCGAGATCTCCCACACACAGGAACGTTTGGCCATATTAAGCGAAAAGTTTGACAAGCTGTTTGCCCGGTTTGATGAGCTCTATGCCGTGGACGACGCAGAAGAACGAGAACGCCACAAAAAGGCATTGATTAACCAACTTGGCCAGATTCAGGCCTGAACCACGCAGGCATATTGGTAATCCTCACGCCATCGATGAATGAATCGTAATCTCACGCTGTACCCAATCACCACCAAGTCGATTATTATTCGGCCAATGGGGACTAGTCTGACTGCTTTACAACGAATTGAATAACAGGCTTGGCCGGATACGCTTCTCCGGCAAGACGCCGAAGCAGTAATGCAGTAATAAAAAAGATATCTAGCGATAGTCAGCCCCCCTCTTTCTTGGTTTCTTCTTGGCGGCAAATGCGTAAACATAATACTTTGCTGGTTAAACGCCTTGGGCATTTTCTGGCTATCCTGTTGGCAGGTATAGCAATCTCTGCCTGTTCAGGAGGGTCTGACCAAGCACCCAACAACAGCCTTTCCGTACGTGGCCAGGCGATCAAAGGCATAATCGCGAATGCCGACATATTCGTGCTCGACTCTGCTACGCGGCAGCCCTTAACAACCAGCCAAACCGACGATCAAGGGCTGTTCACTGTTGCTCTTCCTTCACCTCTCGCCTCCACCTACCTGCTTGAGTTACGCAGCAACGACACAACCAGAATGCGCTGCGATTCCCCGCAAGGCTGTGAAAACAACTTGGGAGAGTGGCAGGCTTTCGGCGAATGGATCACACTCCCGAACAATTTTCGATTACTGGGTTTTATTAACCCCTCGCTAAGTACACGCGTCAACCTTTCCCCATTCAGCCACATCATTGCAGGCACCGCCGCCAGCCTCCCGGGCGGCATTACCACCGAAAACCTGGCGATTGCCAGCGAATGGGTGGCTGACTCGTTTAAACTTGTATTGTCTCTCCACTCAGACTGGCCAGACGTCACTCAGGCGTCCAGCATCATGGAAAGTCCCGATCGGGAACTGGCTTTGGCCATCTATTCCGCTGCATTTATGCAACTACCTGAGAGCTTTTTCGGTTCCGAAGGCGCACACCTCGACGACTTACCACTCTATGAACTGGTCAGTGAAGCCGCCGAGATTGCCTCAGCACTCGGCAATCAATTGGGCGGCAGTAACGCCAGCCGTATGGAACAACTAGCTTCACAAGCAAATGGCTATGCCACATCACTCTACAACGCACCTTTGCAGATCACAGCTCAGCCTCTGTCCCAGATCGTCAATGAGGGTCAAGGCGTCATGCTGCGCGTCAATGCCCAAAGTGGCGATGGCAATCTGCGCTATCAGTGGTATCGGGATGGCCAAATAATAACCGGAGCAACCGGGTCGACGCTCAGCATTGCATCGGCAACACTGAGCGATACTGGCACCTACTATGTCTCCATCAGCGATGTCGACGAACAACTGCAATCCAATACAGCTCTACTGACCGTCAATGAAATCATTGATCCTGTTGTGATCACGACCCAGCCCAGCGGCACAACAGTAACGGAAGGTCAGGCGATAAACCTGAGCGTGCAAGTCTCCGGAGATGGCCCTTTCAGCTATCAATGGCAAAAAGGGGGCTCCTTAATACCCGGCGCAACCCAGAGCTCTCTCTTGATCGCCAACAGCCAACTCCAGGATGCAGGTTCCTACCGGGTGATCATCAGTAATGCGGTAAGCGAAGTACCGTCGGCATATGTAAATGTTGTTGTCACCCAAGCTGCCACGCCCGTCTCGATACAGTCCCAGCCGGAGTCCAGAACGGCTCGCATCGGTGAAGATGTCAGCTTTAATGTTTCGGCGACAGGTAGCGGTTTTATTTCGTACCAGTGGTTCAAAAATGGCGTAGCGCTCAGTAACGCCAACCAGTCACAACTGCGATTGACCACTATTGATGAAAGCGCTGCCGGCAATTACTACGTGCGGGTGAGTAACAGTCTGGGCAGCCTGCAATCTGCCACCGCATCACTCACAGTGACCACAGACTCAGTTGATATCCAGATTCTGTCCCATCCGGTATCGATCCAGCTGGCACCTGGCGAAAGCACAAACCTGGCCGTTGCCGCCAATTCTAGCCAAACTTTAAGCTATCAATGGCTATTTAATGGCTTGCCCATCTCGGGAGCGAATAGCCCCACACACGCCATAAACAATGCGAGCGAGTTGGATGCCGGACTCTACAGAGTGCGCATAAGTACCGCGGACCAAAGTGTCGAATCGAATAGTGCTATGGTCAGCATCAGCGCATTACCGTCGCTACAACTTTCATGGGACATCCCAAGCCATCGGGAAGATGGCAGTGAATTGCCCTTGTACGAAATAGATGGCTACCGTATTGAATATGGTTACAGCCCCAACCAATACAGCGGACAAGTACTGATCAATGAGGCCACCACAACCAGCTATTTACTGGAAGACCTCAGCTCCGGCACACTTTATTTACGTATCGCGACGATCGACAGCGATGGCCGCCTCGGAGAGTTCTCCGCGCCAATTAGCGTATCCCTTTAATATCAGCCCCCATCGCAAGCTCAGACGTAAAGGCTAATGCGGCCTTCCTCAAGCAAATCCAATATGCTCTGAATTACTTGCGCTTGTCATTTACGATTGCATTGATCAGAGGGAGAAGAGCTGCATCACACGCAGCCTGCGCACAGCAATAGCGGAGTCCTTATCGGCGAGATAATTCGAGTTCCGGCGCTTGGTAGACCTCTCGGTCATCTTCTTCGCCGTACTTGAGAAAATAGTACGACAAAGCCGGCAGCAAGGTGAGCGCCCCTACCATATTCCATAGAAACATGAACGTGAGCAGGATCCCCATGTCCGACTGGAATTTGATGGGTGAAAACATCCACGTCGCAGTGCCGATTGCAAGTGTCAGGCCTGTAAACGCAACGGCCTTGCCGGTGGATCGCAGAGTGTGAAAATAGGCTTTCTGTAGGCTCAAACCCTCTTCCAGCAACTCGCTTAAGCGACTGAAGATATAGATGCCGTAATCCACACCTAATCCCACGCCCAGCGCAATGATTGGTAGCGTGGATACTTTCACACCGATACCCAGCTCGGCCATCAGCGCGGTGCAAAGCACAGAGGTCATCGCCAAGGGCATGACCACGCAAATCACAGCACGAATGGAGCGGTAGGCAAGCAACACCATCAGGCCTACGACTGCGTATACGACCAGCATCATAAAGGTTTGCGAGGCCTCAATCACCTGATTGGTAGCCACTTCAATACCTGCATTTCCGGCTGCGAGCAAGAACTTCACATCATCGGTGTTATGCTCAGCGGCGAAGGCTTCAACAACATCAACCGTACGTTGGAGTGTGTCAGCGCGATGGTCATTGAGAAAAACCAGAATGGGGACGAGACTGCAATCCCCATTCATCAAGCCCGCCGGTACCTGCGCGAGCGAAGTATCGATAATTTTCTGATTCCGCGACAGCTCATACCACTTCAGACTGCCCTCATTAAATGCCTTGGTAACGCCCTTGGAAACATCCACGATACTTACCGTAGATTGGACGCCATCTGTGTCGTTGAGCGCCCACTGCAAACGCTCGATAGCGTCCATTGCGGCATAGCTGCTGCATTCCTCCGCCGGTGTTTGTACCATGACCACCATCACATCAGCACTGGTGGAATAGTTACTCGTAATGAAATCGTTGTCCTTGTTGTAACGCGAATCCGGATGCAACTCCGGCGCGCCCGCATCCAACTCCCCAATCTGCATATCACGCGATGCATACATCGCCGCCGCCGCACCTATCTGCGCCAGAACAATGAGACAAAACGCGCCACGATGACTCGAAAGTTTTGCCATCCAGCCCCACAACTTACTAGGGTGCTGTTCCTGGTGTTGAACATGGGCGATGCCTCGTTTGGTAACACCAAGGAAAGACATCAAGATCGGCAACAAAATCATATTAGTAATGATAATGCTCGCGATGCCTACGCTCGCGCCAACCGCCAAATCCTTAATAACATCCACTTTAATGAGAATCAGAGTGAAAAATCCGATTGCATCACTAATCAAGGCCAGCATCGCAGGCATGTAATGGTGGCGAAAGGTGCGGATGGTCGCAGCGAGAGGCGTATTGCCCATGCCAACCTCGTGAGTCATACCATTGATAAATTGCACGCCATGACTGATCGCTGTCGCAAACACAATAAAAGGGATAAGGACCGAATACGGGTCAAGTCCATATCCAAGGGATCGCATTAACCCTATTTGCCATACAACAGCAATTACCGAACACACCACTGTCGCCAGAGTCGAGATCAAACAGCGGGCGTAGTAGTACAACAACACGGTGGTAATCAGGACGGCCGCTAGGAAGAAGGTAACGATCGAGCCCAGCCCCTCGATCAGGTCGCCAATTTTTTTAGCAAAACCGACGATATGAATGGTGATGGCCGAATCAGGGCCGGCATATTGGTTACGGATTTTTTCCTCAAGCAGCAAGGAAAAATCGAGGTAATTCAGTGACTCTCCGGTTTCAGGATTTTTTTCAAGCAATGGCACGTAGACAATCGTTGACTTGAAATCATTCGCTACCAAGCGACCCACTTGACCAGAACGTAATACATTCTGCCGCAACTGCTCCAAACTTGACTCGCTGCCATCGTAACTATTGGGAATAACAGGTCCCCCGGAAAACCCCTGCTCGGTCACCTCCACCCAGCGCACATTCGGGGTCCAAAGTGACTTGAGCCCTGTTCGGTCGACTCCGGGTAAATAAAACACCTCGTCACTGACCTGCTCCAGCACATTCATATATTCAGAAGTGAATATATCCCCTTCTTTGACGGCCACTGAAATACGAATAAAGTTAGCGAGGTTTTCTAGGTCGCTTCGATGTTCAAGAAAGTTCACCACATAGGGATGTTCAAGAGGAATCATTCGCTCAAGACTCGCATCCGGACGAATCTTGCTTGCCTGAATGCCCAGTAACAAACTGATCACCAAAAAAACCACCATAATCGCAACACGGTTGCTGAACACAACGTGCTCCAACAGTGGCTCAGCAAGATTCGACCAGCGCGACTCGGTATTTTTCTGCATTGTTCTCGCTTGTGTGAGGTTGGGCCAAACAGGGCAATGGATAAGTATAGACGCTGCACGAAGAAATATCGGCTGAAGCCCGCCATCTTTAAGCCCGAAAGAATTGGCATACTTTGAACAACCAGCCATTCAGATCTGATGACCACACGCGCAGCGCTATGTCCGCGAAAGTAAAGCCGCATTGCATCTGGGCCATTGTATACCTGAGCCTCACTGATGCTGGAGGCTTTGCCGCACATGGGCTAATGTATGGGAGGCTGCTTACTAAAATAATAATCGAGCAAAAATTCGCACCGAAGGAGGGGAGCATGCCTCACTACACCATGCGCGATGGCGAGCAACTCTACGTAAGAGTGCTGGGCCGGGGTCAGCCGCTGGTCCTGTTGCATGGTTTTGCGATGGAATCACGCCACTGGCTTCCTTTCGCCTACCCTCTCGCGCTTAAGTATCGCGTAATTATTCCCGATCTTCGCGGCTTCGGTCGTTCACATCACATCCCTCACAATCAGGCTTGCGTGCTCACCAATTACGCCGAAGATCTGCATGATCTATTTGAACACCTCGCCCTTAGAGATGTGCGACTGAGTGGCATTTCCATGGGCGCTCTCACCGCGCTTCAGTATTTTCGTCTGCATCAAAATAACTATGTCGCCCGGTATTTACATATAGATCAGGCTCCGCGAGGCATGAACAATGAAGAGTGGCGCTGGGGGCTGTTTGGTGCGCAGCATGCGCCGCGACTTCTGGAGGCGCAAAAGCTCCTCCGAGCTTTGGCTCCTTACGAAGAACGAGGCTTACCTTATCAAGAACTACCCGGCGATTTGAGGAGCAAGCTTTGGCATGAGCTGGGCCTCTTCTTTGCCACGGCGCTCTCGAAGCCCACGCATAAAAGACTCGCAGAGCGACTCATACGCCATGAATTCATCGCAACACGCTTATTCAATACCGACAACTGGCCCGCCTATATCCGGTGCTTACGCGCGTATATCGAACAGGATTATGATATGCGGGATGTGCTGACGGAACTCGATATCCCGGTGAGTCTATTGGTAGGCATGAAATCAGAAATGTATCCGCCCGCGGGCCAGTTGCGTATGGCAGACCAGCTGAAACAGGTGAGCATCCTGCCTTTTACCGCGAGCGGACACGCGCCACTTATCGATCAGCCCGTAAGGCTGCTTCACACACTGTTCAGGTGGGCGGATTAGCCAGTTTCCTGAACCAAAACCCAGGGTTTGATGACAAGCGCCCACAACTCCGTGCTCGACGCATGCCAATGGTGTGCTTGCTCATCTGTTACCGGATGAACGCGGCCCGCGCCCAACCACTCCTTCATTTGCGCGGCATTATCTTTCGCAATTTCTTCCGCGACACGGATAATATCGAGATCGCGACTCACAGCAATAACCGAACCGGACGCGAAATGCCCCTGCAATTCATGCCAACTAATACGAGCGGTTTCAAGGTTCAATCGCTGCGCCAGGGAGAGTTCATCTTCGTTCAAAACTGCGCCTCTGCTGGTGGGTGAGGCGGCATTCAAGCACGAAACAGGGCCGGTCTCAAGCCTGTTTGCCCTGCGTTTACGACGCCATAGTTGGCTGCACCAGGTCCTCGATATAGCTTGCCACAATATCAGTTCGGTGAAGCTCTATTTGAGACACAAAGCGATTGACGATGCGCTCAGGATTCGGAAATATGCGCGCATCTCCCACCATCCCAAACTGAATCTGACCGCCATAGGAAATAATACTCAACCCCAAGCCGAGATCCCCTGTTTGTGGCACCCAAAACATTTGTTCCTTGATTTTAGCACCCGCAATGTAGCGATGTTCTCGCGGCCCCGGCACATTGGATAGCACGGCTGAGGTTTTATTTCCAAAACTTTCGAGCAGTGTTTTTTGTACATTCTTCGGCAATAATCCCGCCGCGTATAAGATACCGTACGACAGCGCCGGCTGAAGCGACTGTTTGAGCGCAATCATATCGTGCTTAATTTTATACACGCGCTCCAGAGGGTTTTCTATACCCACAGGAAGGGGGGCGAAAACGGTACCAAAATAGTTTCCCAACTCTTCCGGAGCCTCACCCACATCCATCTGTTCAAGTGGCCGAATGTTTACCGGCAAGGTGACATGTATTTTTTTACCATCCACCTCTTCACCCGCCTGAATAAGCTCTTCGCGAAACGCTCCGGCCACGCAGGAGAGCAACAGGTCGTTAATTTTGCATCCCACTACCTTGGCAATACCGTGGAATTTATCGAAGCTCACCGGCTCTGACCAGGCGCATTTTTTACGCACCCCAAGCCTACCCTTTAATACGCGCCGGGGGTCTGCAGGCATGGTCGCCAGCTGTGCCAACTCGGCCGCAGCACGCACACCGTCTCCCACCAACCCGCGCCAAGCCTCCTGGTCCCGGATCAGCCCCAAACCATCATTAGATACTTTTCTGGCAAAATCCTTATACTTTTCAGCACGATGTAACGCAGAGTCCCAAACGCGCTGATAGCGGGGCCACTCATAGTTGGTTTCAACGGGCACACCAACATCGGGTTCATTGGATGCTTCTTTAACTGCAAAGGGCGTGACGTTCGGGCTAGCATCAGTGATGGAATTAAATACGGAGATCAGCGCAAGGCCATCTGCATAGCAGTGATGAACACGCAAAATAATGGCATTGCCATGCTGATAGTTGTCTACATAGAGGATTTGCCACATCGGCCTGGAACTATCGAGCGGCTCACTCACCTGGTCTGCTACAAATTGCTGCAAGGCCTTTTTGTCTGCCCGGCCCGGTAAGGCAACACGCTTGACGTGATTATCAATATCAAAAAGAGTGTCTTCCTCCCACACGTAATGCCCAGTATGGAGTGAAGGGCGCGCTCTAAAGCGCGGAAAACGCAAGAATCGATTAATGATCGTCGTACGCAGATCCTGAAACTCTAACGACTCGGTAATAATCATTGCATTAATGATCATCAGGTTCGTTGGAGAGTCCATTCTCAACCAGGCAACATCCACCCCACTCAAGCTTTTGCTATCACATTCGCTCACAAGGAACTCCAGTAATTTTTATTATCAGGAAAAACAGTGAACCCTCCCAACAGACAGCATGGGAAAAGTACTTTCTACTACAGAATTGTCAGACGTAACATAACAGGATTGCGGCAAAACGTTTAGTATCTGGGACGATACTTTTCCTGCGATGACTAAAGCGCGATGCAAACTGTAACATGGGTTACATTTTTTAACACGTGAACTTTCAGTCATCTGCCATACTTGAAACAGTGAGTTAAGAGCAACTGTTCTCATACCACACGAGGTGTGGTTATTTAGCAACCAGATTTTTATTCCATTCTGGCAGTAGCGACGTATACTCATTTGAAATCAATCTAACACTCGCAAACAGTCGGATTTCATGCCGGGACGCCTGGACTGTAACAGGGATCACGAGTAAAAAAACCAATGTGATTTGGCCGATACAGGCCAACACAATATAAAGCGACCAGCATTGCAACAAGAGTCGCGTTCAGATCGGGAGAGACGTTGTGCAGGCGATCCACGCACGCAAGCTTATCAAGCCTATTGAACAAACTTATACCGAGATGTTTTCGGGTAAGGTATTTACGGTAGGTAAGGGCGCAGTCAGCGTCCGCAACCATAGCAGCAAAGCCGAACATACTGTTATCGGCGTTCACGGATTTCTCGAAAATCATTGCTACTTTACTCACAGCTATCAGCATCCTTCGACAGAACTGATCTTGCTGACTTGTAGCAATTACCATGTTCCAGTAGCCGGCCCGATGCCGGAGCCCGCAGACTGGGAAGTGCCGATCAAGCATCTCGAAGCGACTATCGAATACGACGCATGCATTCTCAATCAGGCGCTCGCCCATCTGCCTACAACCAACAATGTACGCATACACGGGCACTCCCGAGGTGGCGCAGTTATTCTTGAAGCCATTGCACAACGCCCCGAACTTTATGAAAACGTCGAAATAATTCTTGAAGCACCTGCTCTGCCTGGGGGGAAGACGCACCCGTTGGTTTCAGCACTTCTGGAGCCGGTGAGTCACGGCATGTGGCCCTGGGTGATTAGGCTAATCAACAGCACGCCATCATCGTCCTACGGTCAAATGTTTTTCGGTAAAATGAACCGCCGTAAAAAGCAGTTGTTACACAAACTGTTTACTGCAACCAAAGACCACCTGACGATCGTGCGTAATATCGAGAACCTGTTCGCGTGGATGGATCGCGCGGACTATTCCGTATACGAACATGTGCGACACGGTACGTTTTTGATCCCACGCGTAGACCGCATACTTGATCGCAACCTGATGCTGCAAAGCGCTCTCAAGAGCCCTAACTCGGTCCGTGTAGTCGAAACCGAGGCAATGAGCCATTTTGTAACGCTTGACGACACCAAATGGGTTCCTGCTCTGGACACCATTCCAAATGGTGAAATCACCCCGGTAATGAAGGCCAAACCTGAAAAAAAGGGTAAACCAGCCTCCTTTGCCGCACTGGCTTGAACATGCGCGGCCCGGAACTATGACGCCTCTCGCCTAAGCGCGATGTACACGCTAGAATGCCGCTCTCTGTCATCATCAGGCACAGCATGTACCGTCAACGTATCGAGCAAACCCGTACACGAAGCCCCGCTGCCCGGCGTCTACAGCGCGCCATGCTGGAGTTTCATGACTTCCGGCTTCACACCAAGCAGCCTCACCCCATGCTGGGAGCCTTGGCCACATGGCAAAGTCGCCGACTGATTTTCACGCACCATGATTTCTATGCTGACAGGCGCTACCAAGAAGGCCTGCACTTTTTGTTTAATGACCTTTATTCACATCAGGATTTCGGCGACCGCGACCGCGATCTGGAGCGCATATTTCCAAAGCTCGTAAAGCTTCTTCCCAGCAGCGTCCTTGAAACGGTCAGCATTCTGGTTGAACTCAACCTTTTAACCCAACAACTGGATCTTCAGCTTGTCGAACGACTGGATACTATGTCGGCCGATACCTTTATCCAAGGCCAAGACTACTGCGAGGCTTTTCGTGCCTGCAACAACCAGCAGGCACGCCTTCGCCAGTTAACACTGGTACACGAAGCCGGTTTAAAGCTGGAGCATTATGCCCGCAGTCAATCCATCGCTTTCGGGCTTCGCATGACCGAAGGCGCTGCTGAAATGGCAGGATTGGCCGCACTCCATCAATTTATAAGGCGCGGTTTCAAAGCCTTCCAAAGCATGGAAGATGTGCCGCTGCTCATGAACACCATCGTCGATAGGGAGCGCGCATTAATGCAAGCCATCTTCGACGGCTCATTGCCCGACACTTTTCTTTCTTTTAAAACCAGGAATCATTCATGACCGAACGCTTCTACGACCGCGTCACCCTCGCCATCGAAAATCAGGTTGCTTACGTCACCCTCAGCCGCCCCGATAAGCTCAATGCCCTCGACTTTGCGATGTTTCAGGGCATTACCGCAGCAGCTAAAAAACTGAAAAAAAACAAACATGTGCGCGCAGTTATTCTATCCGGTGAGGGGAATGCATTTTGCTCGGGCCTAGATGTCAAAAACATGCTCAAAAACCCGGTTGCTGCGATTAAGCTTTTAATCAAGCCCGGCCGTAAAGCATCCAATCTTGCCCAGGATGTCAGCATACTCTGGCGAGAGCTTCCTGTACCGGTCATTGCAGTTACGCATGGAAAGTGCTGGGGCGGCGGCTTTCAAATTGCTTTGGGGGCCGACTTTCGATACAGCACGCCCGATTGTGAATTCGCCATAATGGAAGCCAAATGGGGACTCATTCCCGACATGGGAGGCAGCGTCACACTCCGTGAATTGGGGCGCATCGACGTGGTGAAAGAGCTGGCGATGACCGCTCGCATCATCAATGCCGAAGAGGCCCACAATCTCGGTCTTGTGACGCACATTGCTGAAGACCCGATGACCGCCGCTCAGTCCTTTGCTGAAGAGATCATCAAGCGCTCACCGGATGCGGTCGCTGCCTGCAAAACACTTTTCAATCAAAGCTGGACGAGCACCCTGCGCCAGGCCTTAAACTGGGAAACGAAACTACAGAGAAAAATCATCGGCCGCTTCAACCAGCGTACCGCCGTCAGCCGCAGCAGCGGCGTTAAAGACGCGCCGCAATACAAAGTACGCAGCTAAAAGCGATAATGCCCCTTGTGGATACGGGCATGTATGTCGTGGGTCAATCTCTGATACCGCGCCTCGCCCGGCAGCAGGACCCATAACGGACCATCAATTCGGGACGGATCAAAGCCCTCCTTTTTCAGCTGGGTTTTCTGATATTTGTGCGTACCGGTTGTGTGCATTTCGCCTACCTGTCTTACGAACACAGGAATCGCGTAAGACGATAACTCATCTCGCATGGCCGGCAACACATCACTCGGATCAAAGTCGGACATTTCAGTGCGAATAGCTACCATCCCAACGCGACCATTGGTACGGGGTATCTCTACCCCGTACACGACCGCTTCGCTGACGCCTGGAAGAGCCGCCAAGACATTTTCGACCTCGGTGGTGGAAACATTCTCACCTTTCCAGCGAAAGGTGTCTCCCAATCGATCAACAAATTGTGCATGCCTGTACCCCTGGTCACGCATCAAATCGCCGGTATTGAACCAGGCATCCCCGGTTTTAAACACATTACGCAAGATGGTCTTTTCGGTCTTGCCGGCATCTGTATAGCCGTCAAAGGGCGAATCATCTGTAATCTCGCCAAGTAACAGTCCCGCTTCACCCCGCTTCACCTTGCGCATAAAACCATCGCCAAACCGTCGCGGTTTATCCTGCTCCAGGTCATATTCAACGATGGCATAAGGCACAGTGGTTAAACCCACTGTCGCATCAAAATTCAGTAAATTGAGAAAGCCGACATTACCCTCGCTGGAGCCGTAAAACTCAAGCACACGATCGATACCAAAGCGGCGTTTAAAGTCCTGCCAAATACCGGGCCGCAGTCCGTTTCCGAACATAATTCTCACTGAGTGGCTGCGATCATAGGGAGATTCTGGTTGGGCGAGCAGATAACGACACAGCTCACCAACATAACAAAATGCCGTGACGTCATACTCGCGAACGAGCTCCCAAAACTGGCTCGCAGAAAATTGACGCGTCATGACCAGCCCTGCTGCTCCGGCCAGAGCACTCCCCCATCCGACGACCATGGCCGTACCATGGTAAAAAGGCAGGGGGACGAGCACCCGATCGGACTGTTTGAGCTGCACGCTTGCGAGACCCACACCACCAAATGCCTTCATGTAGCGGCCGTTGGTCAGGATCGCCGCCTTGGGTAATCCGGTTGTACCGGAAGTATAGAAGTAGCAGAAGGGCTCTTTCCCGAGCGAACGGTAAGGGGAGGCAAGATCATCGGACTGCATATTCGCCTGCTCAGCCAGATTTACCCACCCGGAAGGTGAGTTACCACTTTCCGAGAGCGTATCGCAATCGCTGAAGCATAGCCGCTGCGAGTCAGCTTCGGGGAGCACATGATCCAGAGCGTCAAAGCAAGCAAGCCGCTCCTCTCCCGCAATAATTCGTGCCGGCTTCACCAACTCAATACTGTGCTGCAACACTTTGCCCTGCTGCGAGGTGTTCAAAAAGGCCGCGATAACACCCAGCTTCGACAATGCAGCCGTCACAGCCAGCAATTCAGGGCGATTCTCCATCATCACGGCCACCACCTCGCCCGGTTGCGACCCCGTCGCCCTCAAATAGTTAGCCAGGCGATTACTCCAGCGATCCAATTCTCTATAGGTAATGCGCCGCCCCTCAAAAGCGATCGCCAGCCCCTCTGGATTATTTGCAACGGCCCGCTCCAGACACAGCCGCAATCCCGCTTCCTCCTCATCGAGTTTACGCCCCGCAATACGCAACCCACGAATGCGATTTGGTAAACCGACACACAAAGACGGAAGACGAGACAAAACGCGTGGTAAATTTATTCGATCAGATTGAGGCATTGTGTTCCCTTGAACTACACACGGCGCTGAGAGCACCCATATTGAAGGTCAGGCGCAGAATTCGTCGAGATACTGTTCCACTTCTCGATCAATACGTGACTTGAGCGGCAACAGCATAAACCCAAGCTCCATCTTAAGCTCCAACCTGCCGGGCAAAAGAGTCATAAACCCTTTGGCACCGGCACCTTTGAACCGCAGGGTATCGGCTTCCCAGTGATATTTTACGCCAAAATGATCTGCCAAATGCTGTACCACTGCTTCGGCGGATTTTCTTGCATGCTCCATGTCATGCGTATGGGTGCGACTCTTGCTGATAGTGGCCATAGACTTACTGCTTCTCGCTCTCACGTACAATCTGGATTTATGCTCGCCATCTTAACTCAAAGCGGCTCAGGCAGGAAAACACGACTTGAGCGAGAAGCATAGTTTTCCACGCTGAGCGCGGTTAGAATAGCGGGCAAAATAGTATAGAGAGCCTCTCATGTCCGAGTCCAAAGCAGAAGCCCCCGGCAGCAACGAAACCACCCACTTCGGCTATACAACCGTAGCCAAAGAGGAAAAAGCCAAGCGGGTTGCGGACGTCTTCCATTCAGTCGCACAAAAGTACGACATCATGAACGACATGATGTCTTTTGGCGTGCATCGCGTATGGAAGCGACTCACGATCGAGACCAGTGGCGTTCGCCCCGGCCATCGAGTCCTGGATATCGCTGGCGGTACCGGCGACCTGACGATGCAATTTGCAAAGCGTGTGGGCGATGCCGGCCAAGTCGTACTGGCCGACATTAATTCGTCCATGCTGGAAGTCGGGCGCGACCGGTTATTGAACAGAGGCTACGGCAGCAACATCGAATTTGTGCAGGCCAATGCGGAATGTCTGCCCTTTTCCGACAATTATTTCAACTGTATTTCCATCGCCTTTGGGTTGCGCAACGTTACGGATAAAGACGCCGCATTACGTTCCATGTTCCGCGTATTGAAACCCGGTGGCCGATTACTGATCCTGGAGTTTTCCAAGCCCCGCAGCGCGCTGCTGAGCAAAGCTTATGATCATTACTCATTTACGGCTTTGCCCATGATGGGGCAATTGATCACCCGGGACAGTGAATCTTACCGTTATCTGGCTGAATCCATTCGCATGCACCCCGATCAGGAAACCCTCAAGGGTATGATGGAAAGCGCGGGCTTTGAGCAATGCCGCTACCACAATATGACCGGTGGCATAGTGGCCTTGCATACAGGAATTAAAGTCTGATGAGTCTTCTGGATCTTCCGGTATTTCAGCAACTCACTCCGACGCTGGAAAAAAGCATCAACCTGGCCCTTTCAGTCGATCCTGCAGCCGCCAGCAAGTTAAAACCCCTCGACCAGTGCATCCTCGAGATACACTTGCGCAGCCTGCAACGGTCCTTGTTTTTCAAAGCCGTTAACGGGTCTGTAAAACTGGTCGGACCTGAGCAGGGCGCACATGTAACACTTTCAGGCACCACTCTGGCCTTTTTAAAGCTGGCCGCTCAGCGCGATGCCAACAACCTGTTTAAGTCCCGTGATTTAAGCATGTCGGGCGATGCCGTGCGGGCACAGCAAATACAAACATTCGCGCGAAATATCGATCTCGACTGGGAAGCGCTGCTGGCAGACATAATCGGCGATGTTCCTGCGCACCTGCTCAGCAGCACCTTAAAGCAAAGCGTTACCTGGAGTCGCCACATCAGCCAATCTTTCATGCGCGATCTGGAAGAGTTCGTCAAATACGAAGTACGCATGCTGCCCGGCAAAGCCATTGCCGCGAGCCAGTTCGATGCGATCGACCAACTTCGGCTGGCCACTGATCGCCTCGACGCCCGCATTCGAAACCTACTCAAACGCAGTGATCACACCGCAGCATGAAACCCATGTCGCCCTTTCGCCAGTTGCGCAGATTATTCGTCATCTTTTGGGTTATCGGCCGCTATCGCTTGGATGATTTCATCCCCACTCAGCCCCTGCCGTGGACCGTGCGCATCCTGTTACTGCTATCGCCATGGAAATTATTCCCGCGCCCGCCACTGAGCCGCGCGGAGCGCCTGCGCCGGGCACTGGAGCAACTGGGCCCGATTTTCATCAAGTTCGGTCAGATCCTGTCCACACGCCGCGATATCCTGCCCGACGATCTCGCTCAGGAGCTCAAACGACTGCAAGACGAAGTTGCACCATTTGAGGGCGAAATCGCGAAAAGCCTGATCGAAAAGGGGCTCGGCAAAAGCACTCAGGAGGTCTTTTCTGAGTTCAGCCTCTCGCCTCTCGCCTCGGCATCGATAGCACAAGTGCATGCAGCACGCCTCATCAATGGACGCGAAGTCGTCGTAAAAGTCATTCGCCCCAACATCAAGCCTACCATTGCTCAAGACATTGCGCTGATGCGCGGCGTTGCCGAAATGCTGGAAAAATTCTGGGAAGACGGGCGTCGCCTGCGACCGGTGGAAGTCGTCAATGACTACGAGCGCACCATTTTTGATGAGCTCGATTTGCAACGCGAAGCGGCCAATGCATCGCAACTACGCCGCAACTTCAACGACAGCGACCTCATCTACATTCCCGAGGTGTTCTGGGATTACACCAATCAACACGTCTTGGTGATGGAGCGCATATACGGCATTCCTGTTGCCGATGTGAACGCATTGAACAGCGCCAATATCAATATGAAGCGTCTGGCAGAGCGCGGCGTCGAAATCTTTTTCACACAAGTGTTTCGCGATAGCTTTTTCCATGCCGACATGCATCCGGGCAATATCTTTGTCAGCCCCAGCAATCCCGACAATCCGCAATATATCGCGATAGATTTTGGCATTGTGGGCACACTCAGTCCCGACGATCAAAATTATCTGGCACGCAATCTGCTGGCTTTTTTTAACCGCGACTATCGCCAGGTTGCTGAACTGCACATCAGTTCCGGCTGGGTACCTGACAGTACTCGCGTCGATGAATTTGAATCAGCAATACGCACAGTGTGTGAGCCCATCTTTGAGCGCCCCCTCAAAGATATCTCCTTTGGCCAGTTTCTGTTGCGTCTGTTTCAGACCGCGAGACGCTTCAATATGGAGGTGCAACCGCAACTTGTACTGCTACAAAAAACGCTGCTCAATATTGAGGGGCTTGGACGACAGTTATATCCCGATCTCGACTTGTGGCACACCGCCAAGCCCTATCTTGAGAATTGGATGAAACAGCGTATTGCACCACCGGGCGTACTGAAGAACCTGCGCCAGCACTTACCGGAATGGCTCGAGCACTCCCATGAAGTGCCTAAACTGCTGTTTGATGCCATGCAGCAGGTAAAACAACTCGACAGCCTCAGCAGGCAACGAGAAATGGAATGGCGCGGATTACGCGAAACCATACAGAGCCAGAGCCGTCGCCGACGGGATATTGTGATCGGCACAGCGCTCGTCGCTCTGGGTTTGAGTCTCGGAGAGCTACACATACAAGAGTGGCTCACTGGCCTTGAATGGGCGAACGTGCTGCCCGTGCTGGCCGGCGGTTATTTTTTACTGCGCCCCCATCATTCCGTTTAATATGCGCCCTGCGCATATAGCGGGCGCTAAATGAGAGGAAATTATGTCAACAGTACTGGAACAATTGCAGGAAGTGCTGATCGAACGCAGACAAGCAAATCCTGATGACTCCTATGTGGCGAGTCTGCATCACAAAGGCTTGAACAAAATACTCGAAAAAGTGGGTGAAGAATGCACCGAAACCCTGCTCGCGGCAAAGGATGCGGAGCGAAACCCTGATGCCAAACCAGCATTGGTATACGAAACGGCCGACCTCTGGTTTCATAGTCTCGTCATGTTGTCACATTTAGGACTTGGCGCGGATGATATACTCAGAGAGTTGCAACGAAGATTTAACCTCTCGGGGCTCGAAGAGAAAGCCTCGCGCACCAAATAGGAGTCTGTTATGGGCATTAGTCCTACCCAATTATTGATTATTCTGCTGATTGTCGCGTTGATATTCGGCACCAAAAAACTGCGCAATATGGGCAGCGACCTTGGCGGCGCCGTGAAAGGCTTTAAAAAAGCCATGAGCGATGATGAAAAGAAACAACTTGAAGAGCAAAAGAACGACAAAGACGTTATCGAAGGCAAGGCCGAAAAGGTTGAAACAAAACCCGACAACACCAAAAACAACCCTTAAGCGTGCTACCCCTCATTCATGTTTGATATCGGCTTTCTCGAACTCATCATCGTCGCCATTATCGCTCTGCTCGTGCTCGGGCCGGAGCGCCTGCCTCATGCAGCCCGCACTGCCGGGCGGTGGATAGGGCGAGCACGGCGAACCGTGAGCAACTTTTCGCGTGAAATCGAGCGCCAAATCGACGCTGAAGAGCTTCGAGAGGAGCTTAAGAAAAGCGGGGAGAGCCTGAATATAGAGGAAGACGTGAAGAACATTCAACAAACTGTTCAAGAAGCCCTCGATGAAGTTGAGCTCAAGGAATACGAGCCTCTTCCACGCGATGCACAGGACAAAAATACGCCCACTCCCGACACCAAGTCATGAACGCTCACAATCCGGACCCCGACAACGATACACTGGTTGATCAGGCACAACCGCTTGTTAATCATTTAATTGAATTGCGCAATCGACTGCTGCGCGCGGTATTGGCCGTGCTGGTGATTTTTTTAGGCCTGTATTACTTTTCCAACGATCTCTATCTGTTTGTCTCGGAACCCTTGCGTGCGCACCTGCCTGAAGGCGCCAGCATGATTGCAACGGATGTTGCCTCGCCGTTTCTCACGCCATTCAAACTGACCTTCATGAGCGCCGTGTTTCTCGCGATGCCGTATATCCTGTTTCAGATTTGGGGGTTTATCGCGCCCGCCCTGTATGCCAGTGAAAAGCGTCTGGCCATGCCGCTGCTGCTGTCCAGCATCGTGCTCTTCTATCTGGGTATGGCGTTCGCCTACTTCGTGGTGTTTCCGCTGGTATTTGGTTTTTTCACCAGTGCTGGCCCGGAAGGCGTGGCGGTCATGACCGATATCAGCCGCTATCTGGACTTCGTGCTCAAGCTGTTTTTCGCCTTCGGCATGGCCTTTGAAATACCGATTGCCACCGTTATTCTGGTTGCCACTGGCATTACCAATTGCAAGAACCTGAGCGAAAAGCGCCCTTATCTGGTGGTGGCATGCTTTGTGATTGGTATGCTGCTGACGCCACCCGATGTCATCTCTCAAACCCTATTAGCCGTGCCCATGTGGTTGCTGTTTGAACTGGGCCTGCTGTTTTCACGCATGATAGAAAAAGAACAGGCTGAACGCGCGGCCGATACGGCGGAATGAACTGGCTGTTACTGGAAGAGCACCAGATGCTAGACGGCCACAGCGCCCGTGTGGATGGTCGACAATTCCAACATGCCCGTTCAACGCTTGGCAGTGCCCTTGGATCACAGTTACGAGTAGGTCTTGTCAATGGCCAACTTGGCCTGGCAACCATTACCGCCATCGGTACGCACGCCATGGAGCTGGCGATCGTCTGGCAGTCTTCGCCCCCACCGGCTGCCCCCTGCACACTCGTTTTGGCCTTGCCGCGCCCTAAAATGCTCAAACGTATTCTGCAAACCAGCGCAACCATGGGCGTGAAAAGCATTTATCTGATCAACGCATGGAAAGTAGAGAAGAGCTTTTGGCAGAGCCCGTGGCTAAATGACGAGAAAATTAATGAAAACCTGCTGCTTGGGCTGGAGCAGGCCGGGGATACTGTGTTGCCAACGGTACACCAACGAAAGCTTTTTAAACCTTTTGTCGAAGACGAACTCCCCGGCATTATAGGTACCGCCCCAGCTTTCCTTGCCCACCCGGATGCAAACCAGCCATGCCCGGTTGCGTACAACCAGCCATGCAGCCTTGCCATAGGGCCGGAAGGTGGTTTTACGCCATATGAGGTAGGTAAGCTGCAGAACGCAGGATTTAACAGTGTTTCGTTGGGGCCGCGCATCCTGCGAGTTGAGACCGCGGTCCCGGCCATTCTCGGCCGCCTGTACACGCACTAGCCTCGAGCCGCATTTATAATCCCATCGCCTGACGTGCAAGCATATTTTTTAACGGCCGCTGCCTGTTTAACCAGCCCATGCCTGAGTTGCGCAGCAGCCTTACAAAAGGATCTGGCTGCTCAAACAAGCGCTTAAAAAACTCCATCGCGCCCATCATGAGCAAATTATCTGCCTGGCGCTCGCGCTGATACCTTGCCAGAAACTGCGCCTGCCACACAGGCAATTGCTGGTCCTGAGCATTGATTATCTGCGTGCTCAGCACCGAAATATCCTTAAGTCCAAGGTTCACACCCTGCCCTGCCAAGGGATGAATGCTATGCGCAGCATCACCCACCAGCACAACCTGGTCCTGCACATAGCGCTTCGCATGGCGCTGCCGCAAAGGAAAACTCTGGCGCGGAGATACCTGTTCAACGGCGCCAAGGCGCCCTTCTATTGCCAATGCCAATTCGCGCGCGAACGCCTCATCATCGAGTGCCAGCAGACGTTCAGCGACCTCTGTTTTTTGAGACCATACGATGGAGCACAAACGTTCGCCACCACGACCGTCGGCTAGGGGAAGAAAGGCTAGCGGCCCGCTCTCATCGAACCGTTGCCAGGCTGTCGCCTGGTGTGCAGCCCCCGTTTTGACCGTGCACACGATAGCCACATGCTCGTAATCCCATTCTCTGGTGGGCAGCTGGGCCAATTGCCGCACCCGTGACAGCGCCCCATCGGCGCCCACAACCAGCTTCGCACGCAGCGACGCATGCTCACCACACTGCAGAAGATATACATGCTCTCCTTCATGTTCCTCGCGCTGAAGCGCATGCAATGGTGATTGCCAATACACACGAATATGCTCAGCCGCAGCAAGTCTATTGTGCAGCGCCGCAATGACACGGTGATTCTCGATAATGAAGCCGAGCGACTGACTAGGCACATCGCCTGCGTTGAACGTGATATGTTCGGTACCCAAGGCGTCCCAGACTCGCATATGCTCGTAAGCGCAGGCGAACGGTTCCAGACAGGACCACACACCCAATGCCTGAAGTAGTTTCTGTGACTGCAGTGTCAGGGCGCTGACACGTGGCGAGAAGTCGTTGACGGCACTCCCGGGGTCAGCCGCAACAACAGGGGGCCCCTTTGCTGCATCCACCAGCGCAATTCGCAAGCCACGCCCCTGCAAAGACAGCGCCAGTGCAGCTCCGACCATGCCGGCCCCCACGATCACAAGATCGAAGTCCGTGTCCTGACGCATCACTCGGCTGCCCCCAAACGGTTAAACGGCAATGGCTGGCCCAAACCCATACTCTGCTCGGCAAACCACCGCTTCAGAGGAGGCAGATTATTCAACACCACCAAACCCGCATCGCGCAGTCCGCCCAACAGCAGTGAGCGCGTTCCGAATGTTTTGATAAGCTGGTCACTGAAGAAAACTGTTTGCCGCTGATCAGACTGACATTGCTCGGCCAAACCGGCAAGCAGCGCCAAATCCCCAATTGGCCTGTGACTGCGCAGTGCATCATGAATACCCGCAAGCAAATGGACGACACCCCGCAGCGCCAAATTGAATCCCTGCCCTGCCACCGGATGCAAACTTTGCGCTGCATTCCCCACCACAAAACAATGGCGCCGACTCAACTCCTTTGCGCGAGTCAAACGCAAAGGATAGGAAACCCTTGGGCTGCAACTTTCCAGCATCCCCAACCGATCGCCGAATACCTCCTGCAGGGCGCGTAAAAACGCATTGTCGCTGAGAGCCAGCCGTTCTTCGGCCAGCGCGGGGGGCATCGTCCATACCAGGGCACTGGTTGTTTGCGACAAAGGCAGCATGGCAAGAGGGCCTGATCGGGTGAAGCGCTCGAAGGCGACCCCATGATTTGGCAGACTGGTAGCTACATTGCAAATCACAGCGTGCTGCTGATAATCGTAGGTTGAGGTCTCGATACCCATTAACTTTACGGTGGCTGAATCGCTGCCGTCAGCGACCAGACACAATTCTGCTGAGCACTCTGTAGCGAGCCCCTCACAATCGAGCTGCAAGGTCACCCCGTTTTCTCTCTGTACAACCGCTGATACTTTGCATGGGCTTAACAGGTCGACCGACGTTGCTTGCAAGCGCTGCACCAGTGCCCCGCCAAGCGCACGATTCGGGAGCACATAGCCCAAGGTGTCTGCAGGGCTGTCTGCGGCAGTAATCTGCGTCACGCCAAAACGCCCTCGCTCAGACACATGCACACTTTTGATTTCCTGCGCTGACGACTCGCACATTGGCCACACATTGAGACGTTGCAAAATTTCTACGCTACTCCAGGCCAGTGCCGTAGAGCGCTCATCGAAGCTGCGTGTGGCGGGCTGGGGGTCTACTTTGAATGGATACGCTTCAATCACCAGAATACGCTTGAGTTGCTCCGTCAAGCCACACGCCAACGACAACCCGACCATACCTGCACCCACGATGACTGCATCGTAGTGGGCTCCATTTTGCTCCAGCAGTTCGGCATTGATTGCGCGCATGACGTATCCCGTTAGGTCCGCTGCATCAAGGCTTCGATTTCAGCAACAGTTTTTGGCACACTTTTCGTCAACACGCGGGGCGCTTTATCGGTAACCACCACATCATCCTCGATACGAATGCCGATACCGCGCCATTTCTTCGCGACGCTTGTGCAATCTTGGGGAAAGTACAGCCCCGGCTCCACGGTCATCACCATCCCGGGCTCCAACACGCGCCACTCTCCCCCCACCTTGTATTCGCCCACATCATGCACATCCAAACCTAGCCAGTGGCCGGTGCGATGCATGTAATAAGACTTATAGGCTTCTTCCTCAATCAAGGCGTCGAGATCACCGTGGAGAATTTCCAGATCGAGCAGCCCTTGCGTGATGACTTCAACGGCAGCCTGATGCGGGTGATTCCAATGGTTACCCGCCTTCACTTCCTTGATGGCTGCCAATTGCGCGGCTAATACAATTTCATACACCGCCTTTTGCTCGGCAGAAAACTTACCGCTCACGGGAAAGGTCCTGGTAATATCTGCGGCATAGTTGCCCAGCTCACAACCCGCATCAATCAACACCAGATCACCGGCCTTCATCTCGGACTGATTGTCGATGTAATGCAGTACGCAGGCGTTTTTCCCCGAACCAACGATCGAAGGATACGCAGTAAAACGTGCCCCTTGCATCATGAATTCATGCAGCAGCGTCGCTTCGAGCTGGTACTCATACATACCTGGCCGACATGCCTGCATCGCCTTAATGTGCGCCTGTGCACTGATTTCACCGGCCCGCGCCATCACTTTCAACTCTGCAGGGCTCTTAAAGAGACGCAGCTCGTGCAAGGCGTGCTCAAGCGCAACAAACTCACCAGGCGGGTGCGCACCACTGCGCACCTTACTGCGAATCACATTGATCCACTCCATCACGCGGGCATCAAACTGCGGGTCCAATCCGATGGAGTAATACACCTTGTCGGTGCCCTCAATCATTCCAGGCAGAATTTCGTCAATATCATTGATGGGAAAGGCATCATCGATACCCAGTTTTGCCGTGACACGATCAGGCCCGGCGATGTAACCGTCCCACTGCTCTTTTTCCGGATTCCGTTCGCGACAGAACAACACGCTCTCGCCATGCTCCCGCCCAGGTATGATGACCAAAACGGCTTCAGGCTCATCAAAGCCGCTCAGATAATAAAAATCGCTGTCCTGTCGAAAGTGAAAGTCCACATCACGATTACGGGACTTGAGGCTGGCCGAGGGAAGAATGGCAATACTGTTTTCGCCCATCTGTTCGGCGAGATACTGGCGGCGGCGCAGGAACTCTTTTTTATTCATGAATATCAAACTAAACCCGTTGTTAAAATGTCTCAGCGCCTAGTGCAGAGTCGGCTGAGCGTCTTCAGTTTTGGCCGGCGCATTAAACTCTGCGTAGAGGTTAAGCACTCCGATACGAACATACTCACAAATCTCAAAAAATTCGCGTTCCGCGTCCTCGGAGGTACTCACCCGCTCATCAAGCTGACTGATTTGCACCAGATCTCGCAACATTTCCTGCAGTTCGTCATCCACTTTTGCAAGCTGTTCCTGCGCCGAAAGCGCAATTCCCTCCAAAAAGCCACGCACCCATAACGCGAGCGCTTCCAGTCGCTCGGTCAGCGCATAGTCGTCATCCGGTAATAGCAAGGCAAAGGCAGAGGAGTCCTGCTCAATTTCCTGATCAACATGCTCATACAGCCCCGCAAGATCATCGGCCAATCCGGGCTGCCGCGTCATATCCAGTTGCTCGATCCCCATATGCTCCAGCACCATTCCGAGCCACTCAGTGTTATCGAACCGCGCTCCCGCAGCCAAGTGGCCGAGCAACAAACCGTGCAACTCGCTGGGATGATTGATCGCACCTTGCGTGGTATAGACATTAGCCAGCCAGTCAAATTCACTGTCTGGATGTTGACCTTCGCTCATTTGGCGTGCTCTCCTTCAAAAAATTTGGCCCCGATTATACGATTGATCCCGGTTTGGATCATAGCCTTATTGACCCTCAGCCTAGGCCAAATTATAGTCTTGCTCGGTACCCGCCTACGGGTCACCATCAGACACAACGCTCGATTTAGCTTGCATACAACTGGGAAAAAACCATGGAAAAGTCTCGCCTGAGTCAGTTCTCCGACAAAGTCGACCAACTGCTGGCGTACTGTCAAAAGCTCGAAGCGGACAATGCCGCGCTGCGCGAATTGCAAGAAGATTGGCAGAACGAGCGCGCTCGCCTGCTGCAAAAAAACGACCTGGCCCGAAATAAAATCGAAGCGATGATTGGTCGCCTCAAAGCCCTGGAGCAATCTTAAATGGCCGATCCCAACACCCTCGAAGTCAAAATTCTTGAGAAAGACTATCTGGTCGCCTGCCCCGATGAAAAGAAACCCGCTCTGCGTCAGGCGGCCGACCATCTGGACACCAAAATGCGCGAAATACGCGCCTCGGGAAAAGTGCATGGCACGGAACGTATCGCCGTCATGGCCGCCCTGAACATTACCTATGAAATGATGGAAAGCATGGCCTCGAACATGGGGCAGGAAGAGCTGCTCGACTCTCTGGAACGCAAGCTCGACGAAGCGCTGCCCCGCGCCTAAGCTTTTGTTTTTTTTCGTAACGGGGACTACTTTTTGCGGCCAAGTATTTATACTATGCCTGAGCGTCCTGGGATGTTGGCCAGCTGGATACGTCCTCGAGCCGATACTACCAATCAGGTAATCGCTTCGGATAATGTGTGCAGGTCCCCACAGATGGGAAAGCCTAATTTATCTATGGTGATCACCCCCTTGAACTTCCGGGTTCAAGGCCTTATCCGGCAGCGGCATCACCGGGCGCTTTATTTCCCCCCCCAGCCACACGACCGATATCAAGCATGACTGATATCAATTCTGAAAAACGACGCATTCGTTCCAGTATGCGCGCCCGCCGAAGAACATTAAGCACCATCGAAAGACGCCGCGCATCTCTGCAACTATTCGATCGTCTGAAGCATCTCTACCTGCTTCGTCCCCGTCGGCGTATTGCTCTTTATCTGGGCAACGACGGCGAATTGGATCCCGGTTTTTTTATACTCAAGCTGTTGGCCCTGGGCGTCGACGTGTACCTACCCGTCCTACACCCCTTGCACAGCAAACAGCTTCTCTTTGCCCGGTATCGCGCCAAGCAGAGAATGACTACTAACCGCTACGGCATCGCCGAACCTTCCCTGAGGCATTCGGAGTGGAAAACAGCCCGGCAGTTAGACGTAATCCTAATGCCTTTAGTGGCTTTCGATGAGAGAGGGAATCGGCTTGGAATGGGGGGAGGATATTACGACCGGACGCTGGCTTTTAAGCACAGGATACGAAGCTGTCGGCCTCGCTTATACGGACTCGCCTACGAACTGCAAAAAGTCGCATACCTGCCCATCGAACCATGGGATATTCAGCTGGATGGCATTGTGACCGAACAACGAAGTTATCGGTCAGCGCGCTCGCACTATGCAGGGTTTCAGTAACGCGAACTGCTTTGCTCTATGGGCGCACGACGTTCGTCTGAACCTGCGGAAATAGACGAAAAGCCGCTGATTGCCAGCCCAAGGCAAAACAGCAAAACCATCGCGAGCATTGCATCTGGTTTACGTCTCATTATCGTTTGAGGCCCGTTCCTATATTTATCAGAAAAATAGCACGCTTTTTGATAATTTCCATCACCAAGCCACTTTAACCTCACGAATTCTATACAATTACACCTACAAACTCTATTCTCCGCGCAAAAAGAGTTGGTATGCCTCATTGTCGGTTTCTTCCCAGTAACGGAAACCGACCTCATCCAGCATGGCATTGAAGATATCCCGTTCAGACTCTGCCACCTGCACCCCCATCAGCACGCGACTATAGGCCGCGCCATGATTGCGGTAATGAAACATGGAGATATTCCATTTGGTACCTAATGAGGTGAGAAACTTCATCAAGGCTCCAGGGCGTTCGGGAAATTCGAAACGATAAACCTGCTCATCTCCCACTCCCGGAGAGCGGCCGCCCACCATATGCCTAATATGCAGCTTGGCCAGCTCGTTATCGGTCATATCCAGTACAGGGTATCCCTGCTCCCGCAATTCGGTGACGATCTGCTCTCGCTCCTGACCACCCAAAGCCGTTTGCACACCAACAAACACCTGCGCCTCGTAGCCATCGGCGTAGCGGTAATTGAACTCGGTAATATTGCGCTTGTGGAGCGCCTTGATAAACCGTTTATAACTGCCTGGCTTTTCAGGCAGCGTCACCGCAAAAATGGCTTCGCGTTTTTCGCCTATTTCGGTACGCTCAGAGATATACCGCAAGCGATCAAAATTGATATTAGCCCCGCTGACTACAGTCAGCAGGTTCTCATTCTCAATGCCCGTTTGCTCAACGTAACGCTTGAGGCCGGCAACGCCAATGGCACCGGCAGGCTCGGCAATTGCCCGCGTATCGTCAAAAATATCTTTCACCGCAGCGCAGATTTCGTCGGTGCTCACAGTCACCACTTCATCCACGCACTCACGCGCCACTTCAAAGGGCAACTTTCCGATCTGGCGCACGGCAACACCATCTGCAAAGATGCCTACTTCGTCAAGAATCACGCGACGGTCATGTTCCAGTGCGGCCTTGAGACAGGCAGCATCCTCTGGCTCCACACCGATCACCTTGACGTCGGGCCGCACATACTTGATGTACGCCGCCATACCGGCGATCAGGCCACCCCCCCCAACCGGAACAAACACCGCATGTGCCGACTCGGTATGCTGCATCAACATTTCCATTGCCACCGTTCCCTGACCGGCAATCACATCCTCATCATCATAGGGTGGCACATAAACCAATCCCTTCTTGGCTACCTGCTCTTGCGCATAGGCCGATGCTTCATCAAACGCATCACCAATCAGAACAACTTTTGCGCCTTTGGCCCGTACCGAGTTCACTTTGATTTCAGGCGTGGTTTTAGGCATTACGATAGTGGCCTTGATGCCCAGTTTTTTGGCCGCCAATGCCAATCCTTGCGCATGATTCCCCGCCGACGCCGCAATCACACCTTTCTTGCGCTCTTGCTCCGACAACTGACGCACCCTGTTGTAGGCACCACGCAGCTTGAACGAAAACACCGGCTGTAGGTCTTCCCGCTTGAGATAAATCTGATTCCCGAAACGCTCCGATAATTGAGACGCGTGGGTCAGGGGAGATTCGATCGCCACATCATAGACACGCGCGTCGAGTATTTTTTTTATGTAGCGGTTCAACATGCTCATTTACTTAGCCTGGAGTACAGAGGATCAACTCGGATTGGGATACGATCTTATTGTAAGAATACCGATACCAATAGCGTACCGATGCGGCGCAGATTCTACCTAAATTAAAGCCTTGAAACGAGTGGATAATTCATAGTCTCTCTGCTACACCTAAAATAAGCCTGATTCAACGAAGAAAGGCACGGGCAAAACAAACTTTTCATCGTTGAACATTATTCTTGCCGGTTGTAGGAGCTTTGGCTCACGGACAACAACGCAGGCATGGGTCAACCTGAAGTTTGCGAGCCACCATGCGTTCAAGTCCGCAACACATCCTGATTGTCGATGACATCCCTGCTAATTTGACAATGCTCGAAGCCATAATCTCGCGGCCCGGCATTGAAATCGTGAAAGCCACTTCTGGGCGACAAGCCATTGATCTGGCTGAAAAACACGAACTGTCACTCATCCTGCTGGATGTCAAAATGCCTGACATCAACGGCTTTCGCGTCGCAGAAACGCTCAAAGCTCAAGCGGCCACACAGTTTGTGCCCATCATTTTTATCACCGGCACAGAGCGCAGCAATGAAGTATTGATAGAAAGTTACGCCAGCGGTGCGGTGGACGTATTATTCAAGCCGATTGAGCCTGAAATCATTCGCGCAAAGGTCACCATCTTTCTCGAACTCGATGAACAGCGAAGACTTATTCACGCGCAACGGGAGAGCTTGGAAGAGGCGTTCGAACAGCTGCAACATTTCGCCCAGCTCGACCAGCTCACTGGCCTCTACAACCGCGAAGAAATCAGCAACATCCTGGTTAACCTCATGGAAAAAGCGCGGCGGGACGACCACACGCTCGCATTGCTGTTTCTAGACCTCGACCACTTTAAAAACATTAACGACTCGCTGGGCCACGATGTGGGCGACATGCTACTAAAGAGCGTGGCACTGCGTATTCGCAACGCCGTGCGAAAAAGTGACTTTATCGCGCGACTGGGCGGCGACGAATTCGCCGTCATTCTGACCGGACTTGAGAACGAAGAAACCGCAAGCCTTGTCGCGCAAAAAATTCTCGATCAACTAGTGATACCCCACACACTGGAAAACCACGAAGTCATCGTTTCAAGCAGCATCGGTATTGCCATTTTTGACGACAACTATCACTCCTCATCGGACCTCCTCAAAGCAGCTGACGCCGCCATGTATCAGGCTAAACGCAAGGGCCGCAGCCAATTCGCCTACTTTTCTCCCGAACTGGAAGCACAGGCATTAAAACGCATGGAGATTGCCCGGGCACTGAATAGCGCCATTAACGAGAACGAGCTGAGCGCATTCTATCAGCCGCAGTTTGACGCCCGCTCCGGGCGCCTGGTGGGTTTTGAGGCGCTGATGCGCTGGCAACGCGGAGGCGAGTGGATAAGCCCGGCGCTATTCATCCCCATCGCCGAAGAGACCGGCTTGATTCCGCGGCTGGGTGAATGGGTGCTGCGCCACTGCTGCACACAAGTGCGCACCTGGCAACAGGAAGGCATTGTGGATGAATCCGTAAAACTGGCCGTCAACATATCCAATCGCCAGATTCAGGCAAATAACTTCCTCGAAATTCTCGAAAGCACGCTGCATGACTCGCAATTAGCACCCAGCTGCCTGGAACTTGAGTTGACCGAGAGCACTGTGATGGACGACCCCAAAAGCACCATCAATATGTTCAACAAGATCCATACACTGGGCGTAGAGATCGCAGTAGATGATTTTGGCACGGGCTACTCCTCACTCAACTATCTGCGCCAACTCCCGCTCGACTGCCTTAAAATAGATCAGAGCTTCGTCAAAGACATTAGCGTTGACCGCAATGACGAAGCGATCGTGAAAGCCATTATCGGCCTGTCGCATACATTGGGCCTCAAAGTTGTTGCGGAGGGTGTTGAAAGCGAAACCCAAAGCCACTTTTTACGCGAACATAACTGCGACACACTGCAAGGCTATTTATTTGGTCGCCCAATTCCTGCCGGAGAGGTGCCCGCATTTGTTTCACGTCAAAATGCATCCTGACAGGCTTTTACTGCTGCACGCTCCCCTCCTATAATGGCGCCTTTTAAGGCCTGCACTCGCCCACTGGAGCACTCATGAATCAAGATCAGCTTAAACAAGCCGTTGCCCAAGCAGCCGCCGACTATATTCGCCCCAAGCTCGATAGCGACAGCATCGTAGGCATTGGTACCGGATCTACCGCCAATTTTTTTATCGATGCGCTTGCTGAGTTCAAACATCTCTTTGATGGCACCGTTGCCAGCTCCGAAGCCAGTGCAGAGCGGCTCAAACAACACGGGATTGCCGTTTATGACCTGAACAGCATCGAAAGCATGCAGTTCTACGTGGATGGCGCCGATGAGGTGAATGAGCATCTTGAACTTATCAAAGGTGGCGGTGGCGCGTTAACGCGTGAAAAAATCGTGGCACAAGTGGCACAAGAGTTTGTGTGCATTGTGGACGCAAGCAAGCAGGTTGAGTTACTGGGCAATTTCCCGCTTCCGGTTGAAGTGCTGCCCATGGCTCGCGGACTGGTAGCGCGTGAATTGGTAAAGCTGGGTGGCGACCCTGTTTGGCGGGAAAATTTCGTCACCGATAATGGCAATATTATTCTGGACGTCCATCACCTGAAGATTCCTGCGCCGCAAACACTCGAAAGTGAGATCAATCAAATACCCGGCGTAGTGACCAATGGCTTGTTTGCGCGACGGCCAGCCGACATACTTTTATGCGGGACCTCCGAAGGCGTGAAGCAGCTGCGGCGCTTAACCGCTTAAACTATTGGTTTGCCATCCTCTACACCGTATAATCGCCGCTTCCAATTTTTAGGCCCACCCCGTAGGAGTCAATACCATGAACTTCGATAACATACCTGCCGGCAAGGAATTGCCCAATGACATCTATGTCGCGATTGAAATCCCGGCCAACAGCTCGCCTGTAAAGTACGAAATCGATAAGGATATGGGCGCCGTAATGGTAGACCGCTTCATGGCAACCCCCATGTTTTATCCCGCAAACTACGGTTTTATTCCCAATACCCTGGCCGATGATGGCGATCCATTGGATGTCTTGGTCATCACACCCTACCCGGTGATTCCTGGCTCCATTATTCGCTGCCGCCCCGTCGGTATGCTGAATATGGATGACGAAGCCGGCGGCGACGAAAAGCTGGTCGCTGTGCCTCACGACAAGCTTTCCATGCAGTATCAGGACATTCAGGACATTGATGATGTCCCCCAGCTTCTCAAGGATCAGATTCAGCACTTCTTCGAAAACTACAAGGATCTGGAAAAGGGCAAATGGGTGAAGGTGAAAGGCTGGGAAGATGCCGACGCCGCCCGCGCCTCGATCGAGAAAGCGGTAGCAAACTTTAAGAAGTAAAGCACAGCATCGCAATGAAAAAGCCGCTTTGTAAGCGGCTTTTTCATACCTCCCAAGAAAGTGCGCTAACCCTGCTCCAACAGATTACGTAAATCGATGATCGCCGCACTCGCCCTCGATATATAAGACGCCATCGTCAGAGAGTGATTGGCCAACACGCCAAACCCCCCGCCATTCAACACCACAGGACTCCACACACTTGCTTGAGTCGCTTCCAGCTCAAGACGAATCTGCCGCAAACTGACCAAGGCATTCTTATCCGAAAGGATCTTGTGAAAATCTACCTCAACCGCCCTGAGAATATGCACCAGCGCCCAAGTAGTGCCCCGCGCCTCATAAAACACATCATCAATTTTCAGCCAAGGCGTTTTACTCTCCTTGAAACCCTCGCCCGCTGTTGACTGGCTTGCATTGGCCTCTCCCGCCAACCCCAGATCGATTTGCGGACGCCCTACGCTCTCACTCAGCCTGCGCGACAAACTACCCAGCCGGTTCTCTACCTCCGACAACCAACTACGCAAATTATCGGCACGTGCATAGAATTGCGCATCAGGACTGGCAGGGTCAGACAAGCGGAGAAGATAACGCCGCATCGCCTTGATACCACGTCGATATTCGGATTCGCTGGCCGGTATCGCCCAACTATTATTATCGAAATGGAATTGGGGCTCGGCGATCGTTAAATCTTTATCTTCCGTCGACTGACTTTGAGAGCGACTCAAGTCTTTGCGAAACACCCGTGCCAAATCGCGAATCTGCACAAGCACGCCAAATTCCCAATTGGTAATGTTATCCAGCCATACTCCGGGAGGAAGTATGTCGTTAGTAACGTAGCCGCCCTGCTTATCGAGCAGGGTTTCTGCGAGCCGGATCAGGGTAGCGGTCATGGTAAAGCCGGTCACTACCTGACGACTTTCCTGCTCTGCCACCTGCTCCGCATGCTGCTCTACGTCGAACAGATCCGGCTCACTGCTCCACCAGATACCCAGAAGCAAGGCGAGTAACAAATAAGCAGCACCGAGAATACCCGCAAGCTTTGCCACGGTGCCGCCACCAAGATAATCCTGTAAATCTTCTTTGCGATGCCTGAGAAAGGCCCTGAACTCTTCCATATAAGAATGGATTCCTTTTATCTGGCTGCCAACAAAATAAGGGTTAACTCAAAACCGCCGGCTCACCGCCGGGGCGCCCCAGATGATAGCCCATCACCCCGTCGATGCCCAGAGAGGTGAGCACCTGCAATTCCGACTCCGACTCTACACCCACTGCTATGAGCTGAATGCCTTGACTGTGCGCGATCTGAACCGCCGTGCGCACAAAAAACTGGTTGTCGGGATTGTTCTGAATATCACGCACAAAACTGTGATCTATCTTGATAGCATCCAGCGACACTCGCTGTAGATACGTAAAGGGTACCGACGCCACACCAAAGCGCTCGACAAAAACGCGAAAGCCCAAGCGGCGCGAAATGGAAATAAGCGCATTTAAGCCATTCTCATGCGCAGTCACCACATGCTCGGGCACTTCAAAGATTAACGCTTTTGCCAATTCCGGGCGCGCGCCAAGCGCCGCTTCTAACCAGTCGAGAAATTCAGCACTTGCAACGGAGTGCTCCGAAAGACTAATGCCAAAGTTAACCGTTTCGCGTGACGCAAGCCCTTCCAACTGTTCAAGTACCCGCTTTACGACCAATTGATCGAAACGGCTCATCAACTGAAAGCGTTCTGCCATCGGCAGGAACACACCCGCCACCAGCAACTCTCCCTCGACCTGTATGCGGGCCAGCACCTGATGGTAAAGCAAGGCCTGCTGCCCCGCCTTATAAACCGGTTGCCAGTGCAAAACGAGCGCATCTTCAGCCAGTACCTGCTGCAGCAACGCGTGCCATTCACTTGCCTGACGCACCTCTTCAAGCACGCCTTGCTCGCCCAGGCGCGCAAAACGCTGCCAACCTGAAATACCTTTCCCCTGCGCCTGAGTGAGCGCCATATCGGCCTTGGACAGCAAGCTTCGCGCATCATCCTGATCAACAACACACGCGACCCCCACCTGCACAATATCGTCGCGCAATAACTGACGCACCTGCTGTAGACTGGCAATCCGCGATACCAGGTGCGCCGCAATATCTTCTGCAGCATCCCCCGTCACGCCCGGAACAAAAATGCTGAAGTCGGCGCCATTTCGGCGTGCCGCAAAAGCACCCGAATGCTGTTGGATAAGCTCGGTGAGCGTATGAGCAACCGTTTGCAGCAGGCTGTCGGCTTCCTCACGGCCCAAGCGCTGATTCACACTGCCAAAATCGTGCAATTGCAGCAGTAACAGACTCCCCTGTACCACACGCTCCTGCGATTCAAGCTCTGCACGCAGTCGGCGGTCAAAACCCTCCCGATTGTTGAGGCCGGTCAAACCATCAAGCATCGACTGTTGGCGCAGACTTTCAATGAGCGCAAGCTGCTCACCAAATACATTGCCCAAGGTGTCTGCCATCTCATTCATCGCTACGGCAACACGGGCTAACTCGCGTGTAGGCGGAATGGGCGCGCGCAGCTCAAAGCGTTTTTCTGCCAGATCGTGCGCCTGCTGCTCCATGCGTTGCAGAGGGCGCAAGATATGGCGCAACATGAGATGCATCAGGGCCAGCACGACCAGCGCAGCAAGCCCATAAAACCCCAATTGATTGCGCGCAAGCTGCCACAGTTCAAGATAGGCATAGCCCACATGACTTTGTACTTCCAGCACCCCCAGCTGACTCCATCCCGACATCACCTGTGCGTGCTGAACAGGGGCCTGCAGACTGATCAGACTCGTAAACCATCGCGGCACCGACGCCACCTCAGCCTGCGCATTAAAGGCGACCAGCGACAGCCCTTGAAGATCCCTGTACACCACCCTCTGATAATCGCCGCTATCAAAAATTGCCGCCATCATCCGTTCAGCCAGCACCAGATCACGCGCATCAACGACCGTAGATAACGATAAGCCCAGCGAGGTAGCGGCGTCCTGTGCATGCGACTGCAGCTGCTGCGCCAGATAATTGCGCATGTTGTATACGTTTACGGTGAAACTGCCCATTAGCAGCACCAGCAGCAGCGCGCCCACAAACATGGCTAACACTTGCTCCAAGGTGCGCTTGTGGTGGAATTCCTGTTCGCTCATACCCAATCTTCGTTGTTGTTGCCGCGGTTCACGCGTACTTTTGCAAATGCATCACGCTTCAACATTAAACCGCTGTTTGACAACGGCACGCTACCCATCACTATAGACAGATAAGAAATGTAAGCAATAATGTTAGATGAATGAACTGATCCCGTGCGCGCGTGACCTGCCTCATTGCGTACATCTGGCACAAATAACAGGCTGATGGATGTCCTCCGATAACCAACGAGAAAAACTAAAACAACTCTTCGCCAAGCGTGTTACCACGCAAGCACGCCTGGTTCTGGAACTGTTCCAAAAATGGCAACACGAGAATTGGCAGGATGCAGAGCGCGTGGCGGAATTACAAGAAGCCACTGAAAAACTGGAACGCTTTGCAGCCCGCTTTGACATGGTGGGGCAGGAGCAGGCCGCACGCAAACTGTTGAAAATGTTCGCTACACTGCCGGAGGGTGCCGTTCCCAATGCCGAGCAGCGCAGCGGCTTTACCAAAATCATTCACCAGCTCAACGAGTGCACCCTGCGTAAAAGTGATCTGTATGCCGCCAGCGAACATAGCGAACTTGCGGGCCCCCGAACGTTTCTGCGCACCCCCGTTTATCTGGCCCTTAATAATGTGGAATATGCACAACGCATCAGCAATCAGCTGGAGTTTTTCGGTTTCCGCTCAATCAGCTTTCAGACGGCCGAAGAACTGATTCATGCCGCGATTCACGACAAGCCCGAAACGATTGTGGCAGATATCGACTTTGAACATGGGGAACGCCAGGGTATTGAGGTGATCCAGCAGATTCAGGCCAGCCATGAAACCCCCATTCCGATCATTTTTGTCAGTGATCGGCTGGATGATATCGAAACGCGTCTGATGGCATCCCGATGTGGCGGCGAGGAGTTTTTCTTTCAGTCGCTCGATCCTGGCCAGCTGATAGAAAAGATCGAGCAATACACACATGCCTCACCACAAGACCCCTACCGCATTCTGGTTGTTGACGACTCCAAATCGCAGGCCAAGCACATTGAGAACGTGCTTGCCAAGGCCGGGATGCAACCCCACGTCATCACCGACCCTATGCAACTGCTGATTGCTCTCGAAAGCTTCCAACCCGAGATCATCATCATGGACATGTACATGCCGGGTTGTACCGGCATGGAACTCGCCAGAGTTATTCGCCAACAAGATCGCTTCCATAGCGTACCCATCATTTATCTCTCTGCCGAGGATGACGTCAATAAGCAGTTGCACGCCATGAGCCTCGGGGGTGATGACTTTCTGACCAAACCTATCGACCCCAAACACCTCACGGCCACGATTCATAATCGTGGTCGCCGGGCTCGATCACTCATTGCACTGATGATTCGCGATAGCCTGACCGGTTTGTATAACCACACCCATACGCTCCACCTTCTCGAGCTGGAGCTGGTGAAGGCGCGCAAGCATGGCTACCCCATATCATTTGCCATGCTGGACATCGATTACTTCAAGAAGATCAACGATAACTACGGCCACCCGATTGGTGACCGCGTGCTGAAAAGCTTGTCGTTGTTTCTAAAACAAAGGCTGCGCAAAACCGATCATATCGGCCGCTATGGAGGTGAAGAGTTCGCGATCGTGCTCCCCAACACCGGCGAATCCGATGCGCGCACCATCATTAACGATATTCGTGAACGCTTTTCAGAGCTGCCCCAGCCCGCAGGCGACAGCACTTTTAAGGTGAGCTTCAGTTGCGGCATTGCCCTGGCGGGCGAAGCGCCGGCACAAACCGTCTGCGAACGCGCCGATCAAGCCTTGTATGACGCCAAACGTAATGGCCGTAATTCCGTACGCATATTTTCAGAATAAAGGCCAAGTTCGCACACATTATGCGGCGATTATGCTTGTAACGCACTACAAATGTAGGCAAACTGGCCAGCATTCAACAATATAATTCTTCAGCCCGGAAAAGACTGTTGTCGACCTTCTGGGCGCATTCTAGAATACTCTCAACACGAAAAATAAGCAGATTCTCAGGAAGCCCATCATGTCAGCAATTCTGGTGTTAAATGGCCCTAATCTAAACCTATTGGGAACCAGAGAGCCCGACATTTATGGCTCTGAAACGCTGGATGACATAGATCAGCGACTCACCAAACAGGCCGCAACGCTCGGCCTGAGTGTGAGCACCTTTCAGAGCAATGCCGAACACGCCCTGATCGATCGCATTCATCAGGCGAGAGAGGAATCCATTCATTTCATTCTGTTCAATCCGGGCGCCTTCACGCACACCAGCGTCGCCCTGCGCGACGCACTCTTGGGCGTGGACATCCCCTTTATTGAACTGCATTTATCAAACGTGCATGCGCGGGAAAGTTTTCGCCAGCACTCCTATTTTTCGGATATCGCCCGAGGCGTTATATGCGGCCTGGGTAGCTTTGGGTACGACGCAGCCCTTCAAGCTGCCGCCAAAATGCTGAGCAAATAGCCGAAGCGGGCAAATATTGGGACAACTATCATGGATATTCGCAAGATCAAGAAGCTTATCGAGCTCATCGAAGAATCAGACATTGAAGAACTCGAAATAAAAGAAGGTGAAGACGCCATTCGACTATCTCGTCGTTCACGGCAACAACACGCCGTTGCCACGCAGGCAGCCCCCCCAGCTACCAGCAGCATTCAGACAGAAGCGCGAGAACCGGCATCTGCTGTATCAGCCGCACCCGAAAGTCAGGCCAATACGATCAATTCGCCCATGGTAGGTACGTTTTACCGTGCTCCCTCACCGGAAGCACACCCTTTCGTTGAGGAAGGGCAAACCGTCAAAGCCGGTGACGTCCTGTGTATCGTCGAAGCCATGAAAATGATGAATCAGATAGAGGCCGATCGCAGCGGTACGATTATTTCGATCGACGTTGAAAATGGTGAACCAGTTGAGTTTGATCAACCTCTTTTCACGATCGCTTAGCTTGCGGGATATCAAATGCTAAAGAAAATACTCATCGCCAACCGCGGGGAAATTGCTTTACGGATTCTGAGGGCCTGCAAGGAAATGGGCATCCCTACCGTCGCAGTGCATTCCAAAGTTGATCGCGATCTGATGCACGTCCGCCTCGCTGACGAGTCTGTATGTATTGGCAACAACAACCCTGCCGAAAGTTATCTCAATATTCCCGCCATTATCAGCGCCGCTGAAGTCACCAATGCGGAAGGCATCCATCCGGGCTATGGCTTTCTGGCAGAAAATGCCGACTTTGCAGAGCAGGTAGAAAAAAGCGGTTTCACGTTTATTGGCCCATCACCGGATGTGATTCGGCTAATGGGCAACAAGGTCTCGGCCATACAGGCAATGGCCAAGGCTGGGGTGCCCACGGTTCCCGGCTCCGATGGCCCCATCACCAACAACCAGGACCGTACGCGCGCCATTGCCCGCAAGATTGGCTACCCCGTAATGATTAAAGCCGCCGCAGGTGGCGGCGGACGAGGCATGAAGGTCGTGCATGAAGAGGCCGATCTTCTGCGGGCGATTCAAGTGACGCAGAACGAGGCCAAATCCGCGTTTGGCGATGGCACTGTTTATCTCGAAAAATTTCTGGATAACCCCCGCCACGTTGAAGTGCAGGTGCTCGCTGATGGCCAGGGTGGCGTAATACACCTGGGTGACCGCGACTGCTCACTGCAACGCCGTCATCAGAAAGTCATTGAAGAAGCCCCCGCGCCGAATATTGACGAGTCGGCCCGCCAGGCCGTATTCAAAGCCTGCACTCAGGCTTGCCTGGACATTCATTACCGGGGCGCAGGCACCTTTGAATTTCTCTATCAGGGTGGGCAGTTCTACTTTATTGAAATGAATACCCGCGTGCAGGTAGAACATCCCGTATCGGAAATGATCACCGGCATCAATATCGTCAAGGAACAGATTCGCATTGCCAGCGGATTGCCGCTATCGGTAACGCAGGACCAGATCACGTTCAAAGGGCATGCGTTCGAATGTCGCATCAATGCCGAAGACCCAGAAACCTTCGTTCCCAGCCCGGGCCTGGTGCGTCAGTTCCACGCCCCCGGCGGCATGGGTGTGCGCGTCGACTCGCATTTGTACAGTGGATATACCGTACCGCCGTATTACGACTCTCTGGTCGCCAAACTGATTTGCCATAGCGAAGATCGGCAATCCGCACTCAATCGCGTAAAAAACGCACTCGATGAAATCGTCGTCGATGGCATCAACAGCAACATTGCCCTGCACCAGCGGCTGGTGCGCGATGAAGGATTCCGCAATGTAGACTTCAACATTCATTATCTTGAAAAGCTCATTGCAAAAGGGCCGCAGTAATATGACCCATTGGATACAGCTGCGAGCGCAACTTTCGCCTGACAAAGCCGAACACTTTGAGGAAGCCCTGCTCGCCGCAGGCGCCTCGGCGGTCACACTGCTGGATGCGGAAGATCAGCCCCTGTTCGAACCACCACGAGGCACCACCCCATTGTGGGAACACACCATCGTAATAGGTCTCTTTTCCGCAGAGGATGATATGCGCTTGGCACGCCAGCTGCTGCATGACGTTTATGGCCACCTTACTGGCGAAGCGCTCCCCTCGCTCACCGAAGACCTGCTGGAGAACGAGGACTGGACCCGAAAATGGATTGAGAACTTCAAAGCCATGCGTTTTGGCGAAAGACTATGGATTTGTCCCAGCTGGTGCCCTCCGCCTGAGCCCGGCGCGGTGAATTTGCTACTCGATCCTGGCTTGGCGTTTGGCACGGGCACACACGCCACCACCGCTTTATGCCTGGAATGGCTCGACCAATGCGACCTGCAGGGCAAAACGCTGGTCGACTTCGGCTGTGGTTCGGGCATTCTGGCCATCGCCGGCCTGCTGCTCGGGGCACAGCAGGCGCTCGCCATCGACAACGATCCTCAGGCACTGATCGCGACCCGTGACAACGCCCAGCGCAACGCGATTCCGGAAGCCTCGCTTCACTGCCACCTCCCGGAAGACGCACCCGAATTTGAAGCCGATATTGTGGTGGCAAATATCCTCGCACAACCGCTCTATGACCTGAAAGCCACTCTGGCCCGATATCTTCGTCCCGGTGGCGCGCTTGTGCTTTCGGGCATTCTCGATACTCAGGCAAACGCGTTACGGGACTTTTACGCACAGGACGGACTGTTCGCCATGTCCGAGATTGAACACCGCGGCGACTGGGTTCGCCTGCACGGCATTAAACAATCGTAATGGTCACTCGGCATGCGCTTGCGCACCAAGCAAAAGTCGTTACACTGCAAGCAGATCCGCACCGCTAATCTGCAATGCATACATGCCACCATCTCAGAATTAAACGCAGGCTACCAAAGGGAAAGTTTCGATAATGAGCGCAGACCGTTACACCCGCTGCCCACATTGCAAAGCCACCTTCAAGGTCAGCGAGGAGCAGCTTGGTGCAGCCAACGGGCGCGTGCGGTGCGGCGCATGCATGAATATTTTCGATGCCATCGCTTATGGTGTATCGGTGAATACCGAAGGGCAACCCGACCCCTCGCAAGCCAATGAAGCACCGGTTGATCTTGAAGAGACTCTCGAACAGACCAGTGCAGAAATCAAAGACAACAGCGCTGAGCCAAACATTGCAGCCGGCACTGACAACGAAATGCAACTGGATGACGATGATGCCCTGATCGCCGATGATCCAGATACCGACAGAGACGAGTCAGGCAGCACATTCTTGTCTGACGAGCTGAGCTCATCCTTTCTTGAACTTGACAGTGACAACACGAGCCCCGATCCCTACAGCACCGACCTTCAGCATGTCGAAGAGATAGTTTCAGCACCGAAAGAAGACGAAAGCTGGACGCAAGATATTCTGGATGACATAGAAAGCGATGACGCCCGCAAAGAACCACATCTGGGCGAATCCGACGCCAACACGCCTGACGACGCAAATCCTGAACCCCCAGCCCACACCGCCGACTTGCCCGATCAGTATGGCGACGCCGAGCCTGCGCGCTTTTATTATCAGCAAGAAAGCGCGGCAGGCAATCACTGGCTGACACGCAGCCTGATGTATTTGATCTGTCTGGCCTTGCTACTTATTCTGATCGCACAGGCGGGCTGGTTTCACTATGAGAAGCTGGCCAAATACCCTCAAGTCACCGCGCTGTACGCCAAGGCGTGCAGCTATTTGAAATGTGAACTGCCTGAATTGCGCGACCTGAGCAAGATATCCAGCCAGAACCTAGTGGTGCGCAGCCATCCCACCGTCAGACAAGCCCTCATCATCGACACGGTGATTATCAACGAAGCCCCGTTCGCGCAGGACTTCCCCGATATTGCTCTGTATTTTTCCGACATTAACAATCAGGTTGTCGCGCAGCGACTGATTCATCCAGAAGAGTACCTTTCGCCCGAGATCCTTGCCTGGGGGGCAATGCCGTCACAACAAGCTATTCACATCTCCCTCGAGTTGGCGGATCCGGGCAAGGAAGCTGTCAATTATCAGTTACGCTTTTTCCGTGGCGAGCAGACACCAAAACCGGATCAGACAGAGAACAATTGAGCGATCAATTGTCAACCAACAAGCCTAAAATATAACCAAAAAAAACCCCTTCTACCCGCTTCAATACCACCCGTACGGGGAGTATCATTAGCGGCCTTTGAAAACTGCGGGCCAAAGACCTCTGCATTGCGCCAGAGCCACCTTAATGCTCGCCTATCATCTTGGAACCGGCCCTATTCCAGCATGCTGAAAATTGGTCCTTATACTTTGGATAATCGCCTGATTCTGGCCCCCATGGCCGGCGTTACAGATCGCCCGTTCAGGCAGCTCTGTCGCCAGCATGGCGCCGCACTGGCGGTCTCGGAAATGGTGATTGCCGATCCGAGTTTCTGGCACACCAGAAAGTCCCGCCAACGCCTGGACCATCGTGGCGAAACCGGACCGATTTCGGTACAGATAGCGGGCGGCGACGCTGCCATGCTGGCACAAGCCGCGGCACTCAATGAACAAATGGGTGCACAGATTATCGACATTAATATGGGCTGCCCCGCCAAAAAGGTGTGCAACAAAGCCGCCGGCTCAGCACTTATGAAAGATGAGGCACTTGTGGCCGACATTCTTACTGCCGTCGTGAATGCGGTAAGCATTCCAGTCACACTGAAGATTCGCACCGGCTGGGACCGCGACCACCGCAATGCCCTGAATATTGCCCGCATGGCAGAATCCTCAGGGATACAAGCTCTCGCAATACATGGCCGCACCCGGGCTTGCGCGTACAAAGGCGAAGCGGAGTATGACACGATTGCGGAAGTAAAATCCGCCCTACAGATTCCGGTTCTGGCCAATGGCGACATAGACTCGCCAGAAAAAGCGCGCCACGTGCTCGATTACACCGGCGTCGATGGCCTGCTTATTGGCCGGGCAGCGCAAGGCTGCCCTTGGATTTTTGATGACATTAATCACTATCTGCAGCACGGCACCCATCGACAGCCGCGCAGCAGCACCGAAGTACATCACATTATGCGCGGCCACCTGCAAGGCCTTCACGACTTCTATGGCGAAGTGATGGGCCCCCGTATCGCCCGAAAGCACGTAGGCTGGTATCTGAAGACTCAGCCTGAGAACCAAGACTTCCGCAAAGCATTCAATCAAATAGAATCCCCAATAAAACAGCTCGAAGCGCTTGATCGCTTTTTCGGGCAACGATTACATAAAGAGGAAAAAGCCGCATGAATCCAGAAACGCTTGCTGACAATTCAATACAACAAGAACAACAAAATGAGCACCCGGCAATCGGCGCAGGCACCACGTTGCGCGACTGTGTTGAAACCACGCTGAGCAACTACTTTGAACAGCTGGATGGTGCGCCGGTCAGCGACGTTTACCAGCTTGTGTTATCTGAGGTGGAAGCCCCATTGCTGGAACAGGTCCTAAAATATACGCGCAATAATCAAACCAAAGCGTCGGCTTTGCTGGGCCTTAACCGGGGAACCCTGCGCAAGAAGCTCAAGCAGTACGGCTTGCTGTAAGATTACCCCTTAAATTTATCCTGAAGGGCGAGTATGCGTACTCGCCCTTTTGTATTTATAAACTTCAAACTCCAGGTCTGTGAACAGCTATGAATGATTCCCGCCAATTGCACTCCGTCCAACGCGCATTAATCAGCGTTTCTGATAAAACAGGTATCGTTGAATTTGCCCAAGCTCTGGATGCGCTTGGTATCGAAATTCTGTCGACGGGTGGCACCTATAAACTGCTGCGCGAAAATGGCATTGCAGCCATCGAAGTATCGGACTACACCGGGTTCCCGGAGATGATGGACGGCCGAGTCAAAACCCTGCACCCCAAAGTACACGGCGGCATTTTGGGTCGACGAGGCCAGGATGACAGCGTGATGCAGGATCACGGCATCCAGCCCATCGACATGGTAGTCGTTAATCTATACCCCTTTGAACAGACCGTGGCCCGCGAAGACTGCACCCTCGAAGAGGCTGTTGAAAATATTGATATCGGTGGACCAACGATGGTACGTGCAGCCGCCAAAAACCATGCCTTCGTGAATATCATCGTGAATGCCGGCGATTATCCAGCCGTGCTGGAAGAGCTGAAAGAAAATCAGGGCGCCACGACACTTGCAACTCGCTTTGATCTGGCCATCAAAGCCTATGAACATACCGCAGCCTACGACAGCGCTATCGCCAACTACTTTGGCCGCCGGGTTCCAGGCGGTAGCGACGAGTTCCCTCGCACCGTAAACCTGAACTTCACTAAGCAATCAGACCTTCGTTACGGTGAAAATCCACATCAGAAAAGCGCATTTTATGTAGAAAATAATCAGAGTGGAGCATCGATATCCAGCGCCAGACAACTACAGGGAAAAGAGCTGTCGTTTAATAATATCGCCGACACCGATGCCGCACTCGAAACAGTCAAACTTTTTGATCTACCAGCGTGCGTGATTGTTAAGCATGCCAACCCTTGTGGCGTGGCTCAGGCAAACTCTCTGCTGGAAGCCTATGAACACGCCTACGCCACCGACCCCGAATCAGCCTTCGGCGGTATTATTGCCTTTAATCAGGCGCTTGATGTCACCACCGCAAAAACCATTATTGATCGCCAGTTCGTGGAAGTGATTATTGCTCCTGCCATTCAAAACGGCGTAGAAGAAGTGGTTGCGGCAAAGAAAAATGTACGCCTTCTGGTGTGTGGCGAATGGCAAGCCAGTGCCGCTTCATGGGACTACAAGCGCGTAAATGGCGGCCTGCTGGTGCAGGAAAGAGATCTGGGCATGGTGACTGAAAGCGAACTGAAGGTGGTGACCAAACGCCAGCCCAACGCAGATGAAATTCGCGACCTGCTGTTCACCTGGAAGGTCGCCAAGATGGTTAAGTCGAATGCCATTGTGTATGGCAAAAACTTACGCACCATTGGTGTCGGTGCAGGACAAATGAGCCGCGTTAATTCCGCCCGCATTGCTGCAATCAAGGCTGAGCATGCAGGTCTGTCCGTCGCAGACTCCGTCATGGCCTCAGACGCATTCTTCCCCTTCCGCGATGGCATCGACAATGCCGCAAAGGTAGGCATAAGCTGCGTAATCCAGCCCGGCGGCTCAATGCGTGACCAGGAAGTTATCGACGCCGCCGACGAACACGGCATGGCGATGGTGTTTACCGGCATGCGACATTTCCGACACTGAGCCGAAAGGCTTTTATCTGCCCCCTTGAGCCGCTACACTGCGGTGAGCGGCTTAGGAGGACAACACTTGACCGATTACATTCGTATTAAAGTACGTGGCTATCATCTCGATCAGCACGGCCACCTGAATAATTCCGGTTATATTGAGTTTCTGGAAGAAGCCCGCTGGGTACTGTTCGAAAACTATAATGCCGTAGAGTTTTTTTCCAAACTCGATCTTGCTCTGACTCTGGTCAACACCAACATCAATTATCGCCGCCCCTGCTATCTCAGCGAAACACTTGAAATTCATACCAAAGTGATGCGCATTGGCAATACCAGCTGCAAAATGGAACAAACCATCTATCTTGAGGGTAGCTCCACGATCATTGCGGAAGCCACCAACACCTTTGTACTGATGGACAAGAATTCCACCAAGGCGGTGCCTATCGAAGGCAAGCTCAGAGAAAAACTGGAGCAACTAGCCAACTCCGCCTGATTCCCCCTCTGGCATACCTGCAACATTCACCTCTGCGCCCGAATAGGGTATCCTTCCGGCGCCACGGGCATCCTATCCCTTTCTCGCAACAGGTAGCAGGTTAATTCATGAATATTCTGGTCATAGGCAGCGGCGGTCGCGAACATGCACTGGCTTGGAAAGCCGCTCAAAATCCTTCGGTTCAACAGGTTTTTGTTGCCCCCGGTAACGCCGGTACGGCAACCGAAGCAAAGCTCAAAAACATCACTATCGACGTTCTGGATTTTGAGGCGCTGGCTACATTCGCCGAACAAAACCAGGTCGCGTTAACCATTGTTGGCCCGGAAGCACCTCTTGTAGAAGGTATCGTCGATTTCTTCACCGCACGTGAACTGGCGTGCTTCGGCCCCACCCAGGGCGCTGCCCAGCTCGAAGGCTCGAAAGCCTTCACCAAGGATTTTCTCGCGCGACACAATATTCCCACCGCGGAATACCAGAACTTTACCGAACTGGAACCTGCGCTGGCCTATCTGCGCCAGAAAGGCGCACCGATTGTCGTTAAGGCTGACGGCCTCGCTGCTGGTAAAGGCGTCATCGTTGCCGAGACGCTCGACCAGGCCGAAGCGGCTGTACGCGACATGCTGTCAGGTAATGCCTTTGGTGAAGCCGGTTGTCGCGTGGTGATCGAGGAGTTTTTGGATGGCGAGGAAGCCAGTTTTATCGTGATTGCCGATGGCAAACACGTACTGCCCATGGCCACCAGCCAGGATCACAAACGCGTGGGCAATGGCGACACCGGTCCAAACACCGGTGGCATGGGTGCTTATTCCCCGGCCCCCGTGGTCACCGCCGAGATACACCAGCGCATTATGCAGGAAGTGATCGAGCCCACCATCAAAGGTATGGCTGAAGAAGGCAATACCTACACCGGTTTTCTTTACGCCGGCTTGATGATCATGCCCAATGGGCAACCCAAAGTCATCGAGTACAACTGCCGTTTCGGCGACCCTGAAACGCAGCCCATTATGATGCGCCTTCAATCAGATCTGGTCAGCTTGTGCCAGTCTGCACTGAACGGAAAGCTGGATCGCGCAGAAGCCAAATGGGATGAACAGGCCGCAGTGGGCGTCGTTTTAGCGGCCGGAGGCTATCCGGGCGCTTATGAAAAAGGACTTGTCATTTCGGGTCTGGACACCGAACAGGATCTCAGCAAGAAAATCTTTCACGCCGGCACGCGCCTGCAAGACGACCAGGTATGCACAGCAGGAGGGCGCGTATTGTGCGCCACAGCCCTTGGCGCCAACGTGACGGAAGCACAACAGCGCGCCTATGCACTGGCAAAACAGATTGAGTGGAAAGGCATGTTTTACCGCAATGACATTGCCTACCGAGCCATCGCACGCGAGGCCTAAACCAACGAACAGGGCGCTTGTACAGGCAAGCGCCCTATTCTTTACTACTTGCCACCAGCGCGACAAGCGCCTCGGTTTCCTTCCAGCCGATACACGCATCCGTCACCGACACACCGTATTCAAGCGCTGCACCAATATCCTGCCGACCAGCCTGCAAATGGCTCTCCAGCATCAATCCGCGTAGTGCCGTTTGGCCCGCGGCGATCTGTTCGCAAACGGCCGTGGCCACACTGCCCTGCCTGCGATGATCCTTGCCCGAATTTTCATGACTACAGTCTACGATCAGCGCCGGTTTTAGCCCCGCGCGCCTCAAATGCTCGCCAGCCATTTGGACGCTATGCGCATCATAATTGGATGCACCTCCTCCCCCGCGCAACACCATATGCGCCGCATCGTTACCATGCGTATGGTACGTCACCATGCGCCCCTGCTCGTCGGTGGTGAGGCAACTATGTGCCTGTGACGCGGAAAGCATGGCATGCACGGCAGTGTCGAAACCTCCGTGCGTGCCGTTCTTGAAGCCCACCGCACACGCCAGACCACTGGCCATTTCACGATGTATCTGTGATTCCGTGGTTCTCGCACCAATGGCGACCCAAGACACCAGATCATCGATATAAGGAAAGGCCAAAGGATTCAAAGCTTCGGTCGCCAGAGGCAGACCCAGCTCGGCCAATTGCAGCAATGTGCGGCGACTTACCTCAACACCCGCGTGTATATCACAACGCTCACTCAGGTCTGGAGCATAAAGCATGCCCTTCCAACCCACCGTAGTGCGAGGCTTCTCCAGGTAGGCGCGCATCACCAGCAAACACCGGCCAGCCACTTTCTCCTGCAGCACCTTTAAACGCCGGCCATATTCCAGCGCTGCGTCGGGGCAGTGCAGTGAGCAGGGCCCGGCAATCACCAATACGCGCTCATCTTCACCCGCCAGAATGGCTTTGATTTGCTGCCGATGGCTGTACACCTGAGCGTGAGCCGCCTCCTTCAGGGGCAGCAAGCCCTTGAGCCCAAGCGGGGTAGGCATGGGTGTTTTCGCAGCCGTGGGCACGGCCTCAGGCGGGGCTATTGCAATCTGATTATTCAACATGACACTCTCCTTAAACTAAAAAACCCGGTAGGAGCCACCTACCGGGTTTTTGGTTTCTTTCCGGGGCAGCTCGGTCTAACCAAACTGCCCCTTCAATCAGGAGCGCAGTCTGGTCATGGACATAATATAAAACCAGAACTGCCACACAGATTGCGCCAAAGACACCATCTCCCCACACGCCGCCGGTGCAGAAAGCTTGGTGATTGAATGGCTTGCAATGAGTGTTTTCATGTCCAACATCCTAACCTTCTCTCTCAAGCCCTGTAAACCTTGTCATCAAAAATTTGTGATCGCCCGCATCTGCCTGGCCCGTGCAGTGCTACAATGCGCAACGCATTTCTAACCGGAGACAAGCCGTGCAAGACATCATTGAACAGGCCTCACGCATCGCTCTTGAAGCAGCCCAAAGCGCCGGCGCGATGATCGCAAAAAGACGACAGCAAGGCCAGGTACACAAGCAGTACAAAGACCAGCAGGAGCTTGTGACCGATGCCGATATGGCCGCCGACACACTGATTATTGAGCACATCCGCGCCCACTTTCCCGACCATCGCATTCTGTCTGAAGAAACCTACAATGACCGCGCGCAGGCACAGGATCTCACCGCCCCCATCTGGATCATCGACCCGATTGATGGCACCGTCAATTACGCCCATGGGCAGCACATGGTGGCAGTATCCATTGCCTTTGCGATGGATGGCGAAGTGCAAGCCGGTGTGGTTTTCAACCCGTTTCTGAACGAATGTTATCAGGCCCGACTCGGCCACGGCAGCACACTCAACGGTGCCCCCATCGCAGTGAGCGGTCTGAACGATGCTCGCACTGCATTGGTCGCCACGGGCTTCCCCTACGAAAAATCAACCGTACCAGCTCTTTTAAAACGCGTCGAGAAAGTGCTTATGCATTGCCAGGATATTCGCCGACTGGGCTCTGCCGCGATGGATATCTGCTGGGTTGCCAATGGGCGCCTGGACGCCTACTTCGAATCGTTGAGCCCGTGGGACTTTGCAGCGGCGAGACTCATCGCGCTGGAAGCAGGTGCCCGGTGTGGACATTTCAACGGCGTACCGGAGGGATTTCCCACCTGCCTCTATGGCAATGATATCCTGATCACCACCCCCGGTATCTATGAGGCACTGGACGCCTTGCTCGACTGAAGTCGGCCAAGGCCACTGAGAAGTTACTGAAACAAACCGTTTGCCAGCAAAGGCCAATGCGCCGACCAACCTTGTGTAGGAGACTGTTTGAATTCGGTGCGCACGTATTGGTGAATACGTCCTTCGACGTTCAACAGCAACAGATTGGCTCCCGCCGCCCCCGTTAAGCGACAGGCCTTTTTCTCGCGGATTTCCGCTTCGCGAATAACTTGCCGCAGCTCGGTCTCGAGGCGCTGAAAAAACTGTGCGGCTCGCTGCTGTAGCTTGGGATTTTCGCCGGCCAGAGCGTCCCCCATCATAATGCGGCACATGCCGGGATTTTTTTCAGAGAACGCCAGTACCAGGGTAAGGATTTTCTGCAAGCGCTCCAGACCGCTGTTAACGTCCTGATTAATCCGAGTGATACGCGAAAAGACAGCCTCTTCGATAAACTCAATCAAGCCTTCAAACATCTTGGCTTTACTGGGAAAGTGGCGGTACAAGGCCGCCTCGGTGACGCCCACCTCCTTCGCCAGTTTCGCGGTCGTAATACGCTCACCGGGCTGCCCCTCCAGCATTTTTGCCAACGCCTGAAGAATTTCCTGACGCCGATTGGGTTTCGTTTTTCGCTGTTCTGCCATACTCATGTCCTTACACCCCTCTTTTCGTGCGGGGGCTTTAGAGTGGATATATACCGCAATGGTTATTGGTTTAAATTAACCCTTCCAACGGCGAGGAAGCCGAAGCATACAGTTTCTTCGGCATGCGCCCTGCTAACCAGGCTTCTCTCCCGGCTTCAATGGCCAAGCGCATGGCCCGGGCCATCCGAATGGGGTCGCGCGCTGCGGCAATCGCCGTATTCATTAACACCCCTTCGCATCCCAGCTCCATCGCTACCGTCGCGTCGGAAGCCGTACCCACACCCGCATCGACGAGAATGGGCACATTGGCCTGCTCCAGAATCAAGCGGATATTGTAGGGGTTCGTAATACCCAAACCTGAACCGATTGGCGCACCCAACGGCATCACGGCAACACAGCCCATCTCTTCAAGCCGCTTCGCCACCAGAGGGTCATCGGTGGTGTACACCATCACTTTGAAACCATCCTTGATCAGCGTTTCGGCCGCGGAAAGCGTTTCGGTGACATTAGGGTAAAGGGTCTTCTGATCACCCAGCACTTCAAGCTTGACCAGGTCGTGCCCGTCAAGCAGCTCTCTGGCCAAGCGACAGGTGCGCACCGCGTCTTCGGCCGTGTAGCACCCGGCTGTATTGGGCAGTATTGTGTAGCGATCAGGAGAAATAACCTCCAGCAAATTAGGCTCATTCTGGTGCTGGCCGATATTGGTCCGCCGCACTGCAACGGTAACGATTTCCGCACCACTGGCGTCGATAGCCGCGCGCGTTTCCTCAAGATCTTTATACTTGCCGGTACCCACCAGCAATCGTGATTGATAAACGCGACCCGCAATTTCCAGTGGTCGGTCTTCGCGCATGTTACTCATTTCGAGATGCTCTCCTGAATACGATGTGTGACATCAGCCGCCGCCGATGGCCTGAACGATTTCGACGTGGTCATCGGGGTTAAGCTCGTAAGTGCTATGCTCCCCCCGGGGAATGATTTCCCGATTCACTTCCACCGCGTAGCGGCTCTCACCCAGCTGAAGCTGCTCAACCAGGGACGCGATGGTAGTGATCTCGGGCAAATGGAATTGTTCACCATTCAGCTTTATCTGCATGTTTATTCAGGACTCAACAGGAGTGGATTCTGGACCCCGCCAGGCGGCGAGCGCGAGGCTCAGCCATCCGGCAACGAACGCGATACCCCCCAAGGGAGTGATCATACCCAGCGCCGAAATGCCGCTGATCGCCAAGGCGTAGAGACTACCACAAAACAAAAGTAAGCCAAAAACCAGTGCCCGTGCGGCAAACCTGGCGCAGCCCGCGTGCAGCATGTGTTTCTGTCCGTGGGCAATGGCCACCAGCGTCAGAAGCAGCGCATGCGCCATATGATAATCTACGGCGGTGTGATATACCGCGAGCAGCCGCGGTTCAAGAACAGACTGTAATGCATGTGCCCCGAAGGCCCCCAGCAACACCGACAATGCTCCTGCCACGGCAGCCACCAATAGCCAGTTACGCGCTCCCCGGTTTCCGTCATCCACACTCACAACTGATCCGCTCCCCGGTATCGATATTCATTGCCGTAAGGGCTCCCCCCCAGACGCACCCGGTATCGGTGGCAATAAATTGCGCACTGCCGGTGCTCCCCTCAAGCGCAGCCCAGTGCCCGAAAACAATACGGGTGGTATCGGGCCGCTCAAACCTGAACCAGGGAAAGTAACCCTCTGGCGCGGAATCCAAGCCCTCCTTCGCGGCGAAGTCCAGTGTGCCGTCAGGCATGATAAAGCGCATGCGCGTGAAATAGTTGGTGATGACTCGCGCCCGCTCCAGACCCTGTAAGTCCCCCTGCCAGCATGCAGGCTGATTGCCATACATCGCTTCGAAGAACGCACCGTAATCGCCTTCCTGCAGAAGGCTCTCTAATTCCGCCGCCAAGGATTTCGCTTGCGTGACCGACCAGATATGCGGCACCCCCGCATGACTCAGCAGCAGATCCCGATCATCATCGTGAATCAGCAATGCCTGAGACCGCAACCATGTTAATAGTGATTCCGCATCCTCGGATTGCACTATTCCACTCAGCGTATCTTTACGTTTAAGCAGGTGTTTACCACCGTAATATATCGCCAACAGGTGCAAGTCGTGATTGCCCAAAACGGTACGCGCCCCCGAATCACGCACCCAGCGCAAACAGGCCAGCGACTCTGGCCCACGATTTACCAGATCGCCCGCAAACCAAAGCTCGTCGCGCGAGGGTGAGTAGGCCAACTTATCGAGCAGGCACCGCAATGACGAATAGCAACCCTGTAAATCCCCAATCACATAAGTCGCCATAAATACCCTCTCATTTGGAAACCGGTAACAGCTTTAAACACAAGTTATTGGCCGGCATGTGATAGACCTCAGCGATACGCCATCCCAAGTCCCCCGCACGCGCCTCCACCCACTCAAGACCTTTAATGCCGCTGTCGGGGTTGCGCGCCTTGAGCCAACGGTCCAGCTCAGCATTACCATTACTGGTGAATTGACCATAGCGATTGAAGGGCCCATAGATCAGAATACCCCCACAAGCTGCGCTCCTCACTGATTGAGCGGCGCAGGCCAACATATTCACGACACAGGTTTCGTCGACAAAGTGCAGCGTGTTGGCCATGAATACCCAATCGTATGAGGCCGGCGCCGGCCATTGATTTTTGAGGTTGGCATCAAGAGACACCACTTCATAGTGGTGCTTTCCGGGCGCCAGATCCGAAAGCCACTGCGTGATACCCGGGAGCATTTCCGGCAGGTCGCTGGCACACCAGAACACATCGGGCCTGTGATTGAGGATATACGCGGCATGTTGCCCCGTACCCGCCCCCAACTCAAGCACCCGGGCAGTCGGCGCCAATTGCGCGTTCACCACTTCAAAAATGGCCTGCTGATTCCTCAGGCACGGCTCGGCAAACGGACGGTTCATGATTCAGGATTCATAGGCCAGAGGATCGGCCCGGTCATGAAGACGAAAGGCCTCCAGGCGTTCCTGGCAGGCACCACACCTACCACATGCTTCACTGCGGCCGTTGTAACAGGTCCAGGATTGGCTGTAATCGAGCTGCATGGCGAGGCCTCGCCTCAGAATCTCTACCTTGTCCAAATGTAAATACGGCACAAGAAGATCGATCGGCTCATAGTTGGCGATCTTGGCTACTTGCGCCATTTTCGCCACAAATTCCGGCCGGCAATCCGGATAAATCGCGTGATCGCCACCATGGGCGCCGTAGGCCACCGAAGACGCGCCCATCGATACCGCATAGGCAATCGCCAACGACAAGAGCACCATATTACGATTGGGGACAACCGTAGACTTCATACTCTCTTCTTCATAGTGCCCCTCCGGCATGGCAATATCGTCGGTCAGAGACGAGCCGGCCAACAGCTGATTAATTGCTGTGATATCCACCACCTTGTGCGAAATACTCAGCGCATCACACACTCGCCGCGCGTATTCGAGCTCCTTGGCGTGCTTCTGCCCATAATCAAAAGACAGCGCATGCACTTCGCTACCCGCCCGATACGCCTCATTGAGGAGGGTGAACGAATCCATCCCGCCAGAGTAAATCACTACAACTTTTTCGGGCCATTCTATGTCTGTCATGCTGCCTCCTGATCAGGCTCGACATTCTAACGGGAATTGCACGAATTCTCAGCTCTCACAAACAATTGCAAAACATTCCGTATACGGTTTGAATCATCGCGGCCCAATGGATACTATGTGCGCCCCTTTAATTCAGTACATCGATTTGCGAAGCGCATGAGTTCCGAGTTCCCCACATTTATCGATTTCGAAGCTTCCAGCTTAGATCTCGTTGCTAGCTACCCCATCGAGGTCGGCATTTGCCTTCCCGATGGCAGCGTGCACTCGTGGCTGATCAAACCTCATGTGCTCTGGCAGGATTGGTCCGAAAAAGCCGCTCGCATTCATGGTATCGGGCGCGACACGCTGGAGCGTGAAGGCTGCGAAATCAGCCAGGTCACGGCAGCCCTGAACGAAATGCTAAACGGGCACGTCTATTGCGACGCCTGGACCTTCGACAGCTTCTGGCTGCATCGCCTCTACAAGGCAAATCAAAGCAAGCCCGGTTTCCACCTCGACTCGATCAGCACGCTGCTCAATGAAGATCAGGTAGCACGTTGGCAGGACTGTCATCATCGCGTCATTCAGGACCTAAAACTGACCCGACATCGTGCCGCCAACGATGCCCGCATCCTGCACGAAACATGGAAGCGCCTCGCCAGCACGGATTAACAAGCGTTAATAGTGTCGCTTAAGTTGAATTGTGTCCCCTGACACAGCTCCAAGCCATGCTAAAATAATGCGTTTTCAGGCCAACCCTTGCGGTCTCCAGAGTATGTTCATGCACGCCAGATTATCTATCTTTATTATTGCCTTCGTCGTTAGTTTGTTAAGTGCCTGCGATCCCGATTTCCAGGACACGTCACAACTGTGTGCCAATGTCCCCACTACCGCCGTGCGGGTAGGTGTCAGCGACTTTTCAGTCAATGCCGGTGGCGAGTACCCCCTGTACCTGGAAGACATCATTTTAGGCTTAGAACCCGATGCCGGAGAGAGCCTCACCGAAGAGGAAAAGCAGGCGCGCAACCGGGCACTCAGCTTTGTCCGCGAGAAATTCAATAGTTACCTGGATTACACCAGCACCAACGGAACGGTGAGCGCTGCCAATAATCCAATCGATTTTCTGGAAGAGCTAATTGCCACCAGTGACGACACCCGCGTCATTGGCGCATTTCAGGAAGCCAAAGACCAAATGGCACGCGCGATTGCTTCCGACGACGACTTCTGTAATTACACCAATCGCAACATCGTGGTCGAAGACACCAGCACCGGCGATTTGCTCTTTGTGGACTTCAACCTTTCCTACAACCC
>JBFHUL010000006.1:0-60726 GCA_041590075.1 Oleiphilaceae bacterium
AGCGTCAGGGTTGTCATAAGGCAATGAATAAACTTCCAGTCAGGTTGTGGCTCGTGCTGCTCGTTGTCTTATTCGCAGCCTGTTCAACACTGCCTATGGCCGTTGATCCCAGCGAGTATGAGTCCGGTGAACGGTCTCTCATCCACATTACTAATCACGGCTGGCATACGGGGATTGTCCTCGAAGCAGAAGCGTTACTCAGTAAGTTACCGGAACTGCGTCAGCAGTTTGGACAATACGATTTCATAGAACTTGGCTGGGGAGATGCCGGCTTTTACGAGGCCAAAGAAGTGACATCTGTGATGACTATACGTGCCATTTTCTGGCCATCTGATTCGGTCGTACATGTGGTAGGGCTCTTAGAATCACCGTCTGATTTTTTCACACACAGTGAAGTGAAGGCCGTTAACGTTGATCGCCAGAATATGGAATCATTACTCGCCTTCGTTTCAACTAGCTTCTATCGAGCAGAATCTGGCCATTTCGATAATCTCGGCAAGTCTCTTTACGGAGACGGCCAGTTTTTCCGCGGAACAGGCAGTTATCATGTATTCAATACCTGTAACACATGGACGGCTAAAGCTTTGTACAGTTCAGGTATAAACATAAATCCCGCATTCAAACTGACCGCGACGAGTGTTATGTCGATACTTGATGAGCCAATATCTTACACGCGGCATGAGTAGACTTGCTGCCGTTGCGTCGTTTATGTGTTTGCACCAGACGCCACTAATTTACAAAAGCCGATCAGCACTGCATGCTTGCTGCGCCGGGTGGTATGTGGCTCACAATTGAAAGTGATTAACGCGCTAAAGGTTTCCACGACTGGAATTTTAAAATCTGTATGTATCGTCATATTTCCTTAGGCCCGATACTGTTGTTCATATACGGCGCGCTCGCCCCCGGTATGAGCCATTCGGAACACCTAAGTCCACTCAGCATCACCCTGCGTACGCACGTTTCAGACAAAACCATACTCGGCAAAGATGCGCCGGAGGCGTTTACCGAGTATGCCGTGTCTGCGAACCTGGGGCTACCATGGGAAAGTTACTCGGTGTCGGGCTGGGGTCTTGGCTCACAAGTGATGGCGAGTGCAGGCATTTTACGGGGCGCGGGGGAAAGCGCTTTTGTTGTTTCTCTCATCCCTGGGTTGGCACTTGGCAGTGAAGACAAGAAGTTTGCTCTTGATGTTGGCGCAGGAGGGGCTTTGTTGAGCCGGCAACATTTTGGGACGCAGGATTATGGCGGCCCTTTCCAGTTTGCCGTGACCCTCGGTGTCAGCATGCCGCTCTATAAAAACCTGGGGCTGGGCTATCGGTATATGCACTATTCCGATGCTGCGGTTTATGGCTCCGACACGACCGGTGCAGATTTACACATGGTTGAGTTCCGCTACAGACTGTGATTATCGTCGCCTGATTCGGTTAATACTGAATCGCGACGCATTGTCTCCGCACTATTCGCGATAAATTGACGGAATGTGGTGAAGTCAGAGAGACGCTCACCGTTCGCAGATGCCCATTCAGCGCTCAATCACGGCAGCTAAGAGCAAACGCTGTACAGACTTTCGTACAGATTGCGAAGGCGACAGCTTTGCGCCGGATCGCGCAGTTGAAAGGGCAACTACTGCGCGAGCATTGATCGCTGTGGCCCGATCTTCGTCATCGCAAGCGCTCCGCTCACCCGCTGTTTCATCACCAACATTTGAACAAGCTGGCATAAAGTTTGTTTCCTCAAAGGTAACGGGCCGCAACGGGTTCGTAAACAAGAAGTGATTCCCAAGCACAGCAAAGGAGGTGTTATGAAGATGGCAAATACGTTTACCGCAGCAATGTTAGCCGCAGGTCTTTTAGCCGGTAGTGCGCAGGTGTATGCAGGGGAGCAGAATACCAAGAGCACGGTGGAAGGAATCAAGCATGAAAGCAAGGAATTACTGCAAGCCATGGAGAAGTACGGCGAAAAACAGAAAACCAAAGCGGTTGCGCTTGTAGATGAAAACCTGGACCGCCTGGATGCCAGAATTGAATACTTGGAGCGCCGCCTGTCAGAGGAGTGGGGCGATTTGAGTACGGCGACGCGAACGGAGATCAGCGACCAGCTTATGGCGCTGCGCAAAGAGCGCATCGAAGTAGCGGAATGGTACGGTTCTCTCAAGCAGGATACAGGCGAAGCCTGGAGCGAACTAAAAGCTGGTTTTTCAGAGTCCTACGAAGCCTTGTCTAAGGCATGGGAAGAAGCCGAAGAAAGTTTTGATGAAAATAGCTAAGGGTTGAATAATCAACGAGGGAAAAAGGCGCCTTTCGGGCGCCTTTTTTAATGCAAGGTTTACTGAGGCGTATGAAAAATTTACAGAGCGGCGAGCCTGTTATCCTTGCATCTTCATTCTGCTTCTGGGGGCAAATACGCGGGGCGAGCCGCGCAGTGCTCCCCAGCTGACCAGAGCGTATTTGGTGCCACTCTGAATACTTAGCGATTCGTGTGAAAAAATATGGTTGGACGGGAAAATTACCAGATCCCCCGCTTTGGGTGTGTAGGTAAACCGGAGCCAGGGGAAGTGAAGCTCGCCTCCAGTGTAATCGTCATTGAGGTAGATCAGAATACTGAAGTCGCGGTCGATAAAGCGATAGAACTGTTCGGTTTTCAGGTCAAAATGCTCTGCATCAGAGTGGACCGTATATTTTCCTTGTGGCCCATAGCGAAGTAGGTTGGGGGTTTCGCACCATTCCGCCTGGGCATGGCGATTGCGATTAATGTGCGTCTCGACGACCCGGTGGATCCACTGGTTTGCGGTGGTCTGTTGTTTTCCTAGCTCAACCTGTTGGGTTACGCGTGCCGGGTCCCGTCGTCTTGTCATCGCACCATTTGCGTTGGTGTCGAACACAGTTAGCCATGCTCGCTTTTGCTTCTCAGCGTAGCGCAACAAGCGACGTCTCTCGTTGAGGGGTATGTAGTCATTGGTGATGCTGATGCCTCGTGGTGCCCGCCCGGATTTTCGGGAGTTCGCACAGCACGCGCCGAAATGTTTGCCTGACCTGCAATAACAGTCCTTGTGGAGGAGAAAGTGGTAGCGGGGCACATAATGCCGATCAGTATGCGGTGCCGTTGCGATGCTTTTTTGCTCCATGTCTGATTTCCATTTGTCAGAGTAAAGGTATGCGTGATGACGCGTTTCGACGGGCATAGTGCCGGGATGTAAAGGCGACAAACAATGCAGGCTGGCGGAAAAAGGCGTTTTATAGATGCAACAAATTGCATAAATAAAAAGAGATTAACCTGTGGCATGAGTTTCATATATGGAATAATAATTTCTGGATGGCGTATAGCTTAATCGAGTGGATGGCGCGCGGCGCGGTCGCTGCGCTTGCGATGATTATGTCTCCCTGCGGTACAGTGAGTTGGATGCTGGAAAAACCCCTTCTAAACTGTTACCCGTGTCTGGTCACGGAAGAGGCGCGAAAACGGGAAATGACTGGAACATAATTTCCCAAAAGAAGGGCTTGCCAGCACCCGCTAGGTATTTATCTTGCTGTTCCCGACAGAAAGTGGGGTGGACGCGCCAAGAATGCTCCAATACTGTACCCACTTACGATGTCATTACGGACCTAACGATGATGAAGCCTGATGAAGCTCTGGTAACACTGGATATCAACGATGGCGTTGCCCTGATTGTGATGGATGACGGCAAAAACAATCTTGTGTCGCCGACCATGCTCATGGCGCTCAACAAGGCATTGGACCAAGCAGAAAAAGCGGGCGCCGTAGTGTTATTGACGGGGCGTGACGGAGTGTTCAGTGCCGGTTTTGATTTGGGCATATTGCGTACCGGAGTGCGCAATACCTTTGCCATGCTGATGGGTGGATTCAGGTTGTCGCGCCGCTTGTTGGCTTTCCCCACCCCGGTGGTAATCGCCTGTGGTGGCCATGCCGTTGCGATGGGCGCATTTTTACTGCTGTCGGCAGATTGTCGGGTAGGCGCACAGGGTAGCTTCAGAATCGTAGCGAACGAAGTCGAAATCGGTTTAACCATGCCGCATTCTGCGATTGAGATTTGTCGCCAGCGTCTCACGCCGGCCTATCTGGATCGTTCGGTATTGTTGTCGGAAACACATGATCCCGACAGCGCGTTCGAGGCTGGTTTTCTGGATATAGTGGTGCCCGCAGACGCGGTGCTTGCCAGAGCGCGGGCCGAGGCCGAGCGCTATGCCAAACTCGATCTCGGCGCGCATCGCAAGAGCAAACTGAGGCTGCGTCGCGCTATGCTTCGAGCTCTCGACGCGGCTATTCGTGCCGATCGCCGCGACTTTATTCTGCAAGGCCTCAAGCGCGTGTTGGGTGTTTAGTCTTCTGAGGCGGCTCGACGGTTTGTGCATCCAGTAAGGCTTCCACGGAACGTGCAACGCGGAATGCGTTCTGCTGGGCGTTGATCGTTTGTGCCAGATGACTGGCACGACTCCGGAATGCCGGTTCGTTCAGTAAGCGTTGTATTGTGCAGCGTATGCTTCGCACACTTGCGTTTGACCCGAGTTTTAATCCCGCGCCATGCTCCACCGCGCGTTGGGCGTTATCGTTCTGATCTCGACCCATGGGGATGGCAAGTACCGGGACGCCGTGGGCAAGTGCTTTAATCAAAGTGCCGTGCCCAGCGTGGCACACGACCACTTCGCAATGCGGCAGAATCTCTGAATGCGGTAAACCCTCTACCAATCTTATGCGTTCAGAGCACTTAAACTCCTGCGTCTTCATCGCCGGGCCCGTGGTCACGATGGCATGTACAGGCAATTTTTCTAGAGCGGTGATGATGGACTGCAGGCAGTTCGCCTGCCCCTGAAAGGTTGTGGACAGGCTCACCAGAACGATGGGCTGGTCTTGTGGAAATACGTGTAATGTCGGACTGATCCAGTCCGGATCATCCAGAACGGGCCCGGTATAACGTACATTGCTTGGTGCCGGCGAAATGGGTAAATCGAAGGCCTGTGCCGTTTGGATGAGACGCAGATCAGCGTTGTGAAATACCTCGTCAATAGAGCTGATCTCGGCCAGCGAGAGCTTCCTGCGCGCAGTATTCAATGGCGCCACATATTTTGCTAGGGTACGGTGAAATAGAGCCGTCAAGGCACGGTCGCGCCATTTTCCTATTGCACTCCGCCCTGGGCTCAGACCAAATCCGCCTGGCGGCCGATTGGGGCCTGGCAGGTATTCGGGCATGTGAAAGAGAATGACGCGAGGAATACCTTGGGATTCAGCGGCGAACAGGCTGCCGAACATCATGCAGTCTGCTAACAGCGCATGGGGCTGGATTTCGTGAATGGCGTGGAGCGTTTCCTGAGCAACGCTGTCGACCGGGCCTACAATCACGTTATCGAATACAGGCAGTTGCCAGGGCTTTGCATGGGCATCTTTAATGAGATCGGCGTCGCGTTGGGTGCGGGTGAAGTAATGGCTGAACAGAATTACTTTGGCGCCAAGCCCTGCAAATGTTTCCTGCAGACAGGGTTCGGTAAGCACCCAAACCTCATGCCCCGCTGCCAGCAACTGTCTGGCTGCATCGGCCACTGGCGGCACGTTTCCGCCGCCATCCCAGGCGACGAGTAGACATCGGTACATTGTTTTCATCTTGTTGATACCTGATTTACATAAGGGCAAATTGAAGTAGCCAGTAAACGCCGATTGCTAACTGCACCGCAAAACAGGTAAAGCGAAAGGTTACCCAGCGCGTACTGACCGATATGAGGTGTGCACAGGATTGAACGAGACGGGCGAGTAGAAAATAACTGGCCAAGGGGTCGGTGACATCAGTATGGCCGGTGGCGAGTGCCAGCAGCATAATGCCTCCGAATAAGGGTAAACCTTCGATGCAGTTGGCGTGCGCGCGCGCAAGGCGTTGCATGAAGGGGCTGAGATTACTGTTGTCGGGTAGAAACTGGCTGGCATCGATCTGCTTGAACACAACCAGTTGCGTGCGCAGCGTTTCCATGACGACCAGCAGTATCATGGTCCAGCCAAGAAAACCGAGTAAGGCGAGTGCGGTGTTTGTCATTGAGGGCTCCTTCCATTCGGGTAGTCGGGGGACTGAGAGGTAGTAATTAAGGCAGACACCAGCTTCCAGATGACTTCGCCGGCGTGTTCTGCACTGAGTTGTTTGTCGCGTCGTAATAGTTTCCACGTATAAATATCGGTACTCGCGATGAAGGCATGTAAGGCGATTTCGTAGTCGTGATCATTGGTCGCCGGCAAGGCTGGCGAAAATACACGTTCACACCAAGCGCGATGATAGGTGCGGCCGGCTGCGATGAAATCGGCAGCGATGTCCACCTGATGCGCCACGGCCAAAGCACGTAATACGGCATCTCCTTCGCGTTCATAGTGTTCCATGAGCAGCGTGATGGCGTGGCGAGGATCGTTCGGGTCAGCCAGATTACGGGTAGCCTTGATGCGTGCGGCGTCTTGTTCGAAACATGCGCGGAACAGGGATTCTTTCGATCCGAATTTACGCAAAATAGTGCGCACAGACACATTGGCCTGCTGGGCGATCTGGTCGAGGGTGATGTCCTGTAAGGGCAGTTCACGCCAAAGATCGATGCTCGCTGCAAAAATGGCATCGGTGGTTTGCCGGGTATTTAAGGCCCTCTTCTTCTGACGGTAGGCGCGTTTTTTTGTCGTCACTGGTGCATGGCCGCTTATGGTACTTGGTGGCAGTATAAGTGACATAAAATAATCGTGGCAATAGGTGTGACATCAAAAAAAGTGCGAAACGGCGAGGTTCACACTGAGCGCCGCTATACTGCGACCTTGTGTCATTGGAAAAGTGCGATTCGCACGAACAGGTAGCAGCGGGGGAGGGGGTAATGAAAGTCATCGTTTTAGGATTACTATTGTGCGCCATGAATGCTTTGGGCGAAGAGGTACAAGCGGAGCGGTCAGGAATGGTCACGCTGCGCAGTGCGCATGATTTTCATACGACCGCGCAAGGCCTTGCGGCGGCCATGGAGCAAAAAGGGATGCGCGTGTTTCAACGCATAGACCACGCAAAAAATGCACGAGCTGTTGGCATTTCATTACGACCGACGGAGGTGTTTATTTTTGGTAATCCGGCGGTGGGTTCCAAGTTAATGCAGTGCAGCCAGAGTGTGGCGCTGGATTTACCGCAAAAGGCGCTTGTCTGGACCGACTCGGCTGGGCAGGTTTGGGTGGCCTATAACGATATGGCCTATCTCGCCGGGCGACATGGAATGCAGGGGTGTGAGGCCCTGACCAAAAAGGTAGCGGCGGTGTTATCGGACCTGTTCAAAGGTGTGGTGGGGTCTTAATCCGCCCAGCCACTGCCTATGGCACGGAAAGGCAGTTCAAGTTGTAGCTCAGGCACCTGCGTAGCCAGCCATGCGGGAAAGGTGTTGCTGTTGGGGCCGGGGAAAACGCGGTATTCATTAGCCCAGGGGTAGTCGCGAGCGGCATTGATCAGTTTCGGAATCAGTTGTTCCGCTTCGGCGCCTCGAATATCAAGCAGTAATGCCGGCTTGGCGCCATACCAGTAGCGGTCGGGGATATCCTGCTCAATGCGTACAACCGGTAATCCCCGCTTTTGGCGCCAGCCTATGACTTCAAGCACAGTGTATTGCGATGCATCGGCAGGTTTCACTGCCAGCCATGTGTGCACCGCGAAGATACCTCGCCAGCCCCAGGCATCGGCTGCAAAGGCTTGCACGATTGCTTCCGGTGTTTCGCTTGCCAACGGGGCGATCTGGGCAGATTCACGACTCGCCTCTCGCCAACTATGCGTGCTGCAGCCGGCAGAAACCAGAAGGACGAAAGTAAACAGAAAGCTAACGGTAGTTTTCAGGTAAAACATGCAACAGGGCGCTCAGGTGTGAAGGAATGTGTAGATCCTACGTGCAAGAAGGCGGGTAGGTTTACTTTTTTCCGCCTGATGTCGCAAATGTGGCAGCAGGGGATAGGCGCCAGCTTTTGAAAGTCGCCCGGCACTGCGGGATGATGCCCGTATCCGATTAGGTTGATGGGCGGCATCGCGCAGTGTGTTACAGGAACTTCCAGTCTGCTGGTCAGTTCTTCATTTCACGGTAGGAACGAAATATTTCCTTGAGCGGTCGCTTGGCCTTGAAGCCAAATTTTTCGCTGAACGCCCTGCCGTTGAGCACGACCGGATATTTGAAATAGTTAAGCAAAAAACTCGGGAAGCTTTTCATGCCAAGTATCCCGGTAATCATTTTAGGCACAAGCGGCGGCAGTGAAGGCAGTGGCACTACTGCGCACTCACATTGCTCCAAGGCTTCCTGATAAGCAACCCAGTCGTCGGGGGCGACGTTGTAAACACCGCGCTGGCATTTGGCATGCGCGAGGGCGATGGCGTCTGCCATGTCGTCGATGTGGATAAACTGCATAATCGGCGAAAAGCCTAACAGGGCGGGCGCAAAGCGGCTGGATAACAGCTGCGAAATCGTATTTTTAACGCCGGGGCCCACGATATTGCAGGGGCGCAGAATTGTGATGTTGAGATCGGGGTAGCGCCACAAATATATATTCGCGAGGTTCTCAAGCTCTACCGAATCAACCAGATCCATTGTTAACTCAGCGGCTTTCAGTGGTGCGCGTTCATCGATGAGCGCCGGGTTATAGGGCGACGCCCCATACACGTGGTAGGTAGACAAAACGATGACGTTACTGATGCCATATTTATGGCTGAGATCCAACAGCTTTTGCGTGCCCAAAACATTCGCATTATAACGACGCATGCGGGTTTCTTCGCTGGCGTAAATACGGCCCAGATGAATCACACTGTCGAAGTCGTAAGTACGAAAAAGATCTTCAAATACACGCTTATTGAAATCCAGTTTGTAACTCGGTATGTCGTCGCTGTGATAGGTCAGTTCGCGAAAATCGACGGCCACGATATTAAATTTGTCGCGCAGGCGATTGATCACCTGCTGCGCCAGTGCGCCCGCCGCACCGGTCACCAGTACGGTTTTCTTCTTGCGTGTGCGCACGGTGTTTTTTTTGTTGCTCATGAAAAGATTCCCTCTCGCTGTTCCAGTCCTTTAGCGATCAGATCGCTGATGGCTGCCTTCACCTTTTCGACTCTGCGCGTGACCTGCTCCTCAGTGAGTTCTTCGTTACTGAAGTGAATGGGCTTACCGAAATTCAGTATTACCTTGGCGGGAAAGATAAAGGGCAATGCCACAGGTACGTAAGGAATATTAAGTAATTTTGCCAAAGGCTTAATGTTGGCAATGGCGGGTATGGTCTCCTCACAACCTACCACGCCTACCGGTACGATAGGGGTGTCGTGTTTCATTGCCAGATGCACAAAACCGTTTCCAAAACGTTTGAGCTGGTAGCGGTCTTTGTAGAGCTTGCCAGAGCCGCGCACGCCCTCGGGGAATACAATTACGGCCTCGCCATTCTCCAGCATGCGCGCACAGTTGAGTGGGTCTCCCAACACCGCGCCCATCTGATTAAGAAAGTTGCCCACAAAGGGTACCGTAGGGAAAAAACGCTCGATCATGGCGCGGGGGAAGCGTGGCGATTTATCCCGCGTGGCGACGGCGTAGGCGATGAGCGTGCCGTCGATGGGCAATTGGCCGCTGTGATTGGCGATAATGAGTACCGGCCCATTGTTGGGTACGTTCTCTATACCGTGGGTCTCTACGCGAAAATATTTGTGATAGATGCTCGCAAATAACGACATGACAATTTTACTGGTATCGGCATTAAAGCCCCACGGATCGTAGCCAAGTGAGCCAACGGGTTTTTCGATTTTATCTATTTGCTGGTCCAGTTCCGGCGAAACCAGTTTGGCTTTGAGGAAGGATTTTAATCCCATCGTTCATCCTTAACGCTGTATGTATTGAAGAGAATGATTCGGGCCACTTATATCGGGAGGTGGTTGCCGACGAGTGCCCGGATTATCACACAAAAAACTAGGCAGTGCGTACTAGCCCTACGTGTTGCGCCGCCAAGTACCTTTGGACTCAGGGGGGGGGTAGCATGGATGTTCGGTTTCGGTGAACGCGCAGAGGCGCTACACCTCGACTGCAAAAAAAGTGGCTATCTTTTGCTCAGCGGAGCCCGATTCTGATTCATTTACATGACGCACCTTGAGACGTCGCCTAAAGTGAAAGGGAATTGAGTTTCTGACTGGCGCGCGTCGCCGATGGGTGTAGTATGCGGAGCGTAGAAGGCCTGAAGGCCGTTCACACTATTCAGGGGTTGGCAGGGTATGAAGGGTGCGCATGTAAATTGGCAAATTCACGCTTTTGATTCATTAAGCGCACGCCAGATTTATCAACTTTTGCAGTTGCGACAGGATGTATTTGTGGTGGAGCAAGCCTGTATCTATAGCGACATTGACGATCGGGACCAGAGTGCCGAGCATGTGATGGGGATTGTGGTGGATACCCCCGCGTTGGTGGCTTACTGCCGTATTCTGCCACCCGGTTTGCGCTTTGAAGAAGTGTCTATCGGGCGTGTGGTTACGCGTAAAGGTCTGCGCAGGAATGGCTATGGTACTCAGGTGATGCGGCATGCCATGCGCCATTGCGCGCGCCGTTATCCCATGCAGCCAATTCGCTTGTCGGCCCAGCAACATCTTGTGGCTTATTACGAAACGCTCGGGTTTTCAGTAGTGTCCTCGCCCTATGATGAAGACGGCATTCCCCATGTCGAAATGCTTCATTCCCCGGAATAAACGCACAGGCCGAGCGATTGCTTGATCTAAATCATCTCCACGGAGCCCCGTACGGCGTTAGAGTAGTGGCATAACAATAAAGGACGAGAAGATGGAAAAATTCACTGAAGTTGAACAAGCCGTAGAAGCCACGATTAAGCGGGTCGGAAAGAACCTTGTGTTGGGTTTGCCTTTGGGATTAGGTAAACCTAACCAGTTAGTGAATGCCTTTTTTCGCAAGGCAGTAAATGATCCCAGCATTCACTTGCGGATTATTACTGCGCTTTCGCTCGAAAAACCACGCCCGAAAAGCGAGGTTGAAGCCCGGTTTCTGGTGCCCTTTGTAGAACGCTTATTTGGCGATTACCACGAACTGGAATACATGCAGGCGCTGCGCAAGAATGCCTTGCCGCCTAACGTAGAGGTGTCGGAGTTCTACTTTAAGGCAGGTGCCATGAAGCAGCAACGCGACGCACAGCGTAACTATATATCGAGCAATTATACCTTTGTAGCAAGAGATCTCTTGCTCAACGGAGTGAATGTGGTCGCGCAGATGGTGAGCACGGAAATCGTAGATGGTGCGCCCCGACTGAGCCTCAGTTGCAATACCGATGTAACGCTAGACCTGATGCCCCTCATTGAAGAAGCGCGCGAGCAAGGGCGCGACATTGTGACCATCGCTCAGGTGCACGATCAATTGCCGTTTATGTATGGCCATGCCATGGTGGATCAGGATTATTTCGACTATGTGGTGCAGAATCCCGACTACAACACACGGCTATTTGCGCCGCCGAATATGTCGGTACCGCCCGCCGATTACCTGGCAGGCTTGTACGCCAGTACCCTGATCAAGGATGGCGGTACTCTGCAAATAGGCATTGGTTCTTTGGGCGATGCCATCGTCTATGCGTGTCAATTACGTCACCAGTATCCGGATGTATATAAATCCGTGGTGAAGGCCTTGAATGTGGATAAGAACCTCGTGCAGGCCGAGGGTGGCACAGAACCTTTCGAGGCAGGTTTGTATGGTTGCAGTGAAATGTTCGTTAATGGATTTATGCATTTGATAAAAAGCGGCATCGTTAAACGGAAGGTATTCGATGACGCTGATCTGCAAGGCCTGATCAACGAAGGTGCCATTAGCGAAGTAGTGAGTAAGGATACGCTACGGGTGTTATTGCGCGAAGGCATTATTAATCCTCATCTCACACACTCTGAAGTACAATTTTTACAGTATTGGGGAATACTCAGCCCCGAATTACAGTGGCAGGAAGGTGTATTGCGTTTTGGCGATACGGACATTCCCAATGATCTCAATGTGCAGGAACATCTGGATGCACTCTGCAGGCTGGCACTTGGCAAGGAATTGAAACACGGCGTGCACATGCACGGTGGTTTTTTTCTTGGGCCACAGGACTTTTACGAAAGTTTGCGAGCCCTTCCAAGGCAGCAGCGCGAGCTGATTTCGATGTCGAGTGTGGGGCATATTAACCAGCTCGCGTTTGATCAGAAACTGTTGAGTGCGCAGCGGCGGCATGCGCGATTTATTAATACGGGCATGATGGTCACCCTCAGCGGTGCAGTGGTTTCAGACGGGCTCGAGGATGGCACCGTGATCAGTGGTGTGGGGGGGCAGTATAACTTTGTTGCGCAGGCCCATGCGCTGCCCGATGCCCGCTCCATACTTTGTGTGCGCAGTACGCGCGGAGAGGGCAAACACCTCGCCTCCAACATTGTGCCTAAATATGGCCATATTACGATTCCGCGTCATTTGCGAGATATTGTGGTCACTGAATACGGGGTCGCCGATCTGAGAGGGAAAACAGATGAGCAGATTGTGATGGCGTTGATAGAGATTGCAGACAGTCGCTTTCAGGAGGAGCTTTCGCTTGCGGCCAAGAAAGCAGGAAAATTGCGGGAAGACTATGAAGTTCCCCCTGCGCGAAGAGAAAACACACCAGAGCGTGTGCTTTCGGTGCTGAATGCACAGCGTAAACAGGGGTACTTTCCGCCATTCCCCTTGGGGTGCGATTTCACCCCGGAAGAAATTGCTCTGGGGAAAAGCCTGAAGGAAATAAAGTCGCTCATGGAGAGCCCTAAGCACATGTTGCGGGCGGTGATTAAATCCTTTACGCATAAAATTAACACGCACGAGGCAGAACCCTTCCTAAAGCGCCTGGATTTGGAGCACCCCGATACCGCTAAGGACAAAATCCTCCAGCATCTCTTATTGCTGGAGCTGGAAGAAAACGGCTATCTCAAGCCCATGTAATGCATGAATGCTGCCGGGGGAAGTGGTCGTCATGCCAGCAGATGCATGGCGTTATGCTTTGGGCTTTCGAGCAGTTTAAGTGCCGGCGTATGAAGAGGTACTTCGTTCCAGCTTGAGCAGTCGAAGCGCAGACGCACCACACTGCAAGTGGGCAATGCCAATTCGCGATTGAGCCAGCGGCCGGCCAAAAGGCTCATGTCGGGATTGTGACCGCATATCAGTGCGGAGCGGCAGTCGTCGGGCAGTTTGCGAATGACCTTGAGCACGCCACTCACCCCACAGAAATAGAGCCCTTCGTCCAAGTGAATATCGCAGCTGCCGAGCCCGAGTTCGTGCGCAAAGTATTCGGCGGTTGAACGCGCCCGCAAAGCAGGACTGCTGATGAGTAGCTCTGGGTGATGTTTCTTCTGGGCAAGCCGCTGGGCCATTTCAGCCGCATTCCGGTGGCCACGTTTATTGAGTGGTCGGGCGCGATCGTGCAAGGCAGGATCCTTCCGAGATGATTTGGCATGTCTGACCAGAGTTAAAATACGCTTACCCATGTGGTTTTCTCCGTCAAGCGAAAGCGTGCCGCAGGCTACACCCCAAGCATGAAACTTTTATGTCATGGCGCAGGGTTTATCCACCAGTTCTCGGTACCCAGTATTAAGGGCGGTTGCGTATCCGGTCGCGAAAATCGATTCCAATACGCGAGACGATGGTAATTTAAATGCCAGTTGGGAATGGTGAAGTGCTCCCAGAGTAACACGCGGTCGAGTGCCCGCATGGCCGTGATGAGTTGTTCTCGGGTCTGTGCTGCCAGTATGTGTTCCAATAGGGCATCAACAGCAGGGTGCGCGATGCCTGCATAATTTTGGCTGCCCTCTACGTTACGGTTAGAGGAATGAAAATAGTCGCGCTGTTCATAGCTGGGCGCATTTCCCTGCGCCAGTACAAAGGTCATCATGTCGAAATCAAAGCGATCAATACGACTTTTGTATTGCGCGCTGTCGAGGAGCCGGGCAGTGGCTTTAATGCCCAATCGCTCGAGATTTTTTATAAAGGGCAGTACGACGCGCTGTATGCCGGCCTGCCGAATGAGAATTTCAAATTCTAAGGTGGCGCCGCTTTGCTCATGCACCCGAACACCGTTTTTGAGTTTCCATCCGGCCTCATTCAATAAACGTGTTGCCTCGCGCAGCTGGGCGCGAATATTGCCGTCGCCTTGGGTAGACGAGGCATGAAAGGCCTCTGTGAACAGGGCGGACGGAAGATCTTGTTGAAACGGTGCCAGCAAGGCGAGCTCCTGCTCTGAGGGGAGGCCTCGCGCTGCGAAATCGGAATTGGGAAAGTAACTGTTATTGCGTTGGTATGCGTCATTGAACAGACTTTTGTTGGTCCATTCAAAATCGAACATCAGGCCGATCGCCTTGCGTACGCCGCGGTCATCGAAGGGGGCGCGCCGTGTATTGAAGAAAAATGCCTGTGTGCCAGAGGGGATCGCGTGTGGAATTTCCTGCCGCACAACGGCGCCGCTGGTCATAGCAGGAAAGTCATAGGCCTTGGCCCAGTTTTTGGCCGTGTAGTCATAGAACACATCAAACTCCCCCGACTTAAAGGCTTCAAAAGCAACGGTTTGATCGCGGTAGTAATCGATGCGCACGCGATCGAAATTGAACCGCCCTTGGTAAAGCGCGAGGTTGTGCCCCCAAAAAGATTCGACACGGTGCAGTGTGATAGTTTTGCCGATTGCAACATTTCCGATGGCGTAAGGGCCGCTCAGTAAAGGGACGATCTGAGAGGCTTTGGCGAAGTCCTTGTCGCGCCAGTAATGTTCAGGCAGAACCGGCAATTCGCCGGCCCGCAGTATGTTCGCAGCCCGTCCGGACTCCTTGAAGGTAAACGTTACTTCCTGTGAGGAGATAGCTTCGACAGTGGCGATGCCGAGAAACTGTTGTTGAAAACGCGGATGGCCAAACTCCAACAGGGTGTTAAAGGAAAACACCACATCCTGGGCGTCGATTTTATGGCCATCGTGAAAAAACGCGCCGCCTCTCAGACGAAAACTCACCCAGGAATAATCGCTTGCGTAGCGCAGAGATTCGGCGAGCAGTCCATAGGCGCTCTGTGCCTCATCTCCGGAAGGCAGATAAGCCCCCGTGCCCGCGAGCAGCGTTTCGTTCAGTTCTCCAAAGCCGTACATAAACTGGCCCGGCGTGTTAAAGGGGCTGGTGCCCTTCAGGGTATAAGGGTTGAGCGAATCGAAAGTGCCAAAACCCATGAGGCGCAGTTCACCGCCTTTGGGCGCGTGAGGATTCACATAGTCGAGATGGCTGAAATCGGCGGGGTACTTCAGCGCGCCGTAGAGCGCAAACCCGTGGCTCGAATGGATGGTTTGCTGGCTCTTCGCCACAACCATAAATGAGAGAAATAGTGTAAGCAGGGCAATGACGAGTCGATGCATAGTAAATCGTGTGCGGCAAAATGCGCTAGTGTAGAGCAGAACGGTGGTGCCTGCATCCATCGATCAGGTGGATTGTCTTCAACCAAACAGTAATTTTCAGGGGGTGACCGTTTGGTCAAAAAAAATCGGCAGCGCCAAGCTCCTGGGCTATACTTTTCCAAATTTTTCGCTGACTCTCATCGAACGTGAACAGTATCTCCCACGCACATCTGCTCAATAAAGAGTACCTGACCATAGAGCAACGCAAGGTTGTAAATTGGTACCGCAAAGTATTTCAGGTGCGTAATACTGCGCTCTGGGTCGTTGATACCACACAGTTTTTTCAGCGAGTTAAGCTCACCGAACCAGCGCTTGTTTATCCAAAAAAGGGTGTGCAAGCGCGCAGTACGAATCCGCCAAGTGATGATCAACTGTTTTTGGTCGAGGATGTGAATGACTCGGCCCTCGCGCTGTTTGGCTACACGAGCAAGCAAGAGTTTTTGTCGCAGGCTGTTGACGTGCACATTCAGAACTATCCCGAGTTCCTGCACCTGATGAGTGGTGCGATAGCGGAAGGGCGCCAGCATATCGAGATAGAGGCAAGCGCCAAGCACCGCAATGGCGACACCTTCAAGGTGGCCATCGAGTTCATAGTGCCACAGCGATACGATTCGACAACGCGCCTTATCGTATCGGTGGCATGTTTGTCGGATGATGAACCGCTATCGATCCAACAATTCCGCGACGAGAGTATCTATTCACATTTTGTTGATCACGCGCCCGTGTGCATCCATGAAATCGATGATGAAGGCAAGCTGGCGAGCATGAATGTGGCGGGCCTATCCATGATGGAGATAGACGATGTGGACGAGATCAAGGGGCTGGATTATCTCGATCTGGTGGATGAGGAGGATCGCGCGCGCATCGAAACCCTCCTGCGTCGCGCACAGGATGGCTATTCCTCCGAGTTTGAATTTAGTCTGGTAGTGAATAAAAGCACGCGCATATTTACGTCCTGTTTTATTCCATTGGGTCGGAAAACAGAAGGAAGGCGGCGCGTCATTGGTGTCACTCAGGATATTACCGCCCGCAAAACCTCGGAGGAGGAAACCTATCGTGCCGCAAATTTTGATGCGTTGACGCGGCTGCGTAATCGCGCCAATTTTCTGGACGCCGCACGACACATGCTTGCTCAGGCGGCGCGCCATCAGCATCAGCTAGCCTTTCTGCTCATTGATCTGGATAACTTTAAACCGGTAAACGATACGCTGGGTCACGAGGTGGGTGATCTTGCCCTGCAGGAGTTTGCCGATCGGCTGCGCGCGGTACTGCGCGAAGAAGACCTTGCGTGTCGTTTTGGTGGTGATGAGTTTGTGGTGGTCTTGCCCTGTATTGAATCGGTACACAACGCGAAAGAATTGGCCGATCGTCTGCTTAAAAAGCTGGAGTTACCTTTTGTTTCTATGGGCGGCACTTCCACCCTGCAAGCCAGCATCGGTATCAGTATTTATCCTGCGCATGGAGACACCTGCAAGGAGTTGATACGCCGGGCCGATGAGGCAATGTACCAGGCCAAACGCGCCGGTGGTCATCAGCAGCGCGTGAACACTGAACGCTAGATGGTCTGTGTGGCGTTTCATACTGCTGGCGATTATTCACTCAACGAGAATCAGGTGGATTCTTTGTTCACCACTTTGTCCAGCGTGTCTGAGACGTCACACAGTTCCTGCGTGATGGCATTCAGATTTTTTGAAGCGCTCAGCAGGTGCGCCACCGATTCAGCATTCGTTTCGCTGACTTCGCCTACGCGCTGCGTAGCAGAATTTACCCGTTCCATGTTGGCATTAAGTGTGTTCATGGTTTCAGCGACGCCGTGAATCTGTTGTGTCACGATATGCACTGATTGCGCGGTATTCGATAACACTTCCGCTGATTGGGTCATCAGTTCTACGCCTTCGTCCACATCGAGTGCGCCCTGTTTGATGACGCGCGCGATTTCCTGCGCGGATTCGTCACAGCGAATCGAAAGTGTGCGTATTTCATCGGCCACCACGGCGAAGCCTCGGCCGCGATCGCCGGCCCGGGCGGCTTCAATGGTCGCGTTCAAAGCCAGTAAGTTGGTTTGGCTGACGATCACGGAGATAACCTGAATAACATCCTCTATCTGGGAAAAGCTGGCGCGAATTTTATCCATGCTGGCCGACGCCTGCGTCATGGAGCGGGCCGTTTCCGATACATTGTTTTCGGTCTCGGTGCTTTTATCTTCCATGCTCTGCACGAGTGTCGAAGTGGTAGAGAGTGTGTTGCGCGTTTCGGATACCGTTTCGGAGATATCAGCCGCCGCGGCTACCTGGGAATCGGCACCGTGCGCTATGTTATGCGTCGCTTCATCCATCTCCTGCAGGTTGACGGCAAGTGCCTGGGTGGATTGTGAAAGGGTATGGCAGGTATTTTTTGCTTCGCCCAGAATCTCGCCCAGGCGCAGGTAGTTCTGTTCCGTGGAAGCGGCCAGTTCGGCGCTTTTCTGGCTTTCTGTCAGCGCGCGCTCCAGAAACTCCTCGCGAATACGAAAGGCATAACTTTGTGCAATCCAGATGACAAGCATGGGCAGTAGATAACCGGAATACATATCCACGCGTTTGCCCGCGGCATCAAATTCGTAATTGGGCCATACATAGCCATTGCGGTCGTAATAGATAAACACGGCGATGACGATAAAAGAAACCACAAACCAGAAGAACCCCGAGGCTCTGTTGGTAAGCAGGTAGGCAATGCAGATAAGGGTGGGCATCCAGAAGATATGTGCCGAATCCAAACCGCCAAGACTGTAAATCATATTCACCCCGTGGGGCAGAATACTCATCAGAAATATATTGGCGGCGACTACCGTAGGCAGGCCGGCACGCAGTAAAAAGCTATTGATGATATTCACGCAAAAGGCGAAGGCAGCACTGTAGACCAACGTGAAATAACCCAGATTTCCCCATTTGATCATGCTGTAGAGCATGACCAATACAGAAATAAAGTGAAAATAAAGCAGCACGCGATAACGCACTTTATTTTCTTGTGTAGCGATCGCTCTACGAGGCCAAAACAGTCGAATATAAAACGTGGCAGGATTCAAAGTCATTGCTGTGGAGTTTTCTCGCTAGGTTAACGTTGTTTATTTTTGTAGATGGCTAAAGTGTAGACCCTTTGGTCAAGACCCGCTTCTGATTCACTGGGATTTTTGAGTTCGGCGAGGCATGTGCTCGGCTTTGTTTCGGCACACAGTCAAAAAACTTTATAGCCCTGAGATCGCTGCAGTGCATTGCAGCGATAAGTTTACTAAGGGTAGTGAAGGGGGAAGGCGGTGTTCAGTGTGCCGTAGAGAAGCGTATAAGTGGCAGGGCGTTCTGGATGTCGGTCTTAGCGGTTTCGTGGTCGGCGTAACTGAAAATCAGGTAGGCGTCGGCAGAACCATCTCGGTGTATGCCGATCATCAAACCGTTCGGGTAAGGAAAGGCCCATTCCGGGTTGAGCGTCATCGCTGCGGCCGAAGCCCAGTGGGCACGAAATAGCTTTGCAGCGAGGTCAGATGGGTATTCTGCCGAATGCAGGGCGCTGCCATCGGACAGGGATTGCGACAAGGAAGTAAACAATAAGGGATAAATCTGATTGGGATCCGGCGCGCTACTGTGGGGGTCCTCGTAATCGATGATCATGCGCGCGAGGGGCCGCACAATTACGCAAACCTGGAGTTGACTTTGAGTGGCTTCAATCACTTTATTGCACAGGCCGGCCGTTTCTTTTTTTGAGGCTTGGAACCCCGCTGGTGCGTGAAGCTCCATGTGTGCTTCTTGCAGTAAATTGTCAAAATCCACTGCGGAGGCGTGAGCGCAAGCGATCACCATCCATACATAGCCGAACCAGCGCAACAGGTGCATGCAGCTCAACCGCTAACCGTGCCGTTGGCTTTGATTTCGCCACGTGGTGAGCAGGTCTTTCGCTGTTTCCTGCCAGGCGGGTTGATCAGACAACTCGATGAAGTGTTCGAGATCAGCGATAGCCTTCTCGGTTTCCCCCAGTGCGTCGTACACCGCAGCGCGATTGAAATAGGGAGCCGCCATATGGGGATCGACGGCAATGCAGTGTTCGAAATCGCTCAGCGCTGCGTCGTATGATTGTACGCCAAAATGAAAAGCGCCTCGATTGAAACGTGCCGCCAGATGATCGGGGCTCAGTGTAATGGCTTGGTTTAAGTCCGAGAGCGCTTCCTTGGGACGTTCAAAAGACATATACAGTTGCGCGCGGTTCACGTAAAAGTCGGGGTTTGACGGAGACAGCACGATTGCTCGCTCAAGGGCGGCCAAGGCTTCGCTGGTTTGTCCGGATGCATGCAGCAGTTGACTCTGCAAGCTGGCAAGTTCCGCACTTTCGGGGTGTCTTTGTTGGGCTTTATGTAAATTCGACCAGGCTTCCGTCTGTCGACCCTCCTCCCAATGTCTTAAGATCAGCTGTGTATACGCTATGGCATCCAGTTGGGTATGCGGATCCGCTGCGTTGTGGGGGGAGGCTTGGTTGGTAGAGTATGGCTCTAGGGGTGTGGCCTCCTGCTTCGACGTGTTCTGACTGTTCGCGACCTGATTGTTGCAGCCCCCGACAAGCAAAACGCCCACCAGCGTAAACGTGCAGAACAAGCGGTTAGTTATGTGTTGAAAATGTAGTTTCATTGGCCCGACTCCTTATTATTGTTGGTTAACGTAGGCCCTGAACATGTCGTTCATGAGTTCAATGTGCTGCTCGTCGGTGAGACTGCCAGGTTTAGACGCCTTGCCCCAAAGCTCCTCATTGGTCATCTCTCGGTGACACCCCATACATAAGCCGGTGCGGTTCATCGCCGTGCGCGTTTTTTCATCCAGAGCGCGCGAGAGGGGCCAGTGCGTGCCGACCGTTTGTACCTGCTCACCTTTATCATTGATGATGGTTGACCAATCAAAGTCCATGCCTTCAATTTTGGGGATTTGAATCTGATAGCGTTTGGGAATGGGTTTGCCTGTACGCTGGTCAATCAGGTCTTCGATAATGTCTTCGGTGTAACGGGTTTGAAAAACACCCCCCGCGATACCATAGCCCATGGCTTTGGGATTATTGTGGCAGCTTTCGCAGGTACGGGCTTTGCGTTGCGCGGAGTGTGGCTGTACGGGCGCCATGTCGATGCCCAGAGGTACGCGCTCCTGCCCCAGCATCTCAGCTTCGTCGTGGGAGCGTCCGGTTTGATTCAGGGCGATGGTTTTTCCCTGGCGATCAATCACGGTATAAATAACCTGACACCCCGGCATGAGGGGCGTAATTCGCCCTTCTCCATTAACGCCCAGTACGGGATCTTCCCAGCGCAGGTAAGAACGGGTTTCGTAGGCTTTGCCCGGGCTTTTTATACCACTTTGGCCCAGCGGTGATTCTGCGGTTTGACCATTACTGAGTTGTGCGTTGCCTGACGACACCCAATCGGTATCTTCTTTACCCTCCGAATAATCCATCTTCACGTGGCAGCCATAGCACTGGGGTACCCAGGAGGCGTGGCACGTGTAGCATTCCATGCTGTCGGCATGCTTTTCTACCGACGCCATGGCGACCATGGCATCGCTGTTACGCCAACTGTTATCGTCGGCCAGTTGTTTAAGTACCGGTATTTCAAAGTCATTGCCGGTCGCCGAGTGCATAATGACTTTCTTGCCGTCTTTGACGACATTGCCAAAAGGATTGCCGCGCGCGGTAAGCAAGTAGCCGTCGCGTTTATCATAAAGGGTTCCGAAGGCGGAGGTCTCGGGCAGGGGAGACTCTGCTAGGCCTCGCGGTGTATCGCCAATATCTCGCCCGAACTCTTCACCATGCCCAAGTGGCAACTCCCAGGGAAACTGTTTGGGGGTGCCGTGACAATCCTGACACTCAATCTCAACCTGTGCCAGTGTGGTGCCAAAGATATTGCCGTCGCCATGCATGTCGACCGTGGTGTGGCAGTCCTGGCACAGTAAGCCGCCTTCTGGGTTTTCGGGGCGGCTCTGGATCTGGTGATGCAGATCATCGGAGATGAACAGGTAATTTTTGGTGTGTAACTTGGGCTGTTTCTCTCCCTGCGCGTTGAAGGGGCTACCGTAAGGGAACTCCATAAGCCCCTGATACGTTACACCAATGCGCTTGCCCCGGTTATGACAGGAGTTGCAGGTCTCTACGGGAATACCGCCGGCTTCCCGTGTACCGTGCATGCGGTGGGTGAGCATGTGACCCTGCTCTTCTTTATCGATGGTGGGATCATTACCTTCGTAATAGCCATCGTTGCTGTAGAGCATGTGGCATGAAGAGCAGCCCATGCCACGAAAATCGCCACGTTTTTCACGCCCTTTCACGCCAACATGGCAGCGCTGGCATTGCTGTCGCTGATAGGTAAAGCCCGCCAATTTCGGATCGTTTTCGATGTCCTCAACGCTGGGTTGGGGGAGCATTTTCAAAGAGCTGGGGAACTGTTTGGGAAATTGTTCGATCAGGTGTGACATGTACTGTTTATAGGCGTCGGTGCCAATGGATGGCACCGAACCGTCGGGGTCGTCAACGTCATAATTTCCCCAGGGTACGTGATAGTTCATGACTTCGGGAATTCCGAAGGTATGCAGGTTGCCCTGTATCTTGCCCGCCTCGGTGTTCATCAAGGAGCGTTCGACACGGTAAACGTAGTCGGCGTGGCACTGGCCACAGGTGTTCTCGGCAATCCAAATGCTACCGGGGTCGGGATAAAACTCTTTTGGGCCGTTGGGCGCCATGGTGTTGGGAATGCCGCTATGCGCTTCTGTGCTGGTCAAGGCATCCGGGCGTCCGCCATGACACACGACGCAGCCACCGGGATCGCCGTAAATACTTCCCATCGCCTTGATCTGTTGCAACATGATGCTGCTTTCTTCACGTATTTCTTCAATGCCGGCATGACACGACAAACAGCCTTTTTCAGCGGCTAATTCCGGTGTAACGGTGGTTAACGAGGCGTAGGTATGAGGTGTGAGTGAGGCAAGCAGGAAAAAGGCGAGGGGGAGATATCCACAAAAGGAGGCATACTTGGTACGCATGGCGTGTGTTCCTGTCGTTGTTGTTATTTTGCATCAGCAATGACGTACTGCTTCTCGCATACAGCGCATCGAGAGATTGCCACCTGTCTGGCGAGTTTAATGACTCCTTTGGGAAAGGCATTGACCCAGATCAAGATCAAACTCGAATGCGAACAACTGAAAACTGTCACGAAGCTGGCTGGCGTCTTCTATACTGGGGGTTTCGGAGGACACTGTGTGATTCGTATCCGTATTGCAAAACTGTATGTGCTCATGATCATTGGCCTGTGGCACGCTGCAGCCAATGCCGAGTTTTCGATTCAGCTGGTTGATCAGCACGGTCAAACCGTGGCCAATGCGGTGGTCGTGGTGGATCAGCTTACCAGCACTGAAGTCACCAGGCCTGCTGCCGTGATGGATCAGCTGAATAAACGTTTTCAGCCGCATGTGCTTGTCATCAGAGCGGGTCAGCAAGTTGCGTTTCCCAACAGCGATCAAATCCGGCATCACGTATACAGCTTTTCGAAACCCAATGATTTTGAAATCAAGTTATACGGCGGGGAGGCCGCCGCACCGGTCACTTTTGCGCAGCCCGGAGTCGTGGTTGTAGGGTGCAATATACACGACAGAATGCGCGGCTATATTTACGTTACCCATGATGAGCAAGCGCAGGTGAGCGATGCTCAGGGCCGCGTTTTCTTCTCGCGCAAGCCTCCGGCATCCATACGTGTCTGGCACAGCGGGTTGTCGCTGGACAAAACAGAACATAGGGAATTTGCGCTGACTGAACAGGATAGCGCTGAGTGGCGGTTTGAGCTGAGCTTGATGGCACCTCAGAAACCAGCCGCTGTCAGAACATTCAGATCGAGGTTTCAATAGTTTGCTGCAAATGTCACTGAACCTTCGTATTTTCAAATTACTGGGTGGCCTCGTATTTTTATCGACAGCGGCCATTCTCGTGACGGTATGGATTACGGCGATAGAAAACCTTAAGCAGGAAGTCGAACGCGATATGCGCGTTGGACAAAGCGTCGTGGAACGTGTGATGCAAAGCCGCGAGGGCTTGCTGTTCACGGCGGCAGATGTATTAACTGCAGATTTTGGTTTTCGCCAGGCGCTGGCAACGGGTGATGAGGCGACGGTCACCAGCGCGCTGGTGAATCACAGTCAGCGCATCGATGCCGATATAATGGCGGTGCTTGATCTTGATGGCGTCACCAAGGCCAGTACCGGTTCGGTATTGGCGCCGGCTGAGGCGTTTGGTTCTGCAAATCTCATCACCCAGACACTGCGTGAAGGGGGCGCGACGCTGACTATGCAATTCGGCGCACGCGTCTATCAGCTCATTTTGCTTACGGTTGAGTCACCGCATCCGGTTGCCATTGCGGTGGTCGGGTTTGAACTCGACAAAGCCCTTATGCAAGAGTTGCGGGATATGATTCAGATGCATGTGAGTCTTCGCGACGCGGCACCTAAGGGTAAGCTTCTGGTCGGCTCCCAAGAGCGTATCAAGCCCGGAGCCCCGATCGTTGAGCAGGCACTGAATGTCGATGAACTCGCGCCCTGGCGAATGACCTCCGAAACCTTGATTACGCGCGAGTTTCCCTTAGGGCGCCATACTGACTCGCCCGTGGTGATCACCGTGGTACTGTCTCAGCGCTTGGGATTCTGGTTCGATAGTTTTCGTCAATTGCTACTCCAGATTACGCTGATCGCATGTGTGTTTCTGGCCTTGGCTTTGGCCTTGGGACTGGTGTTCTCCCGCAACCTCTCACGGCCGCTGGCGGCGCTGGCGCAGCTTGCAAAACGGATTGCAGCCGGACACTACGGTGCCATGTCGCGGGTGAATGGCGGCTCCAGGGAAATCGTACAGCTGGCAGTGGCGCTGGACGATATGCAGACCAATATTCGTCAACGTGAAGAAAAAATTCAGTATCAGGCTTCACATGATCTGCTCACCAAGCTGTACAACCGTTATGAAATGACGCGCATTCTCGACGAAAAACTCCACGCTGGTTCGACGTTTCAGGTAGTGAGTTTTAAATTACTACGATTCAGGGAAATGAATAACGCCTTTGGTTACGACAGCGGCGATGCATGCATTAATTCCTTGTCGGAACGTGTACGCGGCCTCTCGGGGAAGGCCGCGCGGCTCAACGGCAGCGAAATACTCTGGTTACCGGATGCCGCGCTAACGTCTGAGCACTTGTTGGAGATCAAACAGGCTCTGGAAGCGCCCCACGTCGTGGATGATATCGAGCTAAAGCTGGAGCTGGCGGTGGGTACACTGCAGTTGCCGCGCGATGCAGCCGATACCAAGGAGCTGTTCCGGCATTTAAGCATCGCTGTAGAGCAGGCGGAAAATACCCCGCGTATGCTATGCGCATACGAAGAAGGGATGGAACAGAAATACCTCAAACGTCTGGCCATTTTGCGTTGTCTTGAACGCGCACTTGAGGCGGATGACGGTGAACTCAGTATGTACTACCAGCCCAAACTGGATCTGCGGGCAGGGCAAGTGCGTAAGGTGGAGGCTTTAATCCGCTGGCACAGTGCTGAACTTGGCTTTGTACCGCCCGATCTGTTTATTCCGATAGCTGAAAAGGCTGGCTTGATCAATCAGGTGACGGCCTGGGTAATCCACTCGGTGATGGCTGACCTTGCCCGTTGGCACACTGAGGGAATAAGCATGACAGTGGCCGTGAATCTGTCGGTGCATGACGTTTCTCACCCGGATTTATTGCAGATGATTCGCAAGGGGCTCGCCCACTATGGCTTAGCTCAAAGCTGCATTGAGCTGGAGCTTACCGAGAGCGACCTGATGGAAGACCCCGACCGAGCCATCGGACACTTGCTCAACTTGCGTGAAGCGGGGTTTGGGCTTGCGATCGATGATTTTGGTACGGGCTATTCATCGCTGGCATACCTCAAGAACATGCCGGTAAGTGAGCTGAAAATCGACAAGAGTTTCGTATTGCAGCTCGAAGACGATCAAGAGGATCAGACCATCGTTAAGACCATTATTGATTTGGCCAAGCGTTTTAAGCTCACGGTGGTCGCCGAAGGAGTGGAGACCGAAGCAGCGCTTGCTCTGTTGCAAACATGGGGCTGCGAATGGGCGCAGGGCTATTACATCAGCAAACCCATGCCGGGCGATGCGTTGCCGGAATGGTTGGCTGGTTTTTCCGGTACTCAGTCTCGGGTGCGCGAATCGTGAAACGGGTAATTGTGTGGCTGTGTCTGGCGGGGATGATGGTTTGGGTCCAACCCCTTATGGCGAATGGCGGCAAGTTGCTCGCGACAGCCGGGTTGTTGCAATTGGAAGGCAGCGGTGGCGGTGGTCTTGTACCGTGGGCCACCTTAAGTGGTTACGATACCCGCGATGAATGGTCGCTCTCTGCGTTTGGATCTTCTGTTAATGTGGATGACTTTGCGCTTTCGGCATGGGGCGTGTCGGCGAGTATCTACGATCGGGTTGAATTCAGTATGGCTCGGCAGACGTTTCACCTCACGCGTTTTGGCGGTGAAATCAGGCAGAATGTGGTGGGCGTAAAAGCCCGTCTCTGGGGCGATGTGATATATGGTAGCAGCCCACAAATTGCGATCGGAATGCAGCACAAGGCCCTGCTGGACAAAGACATTGCGAGCGCATTGGGTGCTGATGGCGCCGATACCGGAAAGGATGTATATCTCGCCGCTACGAAGGTGCATCTGGGCGCAGCGTGGGGATACAACGTGGTGTGGAGTCTTGCGCTGCGTGGAACCCGGGCCAATCAGCTGGGTCTGCTTGGCTTTGGTGGCGATGCTAAAGACCGCTATTCCGCTGTGTTTGAAGGCAGTCTGGGAGTGTTGCTGTCGCGCTCTTGGGTGTTAGGCATGGAGTATCGGCAGAAGCCCGATAATCTGACCGTGGCAAGAGAAGATCACTGGCGCGATATTTTTGTCAGCTATATCCCCAGCAAGCAGGTAAGTATCACGCTTGCCTGGGTCGATTTGGGCAAGATTGTGGAGGGTATTGCGAGCCAAGGGACGCAGCGTGGTGTTTATGTCTCACTGACGGGGGGCTTATGGTGAGCCGCTTTCGCAGGCTTCGTGCAGCACAACTGGGCTTAGTGCTTTTCTGTGTTGCCTGTGCGCATACACCGCCACAACATTCTTTGTATGATCGAATGGGCGGGCACGACACCGTTACCGCAGTAACCGAGCAGTTTATTCGACAAATTGAATTTGACCGTACCATTTTTCCTTATTTCGCAGAGACTAACGTGGATCGTTTTCGCAGCATGTTCATCGAACACCTCTGTGCGATCACGGGGGGGCCGTGTACCTACACGGGTGACGATATGGGGCGGGTGCACCGAGGTATGAATATTAGTGAAACCGACTTCAATCGCACCGTTGAACTGCTGATTAACGCGATGGATCTGGCAGGAGTGGCGCACCGGCATCAGAACCTGATCCTGCGAAAACTTGCACCCATGCGCGCTGATATCGTGTATCAATAAGCCGCAATAACCCTGCATTGGACAAGGTGTAAATCGTGCTGCGTTTGTCGCCGCTGTATTACCCGCTTTAATGAGCCTTAATTGTCCACTTCACGCCAATAGATGATGCGATCGTGTCCGCGATACTGGCCAAAGGTCGCAGTGGCGCTGGGATGCGCGTCGGGCGTTGCGGGGTTGTTATCCCAATCAAATTGTAACCAGCTATCCCCCTGATATTCCAAGGCAATTGTTCCGACATTTCCCGCCCCGGGTGCCGATAAGGTGATACGGTTAGCCAAGGGTATGTTGCCGGCACTGACGGTGCCACTTCCCGACGCGGTGGTGCTTCCGCCACTCAACGACGAGGTGAGTGACATGGCGCTGGCGTCGTAGGTGGTACACACATCACTTAGGTTGGTTTGAAAGCGCGCGCCATCGAAATACTCAGTGCGCATTGGAATGCCAAGCGAGGAGGTTTCCGGGCCGAAAGCATTATCCATCGCCCATCGGCCGTAGCGGACTTGCACGCCCTGGGGCTCGATATCGTAGGGGGGCGCATTTGCGCTGACGCCGTCTGAGTCTGTGACGCCAGTTACTTGAACAAGTAAGTCGCTGGTAAAGGGACCGATGAGCGCATTGGCGTTTCTTGTGTAGGTAAACTGGTCGTTGGAATCAAAATCAAACTGCAGGATGCCATTGGCAGCACTGCTGAAACTGGAGGGGAGATTGGCAATACTGGCGACGCTGAGGAAGCTTGTGCCGTCGTTACCCACCTGGCTGCGGTCCCGGGTCGGAAAAGCGCGTGTCACGTCAAACGGAATCAGTTTTTGAAAGCCTGCCTGGGTGTAATTTCTGGTCGTTTGACCCGCGCGGTTGCGCGCATTGATGGTGATGGTGGGCACACTGCTATAGCTCATTGCCTGACCGGTGTATGAAAAATCAGGTGCGCTGCCTGGGCTACAAAACGGCGCGAGAATGCCGTTGCCGGTGGTAACCTCAAAATAATCAGGGATGAATCGCCCAATATCCAGTGTTGCGGGCGGTATCTGTGTACCGAAATAGTCCTGATCCATTAGGTGAAGACGCGTGAGCCCCACTTCTGAATAGCGACCGCCAGCATATTTATACGACCCAAGATTAAACGCGCCGCCCGGCAAGCTCGCAGACACCCAAGCGGGCGTGGCAGAGGTATCTGAGGTGAGGGTTTGGCTGGCACTGATGGACATATCGCCGTTTACCGCACTGGCGCCGAGCGGGCCGGTGCGCTGCAAATAGGCCATCAGGGTGTTGCTGCTGGCGTTCGGAGCATAATCTATGGCGGGGTTGCCATCACTGCACTGTGCTGTGACGCTTAACTCAAAATCAGCGCCGGCCGGATGTGTCACCGTCGACGATGCGCTGCTGCCATTGAGGCTGGTTGTACCACTTCGAGCGGAAAGTCTGAAAGCATGCGGGCGCACGACGAAGTCGGTGGTGGTCGCAGCAAGGGCACCGAACTGAGAACCGTCGTAGGGGGCATCGTCATGCCGAAAATTCACGTCGAGAATACGGGCGCTATTCGCATAGCCCACATCGAACTGGCTTTCGCCACTGGTAAAGGTTAACTGCAAATTGTTATTCGCCGAGTTGCTTTGTTCCAACACAGGGGTGCCATCGATGACCAGTGGTGTGGAGACTGGGTCGGCGACGGTATCGTCGTTGATGGTCGCACTAAACCAGGCATCGATGTTTTTAACGCCACTAAAGCCTTCTACCACCTCGCAGGCGCCGCCCGGTGCGGCATCGCTTTGGCCATAGGCCTGCAGGGTCATGGTTGTTGTCTCGGCACAAATGAAATTTGCAGGCGCTTGAGAGACGCGAAAGCCGAAGGTACGAAAATCTGTGCCGTTTACAGCGGTTGACGTCACCGATGCGGCTGTGTCGGTGGCTGTCACCCGTACGTTGCTGTTTTCGTCATCGAAATACAGGTAAGCCATTTTATCGCCGGTATCGGCGGTGACGTAACTGAGGCTGGAGATAGCCGTGGTGCCCGACGCATCGGCAAAGAACGCGGCGCCCGCAGGGCCGCTCAAATCTACGTTGCCGACATAGTCGGTTTTCGTAGAACCATCGGGGCATTTGGCAATAATGTTCACCGCGGCAGGCGTATTGGGGCATGCGAGGCCGTAAGTGGCCTGTGTGATCTCGAAGCTATCGAGAGGGCACGAAGCACAGGGGCGGGTATCGTTGCCAAAAAATGCAATGGCAGCGGCAGGCAGAGCGCGTTTGAATATTTTGACTTCGTCGATAGCGCCATCCAGATCCCGCGAGCGATAGTTGTAATCGGTGCCGATGTACAAGGGCAAATTATTGTTCGCCAGTGATTCGCCGGTATAGCTTTGGCTGCCACGCTCTACGCCATCTATAAAAATTTGCTGTTGGCCGTTACTGCGCGAATAGACGATCGCAACATGATGCCAGGTGCCTGCAGTTAGGGCCGTTGAGCTGGTAAAGCTGCGGCTGGCACCGCTACTGGTATTCCACCACCAGAAGATGCGACCACTGGTGTCGATATGAAATTCGTAGTTGGTGTCTTTCGATACAATGGTTTTAAGGTCTGAACTGGGAAACGTATCGGCGCGTACCCAGGCCATCACGGTGAGTTCGTCACTGATATCGAGTTCTGCCTGATCAGGCACTTCAATGTAATCGCCCGTGCCATCAAGTTCGGCGCCGTAACATACCTGCGCGGGCCGTGGATTGGCATCTCCGTAGCGACGGCCGTGCGCAGCTGAATTGCTGCTGTCGGTGACTTCGCCGGCGCTGCCATTCCAGCTGGGGCCTTCAAGTTGATAGTTGGCCACCAATGAGAAGTCTGCTCGAAAGGCGTCGTTGAAAACCATAAAACCGGCACGCTCAGTGGTATGGGAGCGGTCGGTGTCCAGTGCCCAGTCTTCTTCTATTTTTAGTTCTACGCGGCTGGTGGACGCGCTGCATCGACGCAACCAGCCACCATCGCCGCCGTCCCAGGTCATCTGACTGCCAATCACTAGCGGACTGCCGGTGTACGGCTGCAGGAAATTATAGGTGTAACAGCTGGTGGTGCCACGAATGCTGTCTGGGGTGCGTTGCGCCTCGCTGGCTATCGGAGTGCCATCGATGTCTTGGAAGCTGCCAATGGTGCCGGGCTCTATGGCCAGGTAGGCGATTTGCTCGGCGCTGCTCAATGTGCCCGTGTTGGTCTCGGCGCGATCCAGCGCCAGTTGGCCGCCAGAGGTAGTGACATTGCGTACAGCGGTTGTCATCCAGGGGCGGGAAGGCTGGCCGGGGCTATGTGTGGTTTCGTTATTCATACTGAGAAGCTGTGTCAGCAGTGCGGGGGTGGCCGAGAAGCTAGAGCCAAAGCCAAAGTTAAACCAGGAGTCGCCGCTAAGACGTTTTGATTGAAAATTCGATATCTCATCGGGCGGCACCAGTGGGCCTACTTCAATACGCTTACCGTCCGGAAACTGGAACTCCCCCCGCGTAATGGCGAGATAATGGATATCGGTAGATTGGTCTGTCGCATCTGCAACACGGCTATCGGGTTCCACGGGCACAGCCTCGAACCCGCTCTGTGTAATATTGCGAATGCGTACTGAAGAGGGCTCCGGATTGCCGTCATCCTCTAGCAGAAACACGGCAGGCGGGGCGTCGTAGATCTGACTAAAAGTAACCTGCGTGAAACGGTCGGGCGGCAGGGTGACGCGATTGGCTTCGAGCATAAGGTGCGTGCTGGTCGCACCCGCCGATGCGTTGGAATCGTAGAAGAAATCGTTCGAAAAAATTAGCAGACTGGCATCTTCGAAAACATGGCTGCGCTCGTTGTCTTGCGCGGTATCTTCATCGACCGTCAGTTGGATACGGGAGGTGTTCACAGAGCATTCGCGTAACCAGCCACCATCGTTTTCATTGTGACTGGATTTGGTTGCCACAACGATGGGGGTGGCGCTGTAGGTGCCGCTGAAATTAACGTTATCGCAGCCATTGCTCCAGCCGTCTGCTGCATTGCCCCGATAGAGCGATTCAAAAGTGACCAGCTGATTGCCGTTGGCGCGAAAATTTCCCAATACACTGCGACTCATCACGATGTAGCCAATGCTTTCATCAGTAGATAAAGCATTGAATTGATAATTACTCCCGGTGCGACGGTCAAAAACTTCACTGCGCTCCAGCGCAATATCTGCGCCCGTTGCTGTAAGGTTCTGCACGGCAACGGTGAGCCAAGGCGAAGACGAACGGCGGGGAATTGTGGCGGTTTCGTTGTTAATGGTTTGAATGTCGGCAAGCAGTATGGGGGCGGTATAGCTGTTGCTGAAGCTTAGCGATTCCCAACCTTTACGACCATTGGGGGTGCCGTTGAACTGGATTTCACGGGTGGTGATTCGTCCTGCTTCGATCGTTTCGCCATTGGGGAAAGTATGTACGCCGGGTTCGATAGCGATATAGGAAACGGTCATGCTGGCGTGGGGGCCGTCTTCGGAGGTGGGTTCGACGGGCGACATTCTGAACCCGGTTGTGCTCACATTCGCAATGCGCAGTGCACTGGTATCGCCACCTCGTGTCGTCGCCAAGGCGACCACCACGGGCGGGGTATCGTAGATCTGTTGGAAGGTGTGTTGTTGCAGCGCCGAAAGGCCGGAAGTACTGCTGAGCGTGATACGACCGGCTTCCATTTTCCAGGCCACCGCGGGCGATGCGCTCAAGAGCAGGAAGCTTAGAGTGATGACAGCTTTAAGCAACGGCCTGGTGAAGTTTTTGAAAACCATACGGAGCAGCAACCAAATGGGTGTCGTTCTCTTAGTCTAGGAGAAAATTACTTTGTTCACAGTCAGTTGGGGCTAATTCCTGAAACATGTTGTTAAGATGAGTAATCGTGCGCACACCCTAAGAACTCGCCCAAAGTACCAGCAAAAAAAGCACAACAGCACAAAACATGCTATTCATCGCCATCGAGGCGGGGCTGTCTTGGGTGCCACATTCATAGCGAGGTAATTTCATACTGAATATCAGTGGCAGGCAAATGGCAGCCAGCCCCAGACTGACCAGATGATTCTCAAAGGTATGCCCTGCCGAACTGGCGTAAAGGTAATAAACGGCGAGCAGAAGGAAAGATACGTTATACAGTAGTCTTACAGTCAGGTTGGTGCGCAATGCATGCTCGCAGTGGGGACACTGAAACGGGACAAAAGTGAACAGAGCCGGGCGGTGTTCGAGTGGCTTCTGGCAATTGGGGCAATGAGTAGACATACAGAACCTGTTGGGAATGAGGTAAACAAATCAGGGTTCGGTGGCGTAAAACCATCAGGGTGCGCATGGTAACGCATACGTGGTGCTCAGAACATCTGTTAGTGGCTCGACTTCGGTGGCTTCATTTGGATGAACTGAAATACCAGATGGCATTTGCGCACCGTCATCGTCATGGAGTGCGGAGCAAGTTCCCAAAAACCAACTAAACCCTTATCGGTAATGATGCGAATACGGTATATTTCGACGCTCAATTTGAGGACTCGTAGTGCAAAGCAGTTCCCTATCACAACAAATGCAGCGTGATGCCGCACGCTTACTTTATGACAATGCGTTGTCGGGCATTATCATCACTCTCATTGCATCTTCATTTTTAGTGTATGCCTTTGATTCACCCTTATGGCTGTACCGCTTCCTGTGGTGGGTCATTATGTGTGGCGTATTGATGCATCGATTGCGTGTATGGAAGGTCTGGCAAGGTCTGGCACAAAGTGATGACTATAACGGTGCGGCGCAAATAGCGGCTTTCGCTCGCGGAGCCAGGATTACCGCTGTTCTTTGGGCCGTGTATGCGGTGATGATTATTTTCACCGGCGGTCTTGTAGAAATTGTCACCACGATTATCACGATTTCCGCGCTGGCCGGTGGATCAGCAACGGTGCTCGCCGGTGATAAAAAAACCGCTTTGTTTTATGCCTTCGTATTACTTATTCCGGGATCTATCTGTTTGTTACTGAGCGCGGATCATGAGCGCCAGGTGTTGGGTGTGCTCGGCGTGTGCTTCGGTTTGGTGATGCTGGTGGTGTCGCGCAAATCCGCGGAGTTTACTCGGCATGCGATCCGGCTCAAAAATGAGAATGCGGTGTTGGTCAATGAAATGGAACAACAGGTAGAAGATCGCACGCGTCGTATCCACGAGTTATCCAATCTTGACCCTTTGAGCGGACTTTACAACCGCTCTGCGTTCGTCAGTAAAGTCACGCAACAGCAAGATGTGGTGACCGGTACACAACGCAAAGGGGCGCTTTTCTTTATTGATCTTGATGGGTTTAAACAAATAAACGATCGTTTTGGGCATGAAACCGGCGACTTTATTCTGCGCGAAAGTGCTTCGCGGCTGAGTACGATGGTGGGTGAGCACGATGTTTTGTGTCGCTGGGGCGGCGATGAGTTTTTACTTTGGCTACAAGGTGTGGATGATGCCGGGCAGGCTGTCGATGTGGCGCAAAAAGTGATAGCCGCTTTGTCGCACCCCCACGTTGGCGATGCCGGCTCGTGGCGTGTGAGCGCGACCATTGGAATAGCCCTGATGCCGGCACACGCAAATGATCTTAATGCGCTTATAAGCTATGCCGATACTGCGATGTACATTCAGAAAAAGCGCCGTCCTTCACGAGCACTCATCTTCGTCCCCCACATGGCAGAGGCTCAGAAGCAACAATTGGCAATGCGGGATGCCCTCTCGCAAGCACTGGCGCGCGATGAGCTGCGCCTGGTTTTTCAACCCATTGTGCAATGCGCTGAAGCGGCGCCCTGTGCCATGGAGGTTTTGCTGCGCTGGCGTTACAAGGGAGAGGATATTTCGCCGGTGAAGTTTATTCCTCTTGCCGAAAAGTACGGCATGATATTGCAGATGGGCGAGTGGGTGCTGCGGCAGGCGTGCTCAGTGGCAGCAACCTGGGCTGACGATAATGCATTACGCATCTGTGTGAACGTTTCGGTGCTGCAGTTGCAGGATGAAGAGTTTGTTAATCGGGTGGAGCAAATTCTCTGCGAGAGCGGGCTTGCCGCCAGCCGCTTACAGCTGGAAATTACCGAAAGTGTGTTTGCCGCCGACCAGCAGTTGATTGTGTCACGCATCCGGGCCTTACGCGCGATGAGGGTAGGTGTGTCTATCGACGATTTCGGCACGGGTTATTCATCACTGTCTGTGCTGCAGAATCTTGCCGTTGATACCGTGAAGATCGATCGTTCGTTTATCCGTCATCTCGATAATTCGGGATATGCCATCGTCACAGCGGTTATTCATGCTGCCCGCCATCTCAACTTTGATGTAGTGGCAGAAGGCGTGGAAACAGCAGAGCAGCATCATGCCTTAGCGGAGATCGGCGTAGAGAAGTTACAGGGATTCTATTTTTCGCGCCCGATGGAAGTGGAGGATCTGCCCCAATACTTCGCACCGTCTGGGCGGCGCGCACCTAACGAGCTGAATGCGCCTGCATAAAACTTTCGAGCCATGGGTTTACTACTTCGGGATGCTCGCGTTGTGGGAGGTGCCCACAGTGATCAAGGGACAACAGGTGAGCGTGGGGAACCTCAGATAGCAGTAATGTGTGTTGCGAAAAGGGTACGACCTGATCGTTTATTCCCCAGGCAAGCTGCACGGGAACCTTACTTTCTCCGAGGCGGGCGTAATCCTCAATAAAACTTCGGCCCGCCAGATAGCGCAGGGTGGTCAATAAGGCGCGTCTGTATCCCGAATAATGGGCATGTTCCTGCATACGCGTGTCCCAGTCGGTAAAACTGTTGGTATCGTACACACTATTCTCAAGGCCATTAACGATGCGCGGCATCATGAGGGTCGTGGCAAGATATTCGCCCAGATACGGCACTTTCAGGGCATGCATCGCCGGATCATTCGGTGTTTCAATCAGGGGGGCCAGCAGGCTGAGGCTCGCGACCATCTCGGGGTAGCGATGTGTGAATCGCGCGGTAACCGGGCCGCCCATCGATAACCCCGCCAAGTGAATGGGCCCACTGATATCCAATGCGCGCAACAGATCCAGTAATTGCTCAACATACAAATCCAGCCCGTAATCCAGGTGTGGGCGATCAGTCAGGCCGCGTCCATAAAGATCAAAGCGCAGCGTGCGGAACCCGCGTTCGGCAAAATAACTGTAGTTTTTATCCCACACATACGACGGAACAGAAAATCCATGCACCATCACGACGGTGATCGGTGCGCCCGGATTGGCAAGCTGATAAGCGACGGTGCCGTGTTGCAGTGCAACCTGTTGCATGCCGTGCTGCTTACGGTCTGCGTCGCTCAGCGTCTGTGTTTCGAGATCCCGTACCACGAACGCAGCAGCGAGGAGCGCGGCCGCAGAGAGCATGAATAGCACAAATCGGGGTAAAAATTTGCGAAGGCGAAGGGTCATGATGGGTTTCCGTAGAGGGCGTTTATGATGGTTTGGTGTGCTTCTGAGGTCTTTGAGTGTAAAGCAATACCCACAGTTCTAGAGGGCACGCTACTGTCTTGGAATTTAAGTGGTATGGCGCTGATGCGGGGGTCGGCGTGATCGGATCCGGTCGGCGCAAGGGCGACACCTAGCCCTGCTGCAACAAGGCTGCGCGCCCATTCTTCGTTGTCCACCATGGCGACGGTATGCACCTCAATGCCCAGTGCTGTGACGGCGCGTTCGAATACATGCCTGTTTTCGCAGTGGCGGCGTTCAATTAAGGCTTCTCCATCGAGTTGTTGTAAGGAGAATTGATTAGCCTGTGCCAAGTGATGGTGTGGCGGACATAAGAGCGAGTACTGCTCCTCTGCCAAGGGATAAAAAGCGTGCTTTGTATTGGCAGCCGTTGCGGTGGTGATGAGAATGTCGCAGTGTTCGGCTTCGTCCACGAGTTCAATTTGTGCTGTCGAGGTCTTGCTTTGTAAGTCTGCGAGTAGGGTGTGGATATAGTGCAAGCCAACGGAAGCATGCAGGTAAACGCGAAAGCGTATCGGCGGCGTGTGATCCGTAAAGTGGGCGTGAATGCGGTCTGCTTGCTCCAATAAACTTTTCGCCATGGCATACAATTCCTCACCCTGAGGTGTTGGCGTGACGCCCTTGGCGTGGCGATAGAGCAGCTGACAGCGCAGGCCATCCTCCAATTTGTTGATCGCCAATGTAATGGAAGGCTGTGCTATATGGCAGCGCAGGGCTGCGGCGCTGATACTGCCTTGTTCTATTGCGGTAACGAAGTACCGCAGGGCGCGAAGATCCATTAGTAGAACTCGGGGAACACAGCTAAAGAACGATTAACCAGTTCATCGTGAGCGGGCACTATGATGAGCTCCGGATATTGGCGATGAAGCTGATGAATTTTATCTAACTGTGCGGCATTTTTTTCATAGTCCGAATCGACCCCCACCAGCCAGTCAACAAATGCGGGCCGCCCACGGTTTGAGGTGACGCCCTTTGCGGTCCAGGCCGTGTCGCCGATAAAGAAATACCTCTGCCCGGAAGGGTGATTTAAAAACAACCCCAGTTGGCCATGGGTATGGCCCGACAAGTCGACCAGGATCAGGCTGCCATCGTTGAAAATGTCGAGACTATATTCAAAGCCTTCGTATTCTCGAGGCTGCAGGGTAATGTGTTTCCAGATGAGCGCGGTGTCATCGTATTGGCTCTTGATAAACGCAGGCGGGCTCCCATGTTCCGATTCGGCATGTTCATCCGGCGTGACCCAAATGGGGACGCCGGGAAAGTCCTCCAATGCACTTACGTGATCCCAATGCATATGACTGGGAATAAGTGCGAACAGGTCATTTGGCGATAGCCCCTCAGACGCAAGCTGAGTAATGGCGGGTTGCACGTTTTCAACCTGAAACAGGCGTTTTTCCCACCATGAGAAGGCGTCCATTTGCTCATCGAGCGCCGTCCCGAGACCGCTGTCCCATAAAATCGTTCCTTTAGGGTGACGAATCAGTGCGGCAGTATGTACCAGTTTGCGCGGGGTGAACCAGGATCCTCCGTCTACCGTCATGGCTTCGAGGGAACCAGAAGACTCGCCGGTGATAATCACTGAAAACGCCAATTTCCCGTTTGTTTCCGAGGCGGGCAGGTGTGGAGGGATCAAGCTGATAAGTAGGGCGATAATCGGAGCGAGTGTAGGGCGAAGATGCATGAAGTGCTGCCTAAGTAGTGTGTGGTATGGAGCAGACTAGCAAGTTCATTTGGATAATTGAAATATAGTGTTTATGTATTTGGTATAGGTAATATATGTGAGGTTTGTTTCGCCGACATCCTTCGAAAGTAGCAAATTAAAAACTTGAACGGGTGCGGATCGAACACCATATCCCAGTTCACACAAATACTCTAACGCTACGCCGTGATGGACTGCTTTTTGTGGCAAAAGTTGTATATACTACGCCCCCTTTTTTGGGTGGTTTCGGATATTCCAGAGACTCTAGGTGAGCATTATCGAGGTAATAGCAAGATGCCGATTTATGAATATGCGTGTAAATCCTGTGGATTTGAAAAAGATGTTTTGCAGAAGTTAAGTGATCCCGTGTTAACCCGCTGCCCCTCCTGTGAGGCGGAAAGTTTTGTGAAAAAGATATCAGCAGCCGGTTTTCGCCTGAAGGGTGGCGGGTGGTATGAAACCGACTTCAAAACCGGGAAAAAGAAGAATCTTGCGGGACAAGCCAAGCCTGATGAGGGCGGCAGTAAGTCCACCGAGAACAGCAATAAACAGACGAGTGCGCCAACCGCGTAAGCGGGTGGCTCACTCAGGCGTGGCCGCGCACGACGGCCACGCGATATTCGATAATAAACAGTTAGTCAGAGACATATTATGAGCATGCGCAGCCTTTATTGCGGTTTAGTCACCGAAGAACACATTGGTCAGGAAGTTACTATCAGTGGGTGGGTACACCGCCGTCGCGATCATGGTGGCGTTATCTTTCTGGACATGCGCGACCGAGAAGGCATCGCGCAGGTAGTATTCGATCCGGATACCGTTGAAGCTTTTGCGACCGCCGATCGGGTGCGCAGCGAATACGTGCTGCAAATTAAAGGGCTGGTCAGAGCACGGCCAGAAGGCACGGTGAACGACAACATGCGCACCGGAAAGATCGAGATTCTGGGCAAGCAAATAGACGTGTTGAATACGGCGGAAACGCCGCCATTCCCCCTCGACGAATATGTCGATGTGGGTGAAGACACGCGACTTCGTTACCGTTTCATGGATCTGCGTCGCCCGGAAATGCTCAACAAGCTAATGTTCCGTTCCAAGGTTACCAACTATATTCGCAACTTCTTTGACCAGAACGGGTTTATGGATGTGGAAACGCCCATCCTTACCCGCGCTACACCTGAAGGTGCCCGCGATTATCTGGTGCCAAGTCGTACCCATGCAGGCAGCTTTTTTGCCTTGCCCCAGTCACCACAGCTATTCAAGCAGTTGCTGATGGTATCCGGGCTCGATCGTTACTATCAAATCGCCAAGTGCTTCCGTGATGAGGATCTGCGCGCGGATCGTCAACCCGAATTCACTCAGGTGGATGTGGAGTGCTCTTACATCACGGAAGACGAGCTCATGGGCATGATGGAATCTCTGGTTCGCGATATGTTTAAAGACCTGATGGATAAGGACCTGGGTGACTTTCCACGTATGCCCTATGCCGAAGCGATGAGCCGCTATGGCAGTGATAAGCCAGACCTGCGTATTCCTCTGGAAATCGTTGATGTGGCCGATCTCATGGAAGGTGTCGACTTTAAAGTGTTTGCCGGTCCCGCCAAAGATCCTAAAGGTCGCGTCGCGGCGCTGAAGGTTGACGGAGGCGCCGAACTGTCGCGTAAACAGATCGACGAATACACCAAGTTCGTTGGCATTTATGGTGCACGGGGTCTGGCATGGATCAAAGTCAACGAATTGGACAAGGGTGCGGAAGGCTTGCAATCGCCGATCGTGAAATTCCTGGGTGAAGATGTTGCTTTGAAAATCATGGATCGCCTGGAAGCCAAAAACGGCGATATCGTATTCTTCGGTGCCGATAAAACATCGATCGTTAATGAGGCGCTTGGTGCTCTGCGCTGTAAGCTTGGTGAAGATCTCAATCTTTATACCTGCGAATGGGCGCCTCTCTGGGTGGTGGATTTCCCCATGTTCGAAGAGCTGGACGATGGCAAACTAACCGCGATTCACCATCCCTTTACGGCGCCGTCCTGCTCTCCGGAAGAGCTCAAAGCCAACCCTGCAGGCGCGCTGTCGCGGGCCTACGACATGGTGTTAAATGGTACTGAATTGGGTGGCGGCTCCATCCGTATTCATAGTGGTGACATGCAGAAAGCGGTATTCAGCATTCTGGGCATTGATGAAGAAGAGGCACAGAACAAGTTTGGCTTTTTATTGGATGCACTGAAATATGGCTGCCCTCCGCACGGCGGTTTGGCATTTGGTCTGGATCGCTTGGTGATGCTGATGACCGGAGCCACTTCCATTCGTGAAGTCATCGCCTTTCCGAAAACGCAAAGCGCAACCTGCCTGTTGACGCAAGCACCAGGGCTGGTTGATAACAAACAGTTGCGTGAGTTGAGTATTCGCGTTAAGAAACCTGAAGCGGAAAGTAAGTAAGCCGAATAATGACGGGGCCCGGTAATATAGGTACGCGGGCTTTTGTCCTGATTATTGATAACAAGAAGTAGTGGAGTACTTTCATGGCTGGACATAGTAAATGGGCGAACATAAAGCATAGAAAGGCCGCTCAGGATGCGAAGCGAGGAAAAATCTTTACCAAAATTATTCGGGAAATTGTCGTAGCGGCAAAAGAGGGTGGCGGCAATCCAGAGGATAACCCCAGATTGCGCGCGGTCATGGATAAGGCCCTGGGTGCCAACATGAAGCGCGACACCATCGACAAGGCAATTCAACGCGGCGCCGGTGGCGGAGAGGGCGATAATTACGACGAACTCACCTATGAAGGATATGGCCCTGGCGGTGTAGCGATTTTGGTCGAAGTGATGACGGATAACCGAAATCGCACCGTTGCTGAGGTGCGTCATGCCTTCAGCAAGGCGGGCGGGAATCTGGGTACAGACGGATCGGTGGCCTATTTGTTCGATAAAAAAGGTTCGCTCGTATTTGGCGAAGGCGCAGATGAAGAAGCCATTATGGAAGCGGCACTGGAAGCCGGTGCAGAAGATATTATTTCGCAGGATGACGGCTCAGTGGAAGTGCTGACGGCGCCGGAAGATTTCATGGCGGTGAAAGATGCCCTGATTGAAGCTGAACTTAAGCCCGAACAAAGTGAAGTGACGATGATGCCATCGACCACCGTCGAGTTGGATCTTGATGGTGCGGAAAAAGTGCTGCGCTTGGTGGATGCGCTGGAAGACCTCGATGACGTACAAAATGTGTATTCCAATTCCGATATCCCATCAGACGTGATGGAGAAGCTTGAGTAAGTCATCGGACGACTTTGACTTGGCGGGCGTGCGGCTCGCCAAGTGAGGTCGTGCGGTCAATACCTCAGGTGGCTGCGTACCGATAACAACAATAAGCGGAGTAACAGCCAATGCCTATCTTCGATGCCCATCTTCACATTATCGATCCCGCCTTTCCTCTGGTGCCCAATCAAGGCTACCTTCCCGAGCCATTTACTGTTGATGCCTACCGGGCTCGCGTGAGTGGATTGGGTGTGAGCTCGGGGGCCGTGGTGTCGGGTTCTTTTCAGGCTTACGATCAGAGCTACCTGGTGGCAGCGCTGGAAGCGCTAGGGCCGGCTTTCGTGGGCGTGACACAATTACCTGTCACCGCTCGGGACCGTGAGATCCGCGACCTGGATGCACAGGGTGTTAGAGCGCTTCGCTTTAATGTGCGTCGTGGAGGGTCTGAAGATATCAGGCAATTGGAAAAGTTTGCGCGCCGTGTGCACGACTTGGTCGGTTGGCATGTAGAGCTGTATGCGGGGAGCGAGGCGCTGGCCTCACTCGAAACCATCATAATGGGCCTTCCAAAGGTGTGTGTTGACCATCTAGGGCTCGACGAGCAGGGGCTTGATCGGTTATGTCGTATGGCTGAACAGGGAGTGAAGGTAAAAGCCACCGGCTTCGGGCGAGTGGATTTTGACCCCTTTGCCGCGATGATCAAGCTCAACGATATTAACCCGAAATGTTTGATGTTTGGTACCGATTTACCTTCAACCCGTGCACCAAGGCCCTTTGACGAGGCAGATCTGCATAGCCTTCACGACTATTTTTCCGAAGCTGACTTGCATCGCCTGCTATGGAAGAATGCTCGTGTATTTTATCGTTTGGACTCGCATTAAAAGGCAGCGCCAACATGCATCAGGCCAAGTAAAATGAGTATTATTCTAGGCATCGATCCCGGTTCACGTCTTACCGGCTATGGCGTTATTGAATTTCAATCCAACGTGCCGATTTACCGGGCGAGCGGCTGTATTCGTATTACCGACCAGGATCTTCCTTCTCGTTTAAGCACCATATTCAAGGGTGTGTGTGAGCTCATTCGTCAGTTTAAACCGGACGAATGCGCAATCGAAGAAGTGTTTATGGCGCGCAACGCCAGCTCGGCACTGAAGCTTGGGCAGGCCAGAGGCGTGGCAGTGGTTGCCGCAGCGCATCAGGGCATTCCGGTTAGTGAATATTCAGCTCGCAAGGTTAAACAGGCCGTTGTGGGAAAAGGCAGTGCCGATAAAAAGCAGGTACAGCATATGGTTACCCAGTTGCTGAAGCTTGAGGGAACGCCACAAGCCGATGCTGCTGATGCGCTGGCAATTGCCTTGTGTCATGCAAATACGCAGCAAAACCTGCTACGCGTGGCGGGCGCTTCACATAGCCGGCGAGGTCGTTTAACTCAACGTTAATCAGGAAATACTATGATCGCTCAGCTTAAAGGGCTGGTTCTACAGAAAGATACGCATTCGGTGCTGCTCGACGTAAATGGGGTGGGTTATGAAGTCGACGTGCCGATTAGCACGGCGTTCAGTTTGCCGGACTTAGGGCAAGTAGTCCTATTACATACACATTTTGTGGTGCGAGAAGATGCGCAGTTGCTGTTCGGATTTTTGGATCAGCGCGAGCGAGACATGTTTCGTATTCTGATCAAAGTGAACGGGGTAGGGCCCAAGCTGGGGCTTGCTATCCTATCGGGTCTGAATAGCGAAGCACTGGTGCGCTGTGTGCAGGAGGATGATGTATCGACGCTTGTAAAGTTGCCTGGCATTGGCAAAAAAACGGCCGAACGTTTATTGATCGAGCTACGTGATAAGGTCAAAGACATCTTTTCAGGCTCTGGTGAAGCGCCCTCGCTTGAGGGGGTTGCCCCGGTGGGTAAAGCGGATATCGCAGACGAGGCCGAGTCGGCTTTGATTGCGTTGGGATATCGCCCTCAAGATGCAGCAAAAGCGATTAAACGCGCAAGCGAGCCCAATCAGAATCTTGAGCAACTTATTAAACAAGCCCTCAAAAACATGCTTTAAGTGCTTGAAATAGTTATTACGCGCATAACACAATTTTAATTTTAGTGGGAATGCATTCTCGTTACACTAACTGCCGAGTAATTCAGCAGCCCATGCTTTCAGCGGCGGAACACCATAGATGATAGAAGCGGACAGACTCGTAGCACCTGATAGTCAGCCCAGTGGACATAAAAGCGAAGATGTCATCGATCGGGCCATTCGTCCGCAAAGCTTGTCGGATTATATTGGCCAGCCTGCTGTTCGGGAACAGATGGAGATTTTCATCTCTGCAGCCAAGGCCCGTCAGGAAGCGTTAGATCATGTATTAATTTTTGGACCGCCCGGACTCGGCAAAACAACACTCGCCAACATCATCGCCAATGAGTTGAACGCCAATATTAAGGCTACGTCGGGCCCGGTACTGGAAAAAGCCGGCGATCTGGCTGCATTACTGACTAATCTCGAAGAAGGCGATGTCTTGTTTATCGATGAGATTCATCGTCTGAATCCTACCGTCGAAGAAGTTTTATATCCTGCAATGGAAGACTACCAGCTGGATATCATGATCGGTGAAGGGCCAGCGGCCCGCTCTATCAAGCTGGAATTGCCACCGTTTACCTTGGTAGGTGCTACGACGCGGGCCGGCTTGCTCACCTCTCCATTACGCGATCGATTTGGTATTGTGCAGCGCTTGGAGTTTTATTCCAGAGCCGACTTGAGCACGATAGTCGCCAGGTCTGGCAAGCTACTGGGTGTTGAGATGGAAGCGCGCGGCGCCGAAGAGATTGCCCGTCGCTCACGCGGAACGCCGCGCATTGCAAATCGATTGTTACGGCGGGTCAGGGATTATGCTGAAGTCAAAGGCAATGGGGTGTTATCGCAGCATATTGCTGATCAGGCGCTTAATATGCTGAAAGTGGATGCAGAGGGTTTTGATCATCTCGACCGTCGTTTACTGCTTGCGCTGCTGGAAAATTTTTCTGGCGGGCCTGTAGGTGTTGAAAGCATGGCTGCTGCCATTAGTGAGGAGCGTGGAACGATTGAAGACGTGCTTGAACCTTATTTGATCCAACAAGGGTATTTACAACGGACCCCCAGAGGACGCATTGCGACGCAAAAAGCGTGGTTGCATTTTGGTATGTCGGCACCGGAAAACGACAAGTGACCTATGAGCGCGCATTCCGGTATCAGGCACGCATTACCCCTTCGCATATACATCGAAGATACCGATGCCGGGGGCATCGTTTTCTATGCCAACTATCTGAAGTACTTTGAGCGTGCACGTACTGAGTTAGTGCGCGCACATGGTATTGCGTTGCGTTCGGGTCTGGCTGATAACGTTAATTACGTGGTGCATCGTTTGAACGTCGAATACAGGCGACCCGCCCGGCTAGACGACCAAATTGTTGTTTTTGCCGAAATCGTGGCGGTGGGGCGTACGTACATTGATTTCAAACAGTGGGTAGAGCTTTCAGAGGGTGGCTTGCTCGTGGAAGGGCAGGTGCGTGTTGCCTGTATCAATCTGGATAATGGTCGCCCCCGCAGGTTACCAAAGGCATTGAGTGAATCTCTCGGAAAGCCGGGGGCCGAACACGACTCAAAAAGTGGTTGTGACAATAAATAATTCAGAGATAAACGGAGCGTAAAGTGGAAGAGGGTATCTCGGTTTGGGGTTTGATCTTTGATGCGAGTTTCATCGTGCAGCTGGTGATGCTCACCTTGCTGCTTGCATCGGTGGTTTCATGGTTTTTTATCTTTCAGCGAGGCGCCTATTTTAAGCAGGCGAAACAGGAGCAGCTTGCGTTCGAAGAACGATTTTGGTCGGGAATGGATCTGAATAAACTCTATAAAGACGCTCAGGCGCATCAGTCAAGAGCGGGCCTCGAGTTAATATTTCGCGCCGGATTCAAAGAGTTCAACCGCCTGAAGGCGCAGTCTTCGATCGATCCCGATGCCGTGATGGAAGGCACTCAGCGTGCAATGCGCGTGGCGCTGTCGCGAGAGAGTGATCGTTTGGATTTGCATCTGCCGTTTTTGGCAACGGTAGGTTCTACAAGCCCCTATGTTGGCTTGTTCGGCACGGTGTGGGGAATAATGAATTCGTTTCTCGGTTTGGCGGAAAATCAACAGGCTACGCTCGCCACTGTGGCGCCGGGTATTTCTGAAGCCCTCATTGCGACGGCGATGGGGCTGTTCGCCGCTATTCCTGCGGTCATTGCATACAACCGCTACGCATCCCGCGCCGACGCACTCTACAAATCGTATGAAACCTTTGCAGATGAGTTCTCCAGCATTCTGCATCGGAACGTGCACACGCAACCTAAACCGGAGCAGGCCGCATAGGAGGTTCTTGTGTCGCGCAATAAACGAAAACCTATGTCGGACATCAATGTGGTGCCATACATTGATGTGATGCTGGTATTGCTGATTATTTTTATGGTCACGGCGCCGATGCTTACTCAGGGTATCAAAATAGACTTGCCGAAAATTGAAGCCAGTGACGTTAAGCTGGAAAAAAACCAGGAACCGCTGATTATCTCTGTCGATGCAAATGGCGCCTATTACCTGGACTTGTCGGCTCATTCGGAAACCCCTATGACCTTGAAAGATTTGCTGAGTAAGGCGGGTAAGGTGCTGGCGGAGCGACCAGGGGTGACAACGCTCATTCGTGGTGACAGGCATGTAGAGTATGGCATTGTGGTGGAGTTGATGGCGGCACTGCAGGATGCAGGAGCAAGCAATGTGGGGTTGATTACCGAGGAACCATGAAACCCCAAAAACAATCAACAACGGCAACAACCAAGTCATCCGGTGCACAAAGCTCAGGTGTTCGCAGCGTGTTTCGCAGGGAACGAAAATTCTGGATTGCGAGCGTGTTACTGCACTGTGTTTTGCTTGTGGTGCTGGCGTTTTCCTGGTCTTTTGATGATGCGCCGGAAGTTGTTGTACCCAAGTATCTAGAGGCGCGCGTGGCGACCGAAGCAGACCTTGCTCCCTTGAAAGAAAAGCGCGCGGCAGAAGAATTGGCGCGCAAGAAAGAGCTTGAGCGGCAACGTCTCGCCGCAGAAAAGAAAAAACGACTGGAAGACTTGCAGCGCAAGAACAAAGAAGAGGCGCGACGAAAAAAGGCCGCCCAAGAAAAAGCCGAGCGTGAAAAAGCACTTATCGCAAAACGAAAGCAAGAAGAAAAACGTAAAGAAGATGAGAAACGCAGGCAGGAAGAGCAAAGAAAGCGTGAAGCTCAAGAGAAGTTACGCGCAGAGCAGCAGGAGCGAGAGAATCAACGTAAGGCGGCAGAGGCAAAGCGTTTGGAAGAGCAGCGAGAGGCCAGAGAGCAGGCCTTGGCGGAACGATTGGCAGCGGCCGAGTTGGAGGCGCAACAGCGTCGTGATTTGTTAGCTCAGCAGGTTGAGCAGGCTGCATTTGAAGCGAGTGAGACAGAGCGCTATCTCGGCTTGATCAAGCGAAAAATTGAAAACCGCTGGCGTAAGCCGCCCAATGTGAAGGGCGTATCCGTTATCCTTTCGATCAGACTGTTACCTACCGGAGAGCTCACTGCGGTATCGATTAAAGAAAGCAGCGGCAGCTCTGCACTGGATCAGTCAGCGCTGGTGGCAGTAAGAAGTGTGAAACGCTTTCCGGTGCCCGAAACGACAAGTCTATTCGAAAAGAATTTTCGTAGCTTCGACATGAAATTTACCCCCTGACAGGTGCAATGTTTTTGATGAAATTGACCATATATTTACTCGGTAGAATAGTGAGCTCTCTCGTATTGGTATTTGGTTTGGCGGCCACTGTGTCGGCAGAGTTGATGATAGAAATCACTAAAGGGTCTGATACGGCACTGCCTATTGCGATCGTGCCGTTTGCGAGCGAAGGCGACGAGCCTGTACCAGAGGATATTGCCCGCATAGTGAGCAATGATCTTCAGCGCAGTGGTGATTTTGATACTTTATCCACCGGTCGAATGTTGAGTTTGCCTGAAAGCATGGCGCAGATGCATTTCCGGGATTGGCGTTTACTGGGGCAAACCTATGTGCTGGTAGGTAAGGTTCGTTACGATGCAATACAATCACGCTTTCAGGTGCAGTATGAATTGGTGGACGTGTATGGGCAAAAGCGTTTACTTGGGGAGGTGCTCTCTGTTCCTCGGTCCGGGTTGCGCAAGTTGGCGCACCTGATAGCGGATAAAGTTTACGAAACCATTACCGGCGTACGCGGAGTGTTTTCCACCAAAATCGCTTATATCACCTTAAAGAATTTACCCGGCGGAAAGCAGGAGTATCGCCTTCAGGTATCTGACGCTGATGGTCAAAATGCCTACACTCTGTTCAAAAGCCATGAGCCTATTTTGTCGCCGGCTTGGTCCAACGATGGGCAGCATTTGGCCTATCAATCTTTTCATACGGGGCGGCCCGCTATCTACATTCAGCATGTCAAAACGGGTGGCCAACGAAAGGTGACGGGGTTCAAGGGGCTCAATAGTTCGCCCATGTGGTCGCCGGATGACCGGTATTTGGTGATGACGTTGTCTAAAGATGGGAATGCCGAATTATATACCTATGATTTGGTCAGCAACGAGGTAGAACGACTTACCAATCACTATGGTATCGATACCGAAGCCAGTTGGTCACCAGACGGAAAAGAGCTTGTGTTTACGAGTGATCGCAGTGGTAAGCCGCAGATTTATCGCATGAACCTGATTGACCGAAAACCTCAGCGCTTAACGTTTGAAGGGCGCTATAATGCACGTCCCCGGTTTAGTCTCGACGGGCGCTCTCTCTATTACGTACATCAGGTAAACGGAGACTTTCATATTGCTTCAATCGATATGTCGACGGGTGAGAATCGGGTTTTGACCTCAACGCCGCTCGACGAATCGCCCAGTGTTGCTCCGAATGGCAGGATGATCATCTATGCGACGAATCGTAACGGAAAGGGAGTGTTAGCGGTGGTATCGGTTGACGGAGGCGCAAAATATTTTCTGCCTTCGGATTACGGTGACGTAAAAGAGCCGGCATGGTCTCCGTTTTTGAACTAAATTTATAGGAGTGTCGCTTGTGCCGTGCGATTCGCATCGGTTAACATCAGGACACGTCCCCGCCAGAAACGAATTTGGAATAACTAAAAACAAGCAGTTTTACGTATTACTCAAAACACACAATGAAGGAAAAGAGATGAAATTTGATTCATTCCGTCACGCCATCGCCTTACTGTTAGCCCTTGCTCTTTTGAGCGGTTGTGAAAGCATGAGCACCTCAGACGACGAGTTCGTAGCAGATGAGCCGCCGGCTCAGGAAGATCAGGATACGGCAGATTCTTCCGATACCTATAGCGCACCAGCGGAACCTGAAGTCAGCGCTGAAGAACTAGCAGCGCAGCGCGCTAAAGAAGCTGCCATGAAAGAGCAGGCCGCTTTGCGCGAAGTACGTACCTTCTATTTTGATTTTGATCAATATACTGTTAAACCAGAAGCACGCTCGCCCTTGGCTGCACACGCTGCGTTTCTTTCAGCGAACCCTTCTGTAAAAGTTGTTCTGGAAGGTCATTGCGACGAAAGAGGCACCAAAGAATACAATATCGCTCTGGGTGAGAATCGCGCCAAAGCGGTAGCGCGATTCTTGAAGGTTAACGGTGTGTCAGATGCTCAGATCGAAACGATCAGCTACGGTGAAGAGCGTCCTGCGGCTACCGGCCATAACGAACAAGCTTGGGCTAAAAATCGTCGCGTTTACATCGAATACAAATAATCGATAAAAAGAGAAGTAGGTAGAGAGGATGGTCATGCCGTCGCTGGTTCGTTGTGTTTTGCCTGTCGGGCTAACCGTTCTCCTCCTGCTTTTCTCGCTTCATTCTCCTGCCAAAACGCTGATATTTCAGTCTCAACCTGAGCCTTCTCCGGAGCGTGAGTCCGCGCCCACTGAGCTTGAACCTGCGCAACAGTCAACGACGTATAGCACCTCACGAAACGACTCTTCGGTTTCAGCGTCCGCTGCGTCTGAGTTATTGTTTATGATTGAGCAGTTACAACAGGAAGTGCGCGTGTTGCGGGGTTTGGTCGAAGAGCAGGCTTATCAGCTACGTTCTTTGCAGGAGAGCAGCAAGGCCCGTTATCGAGATCTGGATTCCCGTGTCATGGAGCTTACAAAATCCAGAGAGGCCGTCTCTGTTCCGCGTGTGGGAACCTCGGCGTCTGCGACTGCTGTTGTCGTGCCTGCGGCTGATACCCCGGCAGGCTCTAACCGAAAAGCTCCCGCAGAAACTAACGGCACGGTTCCGACTGAAGAACAAAAACTCGCGTATCAGGAAGCCTATCAGTTAATCAAAGAGCGGAAGTTCGAACAGGCAGTCGATGCGCTTCATGCCTTCATAGACAAATATCCTGATGGCGAGTTAAGCGGAAATGCTTATTATTGGTTGGGAGAAGTCTATCTCGTCATTCCAAAGTTAGAGCAGGCGAAGCAGGCGTTCAGTATCGTCGTCAAATCTTTTCCTGGCCACCGCAAATTGCCGGATGCGTTGTTCAAACTTGCTGTTACACACGATCGAATGCAAGACCCCGCCGGCTCAGAAAAGCTTCTTAACGAAGTGCAGCAAAAATTCCCCCAAAGCACCGCAGCAAAGTTAGCAGAAAGCTATAAGATAAGTCGCTAAGGTATTGTAAAATAAGAGTATATTGTGCTCGGTTATTAGCGAAAAAGTTTCTGTAATATTTTTATTATATCCCTTGTTATTTTCAGCAAAATCATTACTATATGCGCCTCGTTGGGTCGTTAGCTCAGTTGGTAGAGCAGTTGGCTTTTAACCAATTGGTCGCAGGTTCGAATCCTGCACGACCCACCAACGAATTCAAAGCTTACGCGTATATGCGGTTTTGGGTCGTTAGCTCAGTTGGTAGAGCAGTTGGCTTTTAACCAATTGGTCGCAGGTTCGAATCCTGCACGACCCACCAAAACAAGGCCACCTAAGGGTGGCCTTTTTTTGTGCGGTCAAAAACTCCCGGGCTGGGATTGAACGGCAGGCTGATAAGGCACTTACTCGTGGTGAGAGGGCTAATCAGTTGCAGGCGTCAACCCATCAATACCCATGGGACAGGCAGATTTCGTTTAGATATCTGCGTACAAGGGCGAGTGTGGGCGTGGTTTTCGATCATCTGACACATATGGGTATTGTCGGTATAATACGCCCGATTTTCCGTTAGTAGAGCGATCACTATGAGCAGTATTGCAGATAGAGTTTTGGTACAGGAGCATCTTGCGCACGAGCGTTTACCCCAAGAAGTCAACGCACAGGAGCAGGTGTTTTATCGCCGTGAGATCAAGCGTCTGCTAGAGGAGCGCAATGCTGTATTGGTCGCCCACTATTATACAGATGCCGAATTGCAATCTTTAGCGGAAGAGACGGGCGGTTGCGTGTCCGACTCATTGGAAATGGCGCGATTCGGTAACACGCACCAAGCGAGTACTTTGATTGTCGCCGGTGTGAAGTTTATGGGGGAAACCGCAAAAATACTCAATCCTGAAAAACGTGTGTTCATGCCGACATTAGAGGCGACGTGTTCGCTGGATATTGGTTGCCCCATCGAAGAATTTAGCGCTTTTTGCGACGCCCATCCCGACCGAACCGTTGTGGTTTACGCGAATACTTCAGCAGCAGTGAAAGCGCGAGCTGACTGGGTGGTGACTTCCAGTATTGCTCTGGATATTGTTGAGCATCTGGACAAGCAGGGAGAGAAAATACTCTGGGCGCCAGACAAGCACTTAGGCGCATACATCGCTAAACAGACTGGCGCAGATATGCTGATGTGGGACGGCGCGTGCATCGTGCATGAAGAGTTTAAAGCGCAGGGTATTCTGGATCTCAAGAAAGTGTATCCGGATGCAGCCATACTTGTTCATCCCGAATCGCCTGATGCGATGATTGAGCTTGCTGACGCCGTGGGCTCAACTACACAGCTAATCAAAGCGTCTCAATCTTTGCAGAACTCTACCTTTATCGTTGCGACCGACAACGGCATTTTCTATAAAATGAAACAGCTTTCACCGGAAAAAACCTTTATAGAAGCGCCAACAGCGGGTAATGGAGCGACCTGTAGGAGTTGTGCCCACTGCCCCTGGATGGCTATGAACGGCTTACAAAATCTTTACGAATGCTTGCTAGAAATGCCGGCGGAAAGCGAAGTCTTTGTAGATGCCGCACTAAGGGAGCGGGCGCTCGTTCCATTGCGCAGAATGCTTGATTTCAAAAAATAATCTATTTGCTCATCGGTCAAAAAGGAGCATTTTTCTCCAAGCGATTAATTTCCTCACTACGCACATGTATGCGCGCGCTCAGGGTTGGGTTGTTCTGGCTTTTGGACTTTGCGAGCGCTAATTGCTCTTTTGCCTGCTTGAAATGCCCGTTCAATTGAAAATACTCTGCACGGGCATAATGGAGCTCGGGTATGTTGCCCGTAAGGCCCTGTACTTCGGCGAGTAATTCCCATACTTTCGCATTATCTGGCGAGCTGCGCGAAAGGCTCTTAAGTAAGGCGGCTGATTTCTCCAACTCCCCGGTTTTCATTAGGATATCCGATAGTTCCATGGTGGTGGGATAGTTGTCTGGATATCGCTTCAATTGTGTTTCAAGGAGTGCGATTGCGTCCTTGGTTCTGCCGAGGTGGCGTAAGGCCCGTGCCTTGATGATAAGGACGGAAAGCTGGCTGGGAAAAACGCTCTCGAGCTTTTCCAGTAACTGGATGGCTTTTTCCGGATCACTTTCGGCTAAGAGATAGGCTGTGCCAAAGCGGGCCGCCTGAGACTGCATTGTGTTCCCCGTTTCTAAAAACTGCGCGAAATAGTCGAGCGCTTTGCGAGGGCTTTCTGCAAAGTCGGCGAGCACAATGCTTTTGCTGAAGTGGTATTCAGGGTTGTCGGCGTAGCGCTTAAGCGGATACTGGTTTGCTCTGTTTCGGGTATCGGCAACACGATTTTCGGACAGGGGGTGGGTAGAAAGGTATTCCGGAATTTTTTGGCCGGCCATGCGGTTTTGTCGATACATACGCTCAAACATGCTGGGCATGGCGCGCGGGTCAAAATTAGATTCGCTCAGAATGCGAACTCCTAGTCGGTCCGCCTCCTGTTCATTTTCTCGTGAGAAGCTGAGTTGGTTTTCAATTCCAATGGCCTGCGTACTGGCAAGGGCAGCTACGCCCGCTTCGGTTCCGGCTGTGGCCATAACTACTACGCTTGCCAGGAGGCCCGCCAACTGTAATGGTTGTGATTTATTGCGTTCTTCTAGCCGCCTCGCGTAATGGCGCTGGCTAAGGTGAGCAAGTTCGTGCGCAATGACCGCGGCAAATTCCTGTTCCGTCCCGGCATGCAAAAAAAGCCCGGCATTAATGCCCATCACACTGCCCGGCACGGCAAAGGCGTTCAAGGAAGAACTGTTTACGATGACAAGACTGAACTCGCTGTCTTCCACGCCCGAAGAGGGGGCTAAGGCATACACCAGATGCGTGAAATACTCTTGCACAATGGGGTTGTGGTATAACTCGACCTGTCGTCTCAGAGAACGAAGCCAGTACTGGCCCAGTTTTTTTTCTTCAGAGAGTGAGATGAGTTTTGAAGAGCTGTTACCAATAGTGGGTAGCTGGTTTTGTGCGTGAACACCTGAACAAGCCAGCACAAGTGCGATGCCTGCAATGTGTAAGGCTTTGTACGCTTGAGTTGCGATGAGGCTGATCTCCTGCAGCGCTTTGGTCATATGTGTCTCTGTTTAGTCATAATAATGTGTCGTTGGTTGTATGCGTGCGCGGGTCCGGTTTCAAATTAGATGGGCAAGCCTAGAGTTGGTTCCTATTCGAACGTAGCTCATATAAGATGTGCAACGCTTATTACCATATCCCAAATGCAAATAACTGGAAAGTCATGGTGTCTCACTACGATGTTCTGTTGGACGTCTCGGGCGAAGCTTGCCCGATGCCTTTGCTCAAAGCAAAAATGGCACTGAATAAAATGTCGGTCGGGGAGTGTTTAAAGGTGATCGCGACCGATGCAGGGTCGGTAAGGGATTTTGCCGCATTCATTAAGCTGACGCCTCATATCTTGCGAGAAGATCATGATGATGGTCGATACGTATACTTTATAGAAAAGCAGGAAGTCGAACGTTAAGGGCTGAAGTACAAGCATGTTGAAAGTTGTTCGAAATTGGTTTGATCAGTATTTCTCCGATGAAGAAGCAGTGGTGCTTTTTCTTATTCTGGCCGGCGGTTTATTTATCGTCATGCTTTGGGGCGACATACTGGCGCCGGTGATTGCAAGTGCCATTCTGGCTTTTATTCTGCAAGGCGTAGTGGGGTATCTCGTCGGTAAGGGCATCAGTCAACGGTTTGCCGTATATCTGTCGTTCATATTTTTTATTGGGGTTGTGTTAGCGTTTCTTTTTGCCCTTCTTCCTCTGGTTTGGACTCAGCTGTCGTTATTGGTGAAGGATATACCACGAATTTTCGCCAACCTGGAACAACACCTCATAGGGCTACAGCAGCAGTACCCGGGAATTATTACCATTACAGATCTTGAAAATCTTTATCAGCAAACCTCTGCTGAGGTAGCCGGCGCTCTGCAGTGGATCGTTTCCCATTCAATTGAAAGTGTGCCAGTGCTGGTCACCTTTTTGATTTATCTCATCGTGGTGCCCATTCTGGTGTTCTTTTTCCTCAAAGATCGCGCGCAGATATTTCAGGCTGTCGGTCGGGTACTACCTGCAAATCGTAAGTTAATGACGACGGTCTGGATCGAAATGAATGAGCAGTTCGCCAATTATGTGCGGGGCAAGGTGGTCGAGATTATTATCGTTGGCGGAACCACGTATATGGCGTTCATCTTTTTTGATTTGAACTACGGCGCGTTACTTGCGCTTTTGGTTGGGCTATCGGTCGTTATTCCATACATTGGTGCGGTTGTAGTCACCATTCCTGTGACGATGATTGCGCTTTTTCAATTTGGATTAAGGGAAGAGTTTTATTGGGTGATGTTGGCTTATCTGGTTATCCAGATGCTGGATGGAAATGTATTGGTGCCATTGCTGTTCTCTGAGGTGGTGAATCTTCACCCAATTATAATTATTGTGTCGGTCTTGTTTTTTGGTGGAGTATGGGGGATTTGGGGCGTATTTTTTGCCATTCCTCTGGCTACCTTGCTCAAAGCGGTATTCAACGCGTGGCCCCGGCAGCTTCCCCACGCACCGAGGCCCGAATGAACAGAGTGTGCCCTATAGGCTTTTAACCGCCTCAAGCACCTCTTGGGCATGGCCTTTCACCTTCACTTTGCGCCACTCTCGACGCAGGATACCGTCCGCATCAATCAGAAATGTGCTGCGCTCAATGCCCATGTATTCCTTACCGTACAGTTTTTTCAGTTTAATGACGTCGAATAATTTACATAGCGTTTCGTCGGGGTCGCTGATGAGTTCGAAAGGAAAATCGTGCTTCTTTTTGAAGTTTTCATGTGTTTTCATCGAATCTCGTGAGACGCCGAACACCTGCGTGTTCGCGGCCGCGAGCGCGTCATGAATATCTCGGAAGTCCTGACCTTCTGTCGTGCACCCGGGAGTATTATCTTTGGGGTAGAAGTAAATGACTGTGTTTTTGCCCTTCAGTGACTCAGTGCCCACCTGCACAGCGGAAGTGGCCTGTGCCGCAAAGTCAGGTACCTGTTTATCAATTTCTATGTCTGGCATGTATCGTTCCTTTTTGCGTGTATGGTTAAAACGTGCAATGTACGCGTTGTTTAACGAATTGGTTCAATCACTGCGTCTAGATTCAAATCATCGCAAAAGTCCATGAATTCCTCCCGCAGGCTGGCAATATGGGTATCGGCTGCCAAGCGGATCGTCATGGTCAGATTGAACATTTGCGTACCTGTATGAGGTGCGCTGTAGGTGCCGGTATGCAAATCGTCGATGTTAATATTCTGGCTTGAAAAATATTGCGCGATTTCGTGCACGATGCCCGGATTGTCGAGTGCGACGACATTTACGGAATAGGCGAGACTGGGGGCGCTGTTACGTGCTGTGGTGTGCTTGATGGTAGTCGTCAGTTCCAGCCGTTGTGATAGCGAGGGCAGGGCATTTTCCAGTTTTGCGATGTTGTCCCAGCTTCCGGAGACCATCATGATAACGGCAAATTCTCCACCGAGCACGGTCATGCGACTATCAATAATATTGCAGTGATTTGAAGAGCAGGCCTTTGCGAGTTCATTGACAATGCCAGGGCGGTCGGTGCCAATGGAAGAGATGACCAGGTAGTTTTGTCGATTATCGTTATTACTCATGGCGGTGTTATTTCCTTGAAGTTTGAAATCGCAGTATATAAATGAACGAGCAGAGCATCAAAGGTGAAAGGCTAGCGCTGTCTGTTCACTTGTGCAAAGCGACGTGCGGGATTAACATACGCCCCAAGAATCACTAGGACACACTGTCCACTCTTAAATCACCGTTTTCCCGCTGGAGAAATTTATGATATCAGGCAGTATCGTTGCCTTGGTGACGCCCATGTTTCCCGATGGATCTTTGGATTGGGATTCCTTGGATAAACTGCTGGAATTTCATGTTAAGCACGGCACAGATGCGATTGTTGCTGTGGGTACCACCGGGGAATCCGCCACTCTTGATCCTGAAGAACATTGCCAGGTTATAAAGCGTGTGGTGAATGTCATTAATGGGCGTATCCCCGTCATCGCCGGAACCGGGGCGAACTCGACAAGTGAAGCCATTGAGCTGACTGCTGAAGCTAAAAAGCTCGGGGCAGATGCGTGTCTGTTGGTCACACCTTATTACAACAAACCCACACAGGAGGGTTTGTACCAGCATTACCGGAAGATCGCCGAATCTGTCGAGATTGATCAGATCCTCTATAACGTGCCCGGGCGCACGGCGGTCGATATGGCAAATGAAACCGTAGTTCGGCTCGCCGAGATTCCCAACATTAGCGGTATTAAAGATGCAACAGGTGATGTCACTCGGGGAAGTGCGTTGATTAAAGCATTAAATGGTGATATCGAGGTGTATTCCGGTGATGATGCCACCGCTTACGAACTTATACTTGCCGGCGCGAAGGGAAATATTTCTGTTACCGCCAATGTCGTTCCGGCTGAGATGCATGCCCTGTGTCAAATGGCTTCCCAAGGAAAGCAGGCGGAGGCGCAGGCGCTGAATGATCAGTTGATGCCTCTGCATAGAGATCTGTTTATCGAAAGCAGTCCCATCCCGGTAAAGTATGCGCTTCATAAAATGGGGCTGATACAGTCTGGTATCCGCTTACCACTCACGCAACTTGCAGAACGTTATCAACCTGTACTGGATGAAGTGTTGAAGCAGGCAGGCCTGGTTCGCTAGATGTTATCTCCAAGTACAATGTTTCTTCGCTTTTCGATACTGACACTTGCTTGTTTGGCTGCGGCGTGCGGAGTGATCAAGGACCGTAGCAACGAGTATCTCGCGATCGAAAGCAGTAACGAACTTGTGATACCTCCCTGGTATCGTAACGACAAAGTGTCGGCGCAGTATCCGGTTCCTGAATTGCCTCAGCAACGCGCTCTTCCCGAAAAATTTGTTTTACCGGAGCCCCCCGATGGCACCGCTGCGCTGGGCAATGATCCTTACCTTATTGAAACCGTAGCAGGGCAGACCTGGTTGCACCTGTATACGGCGCCCGGAAAAGTATGGCCATTGTTGGATTTTTTCTGGCGTGAATACGGCGTGAGTATCGCGCAGGAAAACGTTGCCGCGGGGTTTATGGTCACAGCTCCCGTGCGTAAAGCAGATGAGGGTAAAGAAGGAGAGGCTCGCTTGTTTGACGCACTGGGTGAGAGGGATTCTCTCAGCGAAGCGTCTTATCAGGTACAGGCAAAATTAGCGCAAGGCGTTAGACGCAACACCGCGGAACTTCAGGTGCGCTTGTTGCCAGCAGGCCAAACTGTTTCACAATGGGCGGTTGACTCACAGTATACAAAGATTGAAGCGGAGCTGTTGGAGCTTATCGGTCGTTTCGTAACCTCAGAAGCGATTGAAAACCGATATTCGTTATTGGCGAACGATATTGGCGGTGAGTCGCGGGTACGCATTCTTCAGGATGAGGCCGGTTATGCATTTATTGAAATGCAGCTTTCGTTTCAACGGGCCTGGAGTGAAGTCGAGCAGGCGATTGATGCGGCGAAAATCGTGGTGGCCGATAAGGATCGCTCAGAGCGGATATTTTACGTCAGTCGCCTTAACGAATCGGATGTAACGTCTTGGCTGCCTTTCTCTGATGAAGCTGCGAAACGCAGAGAACAGAATCTGGCCTTGGAATTCACAGTCAACGAAGACGGCATCGTGATTGTGCGTGCCCGGGTGTTAAACCCGGAATGGACACGTGAGCAGGCTGAAACCCTGTTGAACCTTGTCTTTGAGCATGTTTCCTAAGTAACTTGCGATAGGTGTCACGTGAATTATCGGCCAAAATCTCGAACTTCCACTATTCTTTAATAACCTTGCACGAGAGCTTGTTTTAATGCAAAAGCTAGACGAACTATATTCTGGAAAAGCCAAGTCAGTCTACACGACTGAAGACCCCGACAGGATGGTGCTGTTGTTTCGTGATGACACATCCGCCTTCGATGGTGAAAAAGTAGAACAACTTGGTCGCAAAGGAATGGTGAACAACAAGTTCAACGCTTTTATCATGCAAAAGTTGGAAGAAGCCGGAATCCCCACGCACTTTGAAGCCTTGCTGTCGGATCAGGAATCCCTGGTTAAAAAGCTGGAAATGCTGCCTGTAGAGTGTGTGGTGCGAAACTTCGCAGCAGGTAGTCTGGTGCGCCGATTGGGAATTGAAGAAGGGCAGCCTCTGGCGCCTCCTACCTTTGAGTTATTCCTGAAAAATGACGCCTTGCACGATCCCATGATTAATGAATCGCACTGTGTCACCTTTGGTTGGGCAAACGAGGAGCAACTCACCGAAATGAAGAGGCTCACGTTCGAAGTCAACACAGTGCTTTCAGAACTTTTTTCCCAGGCAGAAATGTTGCTGGTCGACTACAAACTCGAATTTGGCCTTTATCAGGGCAAAATTGTATTGGGCGATGAGTTTAGTCCGGATGGTTGTCGTATTTGGGACAAGGAAACGCGCAAGAAAATGGACAAAGACCGTTTTCGACAGGGGCTGGGAGAGGTGATTGAAACCTATGAAGAAGTGGGTCGCCGACTCGGCATTCAGTTTGATTAAACCTTAAGAATACGAATTACAAAAGAGTGTAGAACTATGACTAAAACCTCAGCATTAATGGCCGCTGGTCTTCTCGCGATGTCTACATCGGTGATGGGTGATGTGATTGGCGCCACGGTAGAAGCGACATTCTGGCAGGGCGCTTATTCAGGCACTGCAGTCTCCGGAAATACGGAATTGGATTTTGAAGACGATCTTGGGTTCGATGACAGTGGCTTTATGGAGCTGGCGGCAGCGGTCGAACACCCGGTGCCGGTATTGCCTAATGTTAAGTTACGGCATATCGATATGGATGAAACCGAACAGGGTTCGGTGCCTGCAATTAGTTTTGGTGGCGTTTCGCTCGACAGCGAAGTTGAAACTAACCTTGATCTCACGCATACCGATCTGGTGTTGTATTACGAAATACTCGATAACTATGTAATGGTTGATGTCGGGCTCACCGTCAGAATGTTTGATGGTCGTTTGCGTATTGAAGATCAGTCGACCAACGAAACGAGCGATACGAAGATAGATGAAATCGTACCCATGGCCTATGCCGCAGCTGATGTGGAGTTGCCCTTTACCGGCTTGTCTTTGGGAGCGGAACTGAGCGCCATCAGTTATTCGGATAATAGTCTCATGGATGGCAAAATCAGGTTGCGCCAAGGGTTTGGTCTCGCGTTTCTTGAGCTTGGTTATCGCCAAATGAGCTTCGAAATAGACGATGTTGAAGATATCGATGTCGACGCCGATATCTCAGGCGGTTACCTGAGTGTGGGGCTCGACTTTTAGTATCTGATTGTTAAAGAGGAACACGCGTGCGAATTTTGGTTACCGGCACCGCCGGCTTTATTGGTTCTACTCTCGCCATTCGTCTACTGGAGCGCGGTGATGAAGTCATCGGTGTCGATAACGTAAACGATTATTACGACACTAATCTGAAGGAAGCGCGACTGGCTCGCCTGAAGGCATACAAGGGCTTTACCGAAGAGCGCTTGTCGATAGAAGATTGCAGCGCAATGGAATCGGTGTTCAAGCGCTATCAACCTCAACGGGTAGTGAATCTGGCGGCACAAGCCGGCGTCAGGTACTCCCTTGAAAATCCGCATGCTTACATTGACGCAAACATCGTTGGCTTCACCAACATTTTAGAAGGGTGCCGTCACAATAATGTCGAGCATCTGGTGTATGCGTCGAGCAGTTCGGTTTACGGCGCCAATGAGTCCATGCCGTTCTCGGTGCACGATAATGTGGATCATCCGGTTTCTCTTTATGCAGCGTCCAAGAAGGCGAATGAATTAATGGCCCACACCTACAGCCATTTGTTCAACTTGCCTACCACGGGGTTGCGCTTCTTTACCGTTTACGGCCCCTGGGGTCGCCCGGATATGGCGCTTTTCATGTTTACCAAAAACATTATCGAGGGTAAGCCCATCGACGTGTTCAATTATGGTAAGCATCAACGGGACTTTACCTATATTGATGATATCGTCGAGGGCGTAATGCGCACGCTGGACAAGGTTGCTGCACCTAATCCTCAGTGGTCGGGAAAAGAGCCTGACTCGGCAACAAGCAAGGCGCCATATCGACTCTATAACATTGGCAGCAATAATCCATGTGAACTGCTGCGCTATATCGAAATTATCGAAGAGTGCGTTGGCAAGAAAGCCGAGAAGAATTTGCTCCCCATGCAGCCCGGCGATGTATTGGCGACCTATGCGGATGTTGACGCGCTGATCGAAGATGTTGATTACAAGCCGACAACAAGTATCGAAGAAGGTGTGGCAAAATTCGTCAACTGGTACCGTGAATTTTATCAGGTCTGAACGCTCAAAAACCTTGCAAGCTACTGAATGAGCTGATAAATTACGCGCCTCTTCAGGACTATAGCTCAGTTGGTTAGAGCGCTACCTTGACATGGTAGAGGTCGGCAGTTCGAATCTGCCTAGTCCTACCAGACTCCAAAGGCTCGCTTCAGGCGGGCCTTTTTTATTCGTGCTTGTATCCCCGCAACGGCAGGCCCCAGTTTTCCCCTTAACACTCGCATGGATTGATTGAAAGCTCATATTTACCGGGCCTTTTTATAGCTCATTGAGTGCAAAGAGAGAGGCGCCGGGTAGATTTTTCTGGTTAAAAGGCGATGCCTCAATCTCACCATTAAAAAGTGTAAAAAATACCAACACAATTATGAACTTATGCAAAAAATGAGTGAATCCAGTCACAGCTTCGGGGCCACTAAATATTAAAACGAGTTTAGATTGTATACGATCTGGGCAGCCTGAATTTCGAATAAACAAATAAATTCTTATATCGAACTAATTTACAAATACACCAGACGTATAGTCGTCGAGGGAGCCGAACATGAGTGACAACACCGTCAATGGAGATAATCGCAGCAATATTATTATTACTGGTGCGACTGAAGATGAAATTAATGCCGGTGGCGGTAATGATCTGATTATCAGTGGTGCGGGTGACGATACCATCAACGGTGGCGCGGGCAGAGATATCATCATTTCTGGTACCGGTGATGACACAGTAAATGGTGGTTCCGGTAGTGACATCATCATTACAGGTGAAGGTAGCGATACGGTTGACGGAGGCAGCGGCAACGACATTATCCTGAGCGGTTCAGGAAACGACACTGTTTACGGTGGTTCAGGTAACGACCTGATCTTGTCGGGATCAGGCGATGACATAGTTGATGGTGGCAGCGGAAACGACACGATTCACTCGGGCTCGGGCGATGACACTGTATACGGCGGATCGGGCAATGACACCATTACGACGGGTGACGGCAATGATACGGCTCAGGGCGACGGGGGCCATGACCTGATACTGACGGGTGCGGGGGATGATACGGCGATTGGTAACGAAGGCCACGATGTCATTATCACCGGTACCGGTAACGACTATGTAGAAGGCAATGCCGGCAATGATGTCCTGGTAACGTGTGAAGGCGACGACACCGTTGACGGTGGCGATGGGCACGACGTTATTCTTGCTGGTGATGGACACGATACCGTAATGGGAGGTAGTGGCGACGATGTTGTCATTGGAGGTTATGGCAATGACGTCGTTGATGGTGGCAGCGGATGGGATTGGATTCAC
>JBFHUL010000007.1:0-59945 GCA_041590075.1 Oleiphilaceae bacterium
AGTATTTTTACTTGAGCCGCACTATCTGCAATGTAGGCATCAATTTGTGGCGAGTAGCTGTATCCGTCGGTTATCAAAAGTTTGTAAGGCCGCAAAGCGTCAATCGAGTTCTTCCAGGTAAAGTCAATCTCTTGAGAGCTGTAAAAACAAAAGCGTGACGAACTGACCGGGTGTTGAGGGAATATGGCGTTGCGCACTTCGCCCTTATAAGCCGCAATAATGCCATCGATGCTGCCAGCATCCAGTTGCTTTTTAGCTTGCTGGTAGGGCATGTTCTGATAATAGGCTCTAATGCCTTGAGATTGTAGAGCTTCCAACGCAATCTCAACCGAAAACCCTAAATGGCGAGCGTTTTTATCACAGGCATAAGGGCACCAATATGGCGGCGCAGCGAGAGCAACGGGATTGCTTTCAAGTAAATCCGCCGTTGCGGAATAAGCTGATGCCAAAAGAATGATCAGTAATATTCGCACGAGTAATACCTGGTAAAGTGGGCGCTTACTGCCGATTTAATCTTTAGTGTAGTTGACCTGTGATAAGAGAAAAAGGGTTAGCGATGCATGAAAACGATGTTTTGGCTTTGTTTGGTAATTGGGGATTAAGGGGTCAAACTCTTGCTATCGACAGCCTGCGGCTTATGGGTGTTTTAGGGATTTTCTTGTCTGAAAGGTCAATCCCGATTGGGCGTGAAGGAAGTGGTCGCCAAGCAAGGTGCGCGAATTCTAACATGCCAATAAACGACATAAATTATCTGGTTCACGCCTAAGTATTCCAAATCTGTGGAGTAAGTTTTTGCTAAACGAAAGTTACCTTTCGTATTTTGGTGAAAGATTAGGAGCAACTTTGACGGCTTCAAATAAACATACCACACTACCAAGGTACAGCCCATTGTAGCCAAAGTCCTTAGTGGCGAATGCGCTGCAGAATGGAAGGTAATTGATGGTAAAAAGCGCGTTACTGGCGTTGTTTCTTCTCCTCTGCGTCAGTGCATCAAGCATTGCTTTGCCGTCTGCGTTGCAACCTTTGAAGATCGATATCTTTGAAGGCGAGGTAGCGCAGCTCGGGGATTACCTGCACTTTATTGAGGATGCCAACCATTCACTGACGGTGGAGGAGATTCTTGCTTTACCTGTGCAACACTGGCAAGCAGCGAATACCAGCTATCCAAGCTTTGGCATTACTGAAAGCACCTTTTGGTTTGCTTTGCCGCTGGAGAATGTCAGTACACTTCCGCAAAACTTGTATTTTCACATCGACTTCCCAACCTTCGATGAGATAAAGGTTTATTACCTTACCGATCAGGGTATTCGGCAATTTGACACCACAGGCGAAAGTTTTCCGTTTCATACGCGCCCTGTTGCCTTTCCCAGCTTTGTTTTTCCTCTCAGCCTGCTCCCGCAAGAATCCGTGATCATTTTAGTGAAAGCGGATAGCGAAGGCGCCATGCAACTGCCCTTTGAACTTTGGCAGCAAGCCGACTTTTTTCAGGGTCAGCTGCCTCACTTGATTTTCTACAGTGCCATGTTGAGTATTTTTTTGGTCATGGCTCTCTACAACGCCTTTCTTTTTATACCCACAAAAGAGCCCTCTTATCTTATCTACAGCGCTTTTTGTTTTTGTGCAGCGGCTTTCTACACATCACAGAACGGTTTTCTGTTTGAGTTCGTCTGGCCTGAATCGCCAAACTGGCAATCGAGATCGACACTGTTTTTTGCGGGGCTCACAAACTGCACATTAAGCTGTTTTACCCTCTCTTTTTTAAATCTCCGCGCATACCCCAGGGCCTTTTATCTGCTTGCGAGCTTCGCTGTGCTGAGTGCTGTTTTATCAGGATTGATGTTTGTGTTACCCGTCAAGTACGCCTTGTATACACAGGTTGTGAGTATTCTGGTGGTTTCTTCTACGGTGTTCTTCATTGGCTTGTATTTATGGCGGAAAAAACATCAGGCAGCCCGCTATTTCGTCTTGGCCTGGTTTGCGTTTTTTCTAAGTGCGTTGTACACGGCGTTGGGAAAGCTCAATATCATTGAAGCGACGTATCTCACTGATCACGGAATCAGTCTTGGTATTACCTTATCAATACTGCTTCTCTCATTCGCCTTGGCAGATCGCATCTCAATGCTGCAAAAGTCTCGCGAGTCTGCCCAGAAGCAAGCCCTGGAGCATCTCAATAAGTTTAAATCCATTTATGAAAGTGTGGTCGAAGGAATCTTCGTTATCGATCAGGAAGGAAACTGGATCAGCGCCAATCCCTCTTTATTAAAGCTGCTGGGATACGAGACTTTTGATAGTTTAATCGCCGATCTCTCGCCGCACATTGGCCGCAGTTTTCATCACGAACTTTACCAAGCGTTCGTTCAAGCCTTGATCGGCAATACCAGTCTGCGCGACGCACACTTTCAAGTTCGTCACCAAAGCGGCCAACTAATCTGGGTCTCAGTCAACGCCAAATTAGTAACCAATCATGAGGGAGAACGTGTTTATGAAGGCACGGTATTAGACATCAATGATCGCCATGCCCACGAAGAGCGACTGAAATACTTAGCCATTCATGACCCCTTAACCAAGCTTTACAACCGCCGCGCATTGGAAAACCAACTAATCCAGGCAATCGGCCAAACGCATGCACCAACACTAAGCTATGCCTTGCTTTATATGGATCTTGATCAATTCAAACTGATTAATGACACCTGTGGGCATTCGGCTGGCGATGCGTTGCTTCAACAACTTGCCAAACGTCTTGACAGTCAGACGCCTGAAAACGCAACACTTGCCCGTCTTGGTGGTGATGAATTTGGCGTTTTCATAGAAGGGTGCGACGAAGCTCAAGCGATACAAGTTGCGGAGAGATATCTCGACCTGATAAGTCGTTTTCGGTTTCGCCTTGACGACAAAGACTTTACGATTGGTGTGAGTATTGGCTTGTTTGTGTTCGACAAAAGCCTTGCCAAATTCGAAACGATTCTCAGCCATGCCGATGCTGCGTGTTTCCTGGCCAAGGATTTGGGCCGAAATCGCATTCATGTTTATCGCGAATTAGACGAAGAGGTTCGGCAGCGACAAAAAGAAATGGAATGGGTGAGCACCATTAAGCAAAGTATGGAGCAAAACCGATTTACACTGTTCTTTCAGCACATCGTGCCGGCCAAGCCTAGCAATACAGGTTACCACTACGAACTTCTTCTGCGCCTTCATTTAGATCAACAGACCATTTCACCAGCAGCCTTTATGCCTGCAGCAGAACGCTATGATTTAATGTCATCGCTCGATCGCTGGGTAGTGAGGCATTATTTTTCCTGGCTACAGGCGAATCCCAGTCACCTTGAGGACTTATCGGTTGCCAGTATTAACCTGAGTGGACAATCGGTGGGAGAAGAGCGTTTTGATATCTTCTTGAGCGAGCGCTTTCGTGAGTACAAAATACCGCCCGAAAAGATCTGCTTTGAGATCACCGAATCCATGGCAATTACAAAACTGGATCAGACTGTCGCCTTTATAAACAAATACAAACGCATGGGCTGCCGTTTTGCGCTGGATGATTTTGGCACGGGCTTTTCGTCGTATGCTTATCTGAAGTCCTTGCCGGTGGACTACCTCAAAATAGATGGCGTTTTTATAAAAAATATCGCACAAGACAAAATTGATTTCGCCATGGTCAAATCAATTGTAGAAGTGGCCAAAACAATCGGTATTGAGACGGTGGCGGAATATGTCGAGAACGAGCGTGTCGCCAGCAAACTGCAGGAAATAGGTATCGACTTTCATCAGGGCTATTACAAACACAAGCCTGAAGCGCTTGCAGGCTTAATAGAAAGCACCTTGCATCAAGGTTCAACATAGCCCATTACAAGATAAGCGGTTTATGCGTTGAGAACGCCGCACTCTGCGTAATACTCAGCCAGAGCATTGAATTGCATCTGCGTATATTGCCTATTGTGAACAGCCCGATATTGCGCCCAGGTCGATCAGGTAGTCGTAGAATTATTGTTTAGATAAGTTGGGTGTTCGGCACAGGGTGTCGTACCAGACCAGGCATACCTTCTGTACCATGAATCTGATGGCCGGTGCGAACGTGATCTGAGTGTCGCGACAAATGGGGCATGCGAATACGCAGATGACCCTGACCCGCTATTCCGCCTGGATTGATCAGGCGGATAAGTCCAATGAAGTGTCCAAGTTGGACGCCTATCTGAACGAAAGTGGGGAAAATTTCTCTGTCGTCAAGTAAGAAAAGAAAAAGGCCTGTAAAAACAGACCTTTAACTCGCTTTATTTGGTGGAGACGGCGGGAATTGAACCCGCGTCCGCCAGCACTCTGCCTTCGGCTCTACATGTTTAGATTCCGTTAATTGGTTTAACCTTCCACAGCCCAACGGGCAGGACGTGGTCGGCGAACTCAGTTAAATTTAACAAAACGACCCTGAGCAAGCCTTTTTGCGATCCTGTTCTGAGTGACAGTCGGCAACGCGGTACAGGCACCTTGTTACAGACCGCTAGGGCCGTAGCCCTAAAAGTGCTTTTCACTGCTTACGCAGCGAGTTGAGCACCGTAGTAGTTGTCATCGTTTGCAACTATCGTTTACAGCGATTGGAGTACGAGTGCCACTGTACACTCGACATGCACCTCAGGTTTCGCCACCGGCGTCGAAGCCAAATCGTCCCCGAAACTATGACTAGCCTTGGTAAATTACTAGGTAAGGGCTGTAAAACATATTACAACCCTGTGGGCGCTATTATAACTGTCGAACGCTCTCTTTTAATATAGTTAGCGACAATAAACCTTAGACATGTTTATTCAAAGGAAGCGTTTATTCATTATCGGTTTTCGCCAGCTTCTTGCGGTAAATTCCGAGTCCAATGATGCCTGCTGCAAGTAGCGCTAGGCTCCCGGGTTCGGGAACTTCGGTCGGGTTGCTGGCGCCATTTAGTGTAATGCGGTAATCAAAGTAGGGGAGGTCGGCGCTGGCAAAGCTCCATACTTTTGCGAAGTAGGTGCCGGTATGGTTGGCGTTATATTGAATGAATGGGTCACCCCAAGGGCCGCGCACGGCGGCGGGTAGTTCATCATCGCCCGCTGCGACGTAGAGCAGGTGTCCGCTCAACGCGCGGTAGTAGAGTATAAGTGCTGGATCAAGACCTGAAGTAATTCGGTCTACACGCAACGATATATTGTCGCCGGCGCTGGCCTGGAAGCTCCACCAATCGGGATTGGATTCACTGATGCGCTCGATGGTTGGAGTGTTGTTCTGCAGTTCACCTTCGTAATTGCCGTGCATCAGCGTAGCCAGCGTGAAGGGAGAGAGGCTCAGTAGAATCAGTATCAGACCAGTTCGAAACATTTAGGACTCCAGGCTCCAAATATAAAGAAGGGCGACTATCAAGATCGCCCCTGCTGTGCTTTGTTCAGATGTGTAGGAGTAATGTTAGCGAAGCTGTTATGAAAAGAAATGCCTGCAGTCGGTAATGCTGTGAACAAGTGTGAAAGCTTGTGAGTGCGCTGAGAGGGTCACACCTTCACATGATCGCGCACGACGCGTTGCTTCTGACGATTCCAGTCGCGCTCTTTTTCGGTGGCACGCTTGTCGTATTCTTTTTTGCCTTTCACTAATGCAATTTCACACTTGACGCGATTGTTCTTCCAGTACAGAGAGAGCGCTACGCAGGTATGCCCAGCTTGACTCATTTTGCCGTGAATCTTGCCGATCTGTTTTTTATGAAGCAGTAGCTTACGTTGCCGCGTAGGTTCGGCAATCACATGTGTGCAGGCGGATGTGAGTGGGGTGATGTGGGCGTTGAGTAACCATGCTTCACCGTTCTTCAGAAACACATGGGAGTCGGTCAGCTGCGCTTTACCCGCGCGCAGGCTTTTCACTTCCCAGCCTGTAAGCACTAGGCCGGCCTCGAAGGTTTCTTCAATGTGATAGTCGTGACGTGCGCGTTTGTTGGTCGCGATGGTGTTGCTCGGCAACTTGGGTTTTTTCTTTGCCATGCCCGTTCAAATAGATTGGTGAGTGTTATTGCAAGGGAGCTCATTCTACACGATCTGCGCGCGACTGCGATTGAATTCTTGTGTGCTAGGCGAAGCGCTTTTGCACAGGTACAATGTGCCGCTTTCGCAAGTGTCCTGTATAAGCGAGTATGTCTCTTTCAATTCATCGTAGCGCTTTGGTTATGCATTCCGCCGAGCAAATGTATGCTTTGGTCAATGATGTGGCGTCTTATCCTCAGTTCCTGCCCTGGTGTGCAACAGCAACGCTGTTGGAGGAGGGCGGTGATTTTGTTGTTGCCTGCTTGGAGGTGGCAAAAGGCGGGGTGAGGCAGCGCTTCACAACGCGCAATACGCTTGCAGATTACCGAATTGATATGGCGCTGGTGGAAGGGCCATTCAGTCAGCTGGGAGGGTTTTGGGAGTTTCACCCGCTGCGGGAAGACGCATGTAAAGTGTCACTGACCTTGGAGTTTGAATTGAAGCAGGGCTTGGCGAAAATGGCCTTTGGGCCGGTGTTTAATCAGGCAGCCAACTCAATGGTGGACGCCTTTTGTGCAAGAGCGAAGCACATCTATGGATAAGAAAATACAAATAGAAGTGGCTTACGCGCTGCCAACGCGGCAGCAGATTGTGCCCTTGTCGGTGGCGGCGGGAACGACGGTTTACGAGGGGGCAAAAAAATCAGGCATCGACCAGATATTTCCCGAGATTGATTTTGATGCTGTTGATATGGGGATTTTCGGCAAGGTTGTTAAGAAGCCGAAAGAAGAGCTGCTGCGAGATGGTGATCGTATTGAAATTTATCGCCCGCTGATTATCGATCCCAAGCAGGCGCGGCTCAATCGCGCCAAGAAAGCCTGATTAGTAGGCGGGCTGTTCGTCGAGTACCGAACCCTCATAGCGCGCCATCACGTCGCCTTCGTAAAAAATCGTGATTTTTTGACGCTTCGTATCGCCACCCGCTTTTTGGTAGGAGTACAGGTACACCTCTTGCTCATCGCTGAAAACGTTTTCCAGCACGGGGTTGCCCAAAACAAAGTGTACTTGTGAGCGGGTCATGCCGGGCTTAAGTTGGTTCAGCATTTCCTGTGTGACGATGTTGCCTTGTTGCACGTTGATTTTAAAAACGCCGGGAAAGCTGCACGCGGTGGCCATGCTCACCAAAATCAGGGCGATGGCAAGGCGAAAAAGTGCTGTGAGGAGGGGCGCTTTCTGGTTTTGCATCTGCTTGGGCATTCCGCTATCTTTGGCGATTATTTTCATCAGGCGGGGCATCATACCTGAATCCTGTCGCCGCTGTTAATAGGAATTGCGCCATACCATGCCAGATAATGCCGACCTGAAGAAAGCCGGGCTCAAGGTTACCTTGCCTCGCCTTAAAGTTCTCAGCTTGCTCGAGAATGCGGAAGAGCACCACATGAGTGCGGAAGATGTCTACAAGGCTTTGCTTGAGTCGGGGGACGATGTGGGATTGGCAACAGTGTATCGTGTGCTCACGCAGTTCGAGGCGGCAGGTTTGGTGTTGCGACACAATTTCGAGGGCGGTCATGCTGTGTTCGAGTTGGCCCAGGACGAACATCATGATCACATGGTCGATTCAGAGACGGGGAAGGTGATCGAGTTTTGCGACCCGGTGATTGAAGAGCGCCAGAAGCAGATTGCTGAAGAACACGGTTACGAGTTGGTCGACCACAGCCTCACGCTCTATGTTAGGCCAAAAAAGAGCTAAGAAAAGCTGAGGCGCCTGAACACATCAGGTGTGGGGCGGTTTATGCTGTCAGCGTCTCCCGTCTCCCGTCTCCCGTCTCCCGTCTCCCGTCTCCCGTCTCCCGTCTCCCGTCTCCCGTCGTTAATCCTGCGTCAGCATCTCTTTCGCGTGCGCGAGGCTCTGGTCGGTAATGTCGATGCCGCCAAGCATGCGTGCAATTTCCTGAGTGCGTGCACCCTCGTCAAGTCGTTTGATGGCGGAGCGCACCGCATCGTTTTCGATATGCTTGCTGATGAACAGGTGTTGGTGGCCCTGAGAGGCCACTTGTGGCAAGTGTGTGACACAAATGACCTGACCTTGCTCCCCGAGCTTGCGTAGCAGACGCCCGACAATTTGTGCCGTGCCGCCACCAATGCCTACATCCACTTCGTCGAATACCAGTGTGGGAATGGTTGAGCTTTTTGCGATGACCACCTGAATAGCTAGGCTGATGCGCGACAACTCGCCGCCGGATGCCACCTTTTGGAGTGGTTTGGGAGGTTGGCCGGGGTTGGTGCTGATCAGGAATTCCAGACGATCCAAGCCGTGTTGGTTGACCGATGTTTCTTCGAGCGCGTCAAACTGCACAACGAGGCCAATCGTGTTCATGTCCATGCTGGCAAGCTGGGCAATCACCTGCTGAGTAAAGGTTTCTGCGGCCTGTTTGCGCCGGCTGCGCTGCTCTCTGGCTAGCTCCATGAAGTTGTGCTTCAGGCGTTCCACTTCTTGCGCCAGCTGTTCAAGGTTCTGATCACCGCCGGTGAGCTGCGTGAGTTCCTGGTCCAGACGAAAATGCACTTCGCTCAGTTCTTCAGGCTGGCAGCGATGTTTACGTGCGAGCTGATACACAGCGCTGAGTCTGTCTTCCACCCAGCCGAGTCGTTCCGGGTCCAGTTCAAAGGAATCCATGAACTGACGAAGGTTGCTGCTGGCTTCATTAACTTGTATTTGCGCCTCATTCAATAGTCCTAGCGCCTCCTGAAGTAAGTGCTCTTCCCCCGGCAGATTCTGCAGGCTACTAATCCCATGTGCCAGAAAGGTCTCTATGTTTTCTTCTCCTTCGCTGCATACCTGCAGGGCGGCATGCGTTTGCTGGAGCAGTTGTTCGGCGTTGGCAAGGCGACTCTGCTCCTGTTCGAGTTGTGCTACTTCGCCTTCTTTTAATGCGAGGTTATTCAGTTCCTCCACCTGGAAGCCAAGGAGTTGTGCGCGAGCGGCAAGTTCGTCCTGATTGCTGGAGAGTTGCTCCAGTTGTTGGGATTTTTCGGACCATGCCCGATACGCACTGGCCACCTGTTGGGCTAACTCGTTGAGCTGCCCGTAGCTGTCCACAATGCGGCGATGGTTGTCTCTCTGCAGCAGCGACTGATGCTCGTGCTGGCTATGTATATCGATCAGCCGTTCACCCAGTGCCTTCAGGTCCTGAAGCGGGGCGGGCTGACCATTGATATAGCCGCGCGAACGGCCTTCTGCGGTAATGACGCGCCGCAGGATGCATTGCTCGCCATCGTCCAGATCGTGGTCGCGGAGCCATTGCAGAGCTTCCGGGTGTGCAGCGATGTCGAATACAGCGGAAATTTCTGCTTTGCTTTCGCCATGGCGCACCATTGAGGTGTCGGCACGGTCACCCAGGGTGAGGCCGAGTGCGTCGAGTATGATGGATTTGCCGGCACCCGTTTCACCACTCAGTACGGTCATGCCCTGCGAGAAGTCGACTTCGATCACGTCGGCGATTGCAAAATTCTTCACAGTCAGGTGGTTGAGCATGCAGGATCTCTTGGCGTTTGCCTTGTTGTGATGGTGGGCACGAGTTTACTTTTAAGCGCGCCATGAGTGAAGTATTCGGCGCAACTACGGGGCTTTTTCTCGGCGGCCGAGAAAAGGGCCTTGAAAGATTTCCTGTCAGCCCCATATAGCCTCCAGCTTAGCGTTGGTGGGCGCTCCGAAGTGCTTGCCAGACCGATTAAATCGCAGAAATTAATGCAAAGGGGGCTCAGGTGAGTGTCGAAGATCAAAAGGTAGGCGAGGCCGAAGAGCCGACAGTTGAACAGGCCGGTGCTGAGGATGTAGTGGCTGATGCGGCCGATGCTACGGAGCAGCAAGGCAGTGCGGATGCCTCCAAGGATTGGCAGTCCGAAGCGGGCAAGTTGGCAGAAGAGCTGGCGGTGCTGAAGGATCAGATGATTCGTGCTCAAGCCGAGGCGCAGAATGTGCGTCGGCGCGCGGAGCAGGATGTGGAAAAGGCGCACAAGTTCGCACTGGAGAAATTCGTGAAAGAACTGCTGCCGGTAATCGATTCTCTGGAAAAAGCGATCGAAGCGGAACAGGCCTCGGGCAATGAAATGACGCCATTGCGCGAAGGTGTGGAAATGACCTTGTCGATGTTTTTGAGCGGTGTGCAAAAGTTTGGTGTAGAGCAGGTGGATCCTGTGGGCAAGACGTTCGATCCGGCCTTGCATGAGGCGATGTCGATGGTTGAGGCACCGGGAGCCGAGCCGAATACAGTCATTGCGGCCATGCAAAAAGGTTATACCCTGAGCGGTCGTCTGGTGCGCCCCGCGATGGTGGTGGTGGCCAAAAACAGCGATGCAGCAACAAATGTGGATGAGCAGGCTTGAAAAGCGGCCAAGTGAACAAACATAGAGACTAAACAAAATTTCCGGGCCGGTAATGAAGCCGGACGGAGCCGAATGGATTAGAAAAGCGGAGCAATTCAATGGGCAAAATTATTGGTATTGATTTGGGTACGACCAACTCCTGTGTTGCTGTGATGGACGGCGACAAGGCCAAGGTAATTGAGAACGCAGAGGGCGATCGCACCACCCCTTCGATCATCGCATTTACCGATGATAACGAAACGCTGGTGGGGCAGCCTGCCAAGCGCCAGGCGGTCACCAATCCGAGCAACACTTTGTATGCCATCAAGCGTCTGATCGGTCGTCGCTTTGAGGACGATGTGGTTCAGAAAGACATCAAGATGGTGCCTTATAAAATCGTTAAGGCCGACAATGGCGATGCGTGGGTAGAGGTGAAAGGCGACAAGAAGGCCCCACCTCAGGTATCGGCAGAAGTGCTGAAGAAAATGAAGAAGACCGCGGAAGATTACCTCGGGGAGAAAGTGACCGAGGCGGTCATCACAGTGCCGGCTTACTTCAACGACTCGCAGCGTCAGGCGACCAAGGATGCGGGCAAGATTGCCGGTTTGGATGTGAAGCGTATTATCAATGAGCCCACTGCGGCTGCACTGGCATATGGCTTGGATAAGAGCAAGGGTGACTCCACGGTTGCGGTATACGACCTGGGTGGTGGTACCTTCGATATTTCAATTATCGAGATTGCCGACGTAGACGGTGAGAAGCAGTTTGAAGTGCTGGCAACCAACGGAGATACCTTCCTGGGTGGTGAAGATTTCGATCTGACGCTGATCGATTACCTGGCGGAGCAGTTCAAGAAAGACAGCGGAATGGATCTGAAAGGTGATCCGTTGGCCATGCAGCGTCTGAAGGAAGCGGCTGAAAAAGCCAAGGTTGAGCTGTCCAGTTCGCAGCAAACGGACGTGAATCTGCCATACATCACCGCCGATGCCAGCGGGCCCAAGCACCTGAACGTCAAATTGACGCGTTCCAAACTGGAGTCTTTGGTGGAAGATCTGGTGGAGCGCAGTCTGGCGCCATGTAAAACCGCTCTGAATGATGCGGGCTTGAGCGCTTCGGAAATTGATGACGTGATTCTGGTGGGTGGTCAGACCCGTATGCCACTGGTTCAAAAGAAAGTGGAAGAGTTCTTCGGTAAGGAACCACGTCGTGACGTGAACCCTGATGAGGCTGTCGCGATTGGTGCGGCCATTCAGGCGGCTGTGTTGTCTGGCGATGTGAAAGATGTACTGTTGTTGGACGTGACGCCGCTGACCTTGGGTATTGAAACCATGGGCGGCGTGGCGACGCCGCTGATCGAGAAAAACACCACGATTCCAACCAAGAAGTCACAGGTGTTCTCGACGGCAGAAGATAATCAGACCGCAGTGACCATTCATGTGGTACAGGGTGAGCGTAAACAGGCGTCTCAGAACAAGTCGCTGGGCCGTTTCGATCTGGCAGATATTCCTCCGGCGCCGCGTGGTATGCCGCAGGTTGAGGTGACCTTCGATATCGATGCGAATGGTATTCTGAACGTGTCGGCTAAAGACAAGGCCACCGGCAAAGAGCAGTCGATTGTGATCAAGGCGTCCTCCGGCTTGTCGGAAGATGAGATCGATCGCATGGTGAACGATGCCGAGGCGAATGCCGAAGCGGATCGCAAGTTCGAAGAGCTGATCACGGCGCGCAACCAGGGCGATGCCATGGTGCATGCGACCAAGAAGACGCTTGAAGAGGCGGGCGACAAGGTTGACGATGACGAGCGCAAGTCGATCGAAGCTGCGATCAGTGCGCTGGAAGATGCGCTGAAAGGGGATGACAAGGACGATATCGAGGCCAAAACCAAGGCTCTGACTGAAGCGTCCTCGGCGCTGGCTCAGAAGATGTATGCCGAGCAGGCAGGTGCCCAGGGCGCGGATGCGGCAGGCGAAGCACAGCAGGCGGAGTCGGGTAAGGCTGATGATGTCGTTGATGCTGAGTTCGAAGAAGTTCAGGACGACAAGAAGTAAGTAGGCAAGGCAGTGTGCGCATGATTCACGATGCGCATCTGTCAGGCAGGATGCACTACGCGGAAGCTTTGCCTTCCGCGTTTGTGTATCCACGTATTCGGGATCTGGCGTGATGTCAGGTTGGATGGCGGTGAATAACACAGTGTGATCAGGAATCATGGCAAAGCAAGATTATTACGAAATTCTGGGCGTGGCGCGCTCGGCGGACGACAAGGAAATAAAGAAGGCCTACCGTCGCTTGGCGATGAAGTATCACCCCGATCGTAATCCTGATGATGCCGAGGCGGAAGAAAAGTTCAAAGACGCCACCGAGGCTTACGAAATTCTCTCCAATGGGCAGAAGCGCGCGGCCTATGACCAGTATGGTCACGCCGGGGTTGATCCCAATAACGGTGGCGGTGCCGGTTTCAGCGGCGGTAGCTTCAGCGATATTTTTGGCGACGTGTTCGGGGACATCTTTGGCGGTGGTGGAGGCGGCGGAGGTCGCGGTCGCAGTGCCAGAGGTGCCGATTTGCGGTATACCCTGGAGCTTGATCTGGAAGATGCGGTGCGCGGTACCACAGTGAAGATTCGCGTACCCACGCAGGTCACATGTAACCCCTGTAATGGTACTGGCGCGGCCAAAGGTTCCAGTCCGGAAACCTGTTCTACCTGTCACGGCGCCGGTCAGGTGCGCATGCAGCAGGGATTTTTCTCTGTGCAGCAAACCTGCCCACATTGTCGTGGTCAAGGCAGTATCATCAAGAATCCGTGTTCCTCCTGTCACGGTACTGGTGTGCAGGAAGAGCAAAAGACCCTGTCGGTCAAAGTGCCCGCGGGCGTGGATACCGGCGATCGCATTCGTCTTGCGGGCGAGGGGGAAGCAGGAATGCAGGGTGGTCCGGCCGGCGATCTGTATGTGCAGGTGGCGGTGAAGGAGCATCCTATCTTCGTGCGGGATGGCAAGAACCTCTATTGTGATGTGCCGATCAGCATCGTCGATGCTGCACTGGGGGGCGAATTGGAAGTGCCTACCTTGGATGGGCGGGTTAAGCTGAAAATCCCCGCCGAGAGTCAGAGCGGTAAGCTGTTTCGTTTGCGTGGCAAGGGTGTGACGCCGGTGCGCGGTGGTGCCGCCGGCGATCTTATGTGTCGTGTGGTGATTGAAACGCCGGTGAATCTCAACAAAAAACAGAAGGAGTTGTTGCGCGAATTTCAGGCGACGCTCGATAAAGACGGTGATCAGAAGCACGCCCCTCAGAAGCATAGCTGGTTTGAGGGTGTGAAAAACTTCTTCGATGACATGAAGCTTTAGTGCTGCTGAAGTGAATGTAATCCAGCCATTGATCTAAAGAAGGAAGGGCCAGAATCTTGATTCGCATAGCCGTGACTGGCGCCATTGGGCGTATGGGTAAGATGTTGATTGCCGCCACTGCAGAAAGTGGTGAAGCGGAACTGGGTGCGGCAATTGTGTTGCCGGATAGTACTGTGATTGGTGCGGATGCCGGCGAATTGTCGGGGCTCGACAAGAACGGTGTTCGCGTGGTGGGGAATCTGTCGGAAGTGGTTGATGACTTTGACGTGTTGATCGACTTTACGGCACCCGATGCCACGCTTGAAAATGCCCGTCTATGCGCAGAACATGGCAAAGGTCTGGTTGTTGGCACAACAGGCTTCACACAGCAACAGGAAAAAGATTTGCTGGCGAGCACGGATCGTTTGGCGTTGTGTAAGGCTGCAAATTTCAGTACCGGTGTTAACGTGTGTCTCAACCTGCTGCGACGTGCGGCGGAAGCGCTGGGCGAAGGTTATGATGTGGAAATTGTCGAGGCGCATCACCGGCACAAGGTGGATGCGCCGTCCGGCACGGCGCTGGCCATGGGTGAGTCGGTTGCCGATGCGCTGGGTCGTGATTTGCGCAGTGTGGCGGTATATGGCCGTGAAGGGCAAACCGGAGTGCGCGATACCGAAACCATTGGTTTCGCAACGGTGCGCGGCGGCGACGTGGTCGGTGATCACACGGTCATGTTCATGGCGGACGGTGAGCGGGTCGAGATCACTCACAAGGCTTCCAGCCGCATGGCCTTCGCCAATGGCGCCGTGCGTGCAGCGGTGTGGCTGGCGGGCCAGAAGCCGGGCCTGTACGACATGCGGGATGTGCTTGGCCTGCGAGAAGGATAAAGGGATAAAGGGGACGGATCTATTTTTCTCAGAAAAATAGATCCGTCCCCTTTATCCAAATAGACACTACAGGTGCAAATGTGTACAATGCCGCCGTTTGAAAGGTAGCCCTGCCTAGCGATTTACCACAAGTCGCGCGCTCAGGCGGATCAGGCTCTCAAGCGGGCACGAGTGAATAAGCGAGGTAGAGAATTCTCTGTCTCGCTTTTTTGCAACTACGCGCCGCACTCCAGCTTTTCAAACCCGCCCAAAGACGGTTTCTTTACATACACATTTCAACTAGCCCTGGCCGACCACGACGAGGAACTGGCGTTGACGACACCTGCAATATTAGTTTTGGAAGATGGAAGCATATTCAAGGGAGTATCCATCGGTTCAGATGGAGAAACCACTGGTGAGGTGGTGTTTAACACCGCGATGACGGGTTATCAGGAGATTCTTACTGATCCTTCCTATGCCAAGCAAATTGTCACGCTCACCTACCCCCATATCGGTAACACCGGTATCAATGCAGAGGATGTTGAGTCGGATCAGATCTGGGCGGCGGGTTTGGTGATTCGCAACCTGCCTTTGCTGGCCAGTAACTGGCGTTGCGAAAAGCCGCTGGATGAGTACCTGAAAGACAACGGTATTGTGGCCATTGCGGAGATTGATACGCGCCGCCTGACGCGCATATTGCGCGAAAAGGGTGCGCAGAATGGTTGTATTCTGGCGGGTGAGCAGGTCGATGAGGCTCTAGCGCTGGATAAAGCCAAGGCCTTTCCGGGGCTCAAAGGCATGGATCTCGCCAAAGAGGTCACCGGCGAACACACGCGCGAGTGGACAGAGAGTACCTGGTCGCTCTCGGAAGGTTATGGTCAGTTGGAAAATCCCGAATTTCATGTGGTGGCCTACGACTTTGGTGTAAAGCGCAATATTCTGCGTATGTTGGTGGAGCGTAACTGTCGTCTTACTGTCGTGCCGGCGCAGACCCCGGCTAGCGACGTGCTCGCCATGAATCCGGATGGTGTGTTTTTATCGAACGGCCCCGGTGATCCGGAACCTTGTGAGTATGCCATTGCGGCCATCAAGGAGATTCTGGAGCAGAAAGTACCCGTGTACGGCATCTGCCTCGGCCATCAGCTACTGGCTTTGGCGAGTGGCGCGAAAACCGCAAAAATGAAATTTGGTCACCACGGTGCCAATCATCCCGTTCAGTGTCTGGCGGATGGCACTGTGATGATTACCAGTCAGAATCATGGCTTTGCCGTGGATGAAGAAAGTTTGCCTGCGCACGTAGAGGCAACGCACAAGTCTTTGTTTGATGGCAGCTTGCAGGGCATTCGACGCACCGACACTCCCGCGTTCAGCTTTCAGGGTCATCCTGAAGCCAGCCCAGGCCCACACGATGTGGCGCCCTTGTTCGACCAGTTTATCGGCCTGATGCGTGAGTATCGCGCTTAGAACTATTCGGGTAGCAGCGGTTTGTCCCGCACACAAGAATTTGATCCGCGGCCACGAGCCGCAGCGACAGCAGCGTAACGGAAAGAATTAAATGCCAAAACGTACCGACATCAAAAGTATCCTCATTCTGGGAGCAGGTCCGATCGTCATCGGGCAGGCCTGTGAGTTTGACTATTCCGGCGCCCAAGCCTGTAAGGCACTGCGTGAAGAGGGGTATCGGGTTATCCTGGTGAATTCGAACCCCGCCACCATTATGACCGATCCTGCCATGGCGGATGCCACCTACATTGAGCCCATTACCTGGCAGACGGTGGAGAAAATCATCGAGCAGGAACGCCCCGATGCGCTTCTGCCCACCATGGGGGGGCAAACCGCCCTGAATTGTGCGCTCGATCTGGAGCGCGAGGGTGTGCTTGCTAAGTATGGCGTTGAAATGGTGGGCGCCAATGCCGACACCATCGATAAAGCCGAAGATCGGGAGCGTTTTGATAAGGCGATGAAGTCGATCGGCCTTGAAACGCCACGTTCAGCGATTGCGCACAGCATGGAAGAAGCCTTGCAGGTGCTGGATCAGCTGGGCTTTCCCTGCATTATTCGCCCCTCGTTTACGATGGGTGGAAGCGGTGGAGGGATTGCCTACAACCGTGAAGAGTTTGTCGAAATTTGTGAGCGCGGTCTGGATCTCTCGCCCACCAGCGAACTGCTGATTGATGAGTCGCTGATTGGCTGGAAAGAATATGAAATGGAAGTGGTGCGCGACAAAAATGACAACTGCATTATCGTCTGCGCCATCGAAAACTTCGATGCTATGGGTGTGCACACGGGGGATTCCATCACGGTTGCACCGGCCCAGACGCTGACCGACAAGGAATATCAGATCATGCGTAACGCCTCGTTGGCGGTACTGCGTGAAATTGGTGTTGAAACGGGTGGCTCGAACGTACAGTTCGGTATGAATCCAAAAGACGGGCGCATGGTGGTGATTGAAATGAACCCACGTGTGTCGCGTTCCTCGGCCCTTGCGTCGAAGGCGACGGGCTTTCCCATTGCCAAAGTGGCGGCAAAGCTGGCCATTGGGTACACCCTGGATGAATTACAGAATGACATTACCGGCGGTGTGACGCCGGCTTCGTTTGAGCCTGCGATTGACTACGTGGTGACTAAAATTCCACGTTTTACCTTCGAAAAATTCCCGCAGGCCGATGCTCAGCTCACCACCCAGATGAAATCGGTGGGTGAAGTGATGGCAATTGGCCGTACGTTCCAGGAGTCGCTGCAGAAAGCCTTGCGCGGTCTTGAAGTGGGGTCATCCGGCTTTGAGCCTAAGTTGCGCGCCGATCAGGAAGAGGTGAAAGCGAAACTGAGAAAAGAGCTGCAGAACCCGGGTGCTGAGCGTATCTGGTATGTGGGTGACGCGTTCCGACTGGGTATGTCGGTAGATGAAATCTACAATCTCAGTGGCATTGACCCTTGGTTTTTGGTGCAGATCGAAGACATTATCGAAGAAGAGTGTGTGGTGTCGAACATGACCCGCACCGACATGACGGCCGAAGCATTATTGCGTCTGAAGCGCAAGGGATTTGCTGATCGTCGCCTGGCGGAGCTGTTGGGCGTGAGCGAGAAAGAATTCCGTGCCCTGCGTCATGACTTCAACATTCGTCCCGTTTACAAGCGTGTGGATACCTGTGCCGCAGAGTTTGCTTCGTCGACCGCCTACATGTATTCCACCTACGAGGAAGAGTGCGAGGCGGACACCTCGGATCGCGAAAAAATCGTAGTGATAGGCGGTGGTCCGAATCGTATCGGCCAGGGTATTGAGTTTGATTACTGTTGCGTGCATGCCGCGCTGGCCATGCGCGAAGATGGCTATGAAACCATCATGATCAACTGTAATCCCGAAACCGTTTCGACCGATTATGATACTTCTGACCGTCTGTATTTCGAGTCGATTACCCTTGAGGATGTATTGGAAATTATTCATCTCGAAAAGCCCAAGGGTGTCATCGTTCACTACGGTGGCCAAACACCGCTGAAACTGGCTCGAGGTTTGGAAGAGGCGGGTGTGCCGATTATCGGCACCAGTCCGGATGCCATCGATAGAGCGGAAGATCGCGAGCGCTTCCAGCAGATGATTGAACGGCTGGGTTTGCTGCAACCTGCCAACGCCACAGTGCGCAGTATCGAAGAGGGTCTGGTGGTGGCCAAGCAGATTGGTTATCCCCTCGTGGTGAGGCCATCCTATGTGTTGGGTGGGCGCGCGATGGAGATCGTGTACAAGGAAAGCGAGCTGACCAAATACTTCAAAGAAGCGGTCAGCGTGTCTAACGATAGCCCGGTTTTGCTCGACCACTTCCTGAATGCTGCGATCGAGGTGGATATCGACGCCGTGTGCGACGGCAAACAAGTGGTGATCGGTGCGATTATGCAGCACATTGAGCAGGCGGGTGTGCATTCCGGTGATTCCGCGTGCTCCTTGCCGCCTTATACCTTGTCTGCCGAAGTGCAGGAAGATATGAAGGAAGCCGTTCGCGCCATGGCGCTGGAGCTGGGTGTAGTCGGCTTGATGAATGTGCAGTTGGCCTATCAGGATGGCAAGATTTACGTCATCGAAGTGAATCCGCGTGCATCACGCACGGTGCCTTTTGTATCGAAGGCGATTGGCGTGTCGCTGGCCAAAGTGGCGGCGCGGTGCATGGCCGGTAAAACACTCGAAGAGCTGGAGTTCACCAAAGAAGTGGTGCCGCAACACTACAGTGTTAAAGAGTCGGTATTCCCCTTCAAGAAGTTCCCGGCCGTGGATCCGATCCTTGGGCCGGAAATGAAGTCCACCGGCGAAGTGATGGGTATCGGTGAAACCTTTGATGAGGCATTCGCCAAAGGTTCCATCGCAGCGGGCGAAGTGCTGCCTTCTTCCGGCAAGGCCTTTCTCAGCGTGCGCGACGAAGACAAAGAAGGCGTAGTCAATGTGGCGCGTAGTCTGAAGGCTGCAGGGTTTACCTTGATTGCGACCACAGGAACTGCCCGGGCCATTGAGGCGGCGGGTATCGACATTGAGCGTATCAATAAGGTAATGGAGGGTCGGCCGCACATTGTTGATGCCATCAAGAATGGTGAGATTGACCTGATTATCAATACCACCGAAGGGCGTCAGGCCATCAAGGACTCGGCCCAGATTCGTCAGTCGGCGCTGCAAAAGAAAGTGGCCTACACAACAACGCTGGCGGGCGGTGAAGCAATATCCCGTGCCATACAATTTGGTTCAAACGAAAAGGTGCGTCGCCTGCAGGATCTGCACGCGTAATCAATACACCTACGACAGGATAGCGAGTAATTATGAGTTTAAACCGTATACCGATGACCGTGCAGGGTGAGCAAGCTCTGCGAGAGGAGCTGAATAAGCTGAAGACGGTCGAGCGTCCGAGAGTGATTGAGGCGATTGCTGATGCCCGCGAGCATGGTGATCTGAAGGAAAATGCGGAGTATCACGCGGCGCGTGAGCAGCAGAGCTTTATCGAAGGCCGAATTCAGGAAATCGAAGGAAAGCTGTCGAATGCGCAGATCATTGATGTGAGCAAAATTGAGCCCAGTGGCAAAGTCATTTTTGGCACCACGGTGAGCATGATCAATGTGGATACCGATGAACAAGTGCGTTACCAAATTGTGGGTGATGACGAAGCAGATATCAAAGCCGGCAAGATTTCAGTGTCGTCGCCGATTGCCCGGGCGATCATCGGGAAGGAAGAGGGGGATGTGGTTGCAGTGCGGGTGCCTAATGGCACCGTTGAATACGAAATTGATGAAGTGCTGCATCTCGCCGATTAAATGAAGTGTCTTTGAGCACAGGGTACGGAAAAAAGGGGTAGAGCCAATTGATAAAAAAGGGCTCTGACCCCTTTTTTATCAATTGCGCAGCAAATTAGACAGGCGTGGGTGCGCCTTGGGATTGCGGCGCAATAGAACCAGTACCTTGCCGATGCTTTGCACGAGCTCCGCGCCACTCGCTTCGATGATGTTCTGTGCAATGACTTGTCGGTCATCGCGGTCACCGATATTAAGCTTGACCTTGATCAGCTCATGGTCGTTCAGTGCGCGTTCCAGCTCTTCGAGTAAGCCTTCTCCCAGTCCCTTGTCTCCGACTATAATGACCGGGTTAAGATTGTGCGCAATGGCGCGGTATTGCTTTTTTTCGGCGGCACTCAAGCTCATGATAATGCGTGTCTCTGGCAATTAAAAAACGGGCGCCTATTCTAGCAATCACCTCTTACAAAGCATACAGCTGTTGTTCGAAATATAACCTCTGCAAGGAACAAAGATGGCACGATCCAAATCCAGTGGTCGCTGGCTTAAGGAGCATTTTGATGATCAGTACGTTAAGCGCTCTCAGGAAGATGGTTATCGCTCGCGTGCCAGTTACAAGCTGATCGAACTGCACGAAAAAGATCGCTTGTTCAAGCCCGGGATGTCGGTCATTGATCTGGGGGCTGCGCCCGGTGGCTGGTCGCAGATAGCGGCAGAGCTGGTGGGGGCAAGCGGGATTGTGATTGCCAGTGATATTCTGGCCATGGACCCACTGCCGGATGTGACATTTATACAGGGGGATTTCACCGAGCAGGAGGTGTTTGATCGCATCATGGCGGAAGTGAAGGGGCCGGTTGATCTTGTAATTTCAGATATGGCCCCCAACATGAGTGGCAATGCCGCCGCAGATATTCCCAAAGCGATGTATCTTGTGGAGCTGGCGCTCGACATGGCAGTGAATACGCTGAAGCCCGGTGGCAATTTTGTTGCCAAGGTGTTTCAGGGTGAGGGTTTTGATGATCTTCTGCGGGAAATGAAACATCATTTTGCGAAAGTGGTTTCGCGCAAACCCGATGCTTCGCGCGCGCGCTCAAGAGAGGTGTACCTGGTCGGACTGGGCTTCAAATCCTGATCTTTTTTCTTCCGTCTGCCGTAGACAAAGAGCAAGAGTAGAAGTATCGCATGCACCGGTCTCATTAGCAGTTTTAAAGAGCAGGATGTATAGTTAGCCAAACGCCAAAAACGCGTTTGAATTGTGCAATTTTGACAGAGGGGCGTCCCTTGAACGATATGGTTAAGAATTTGGTGCTGTGGCTCGTGATTGCTGCGGTTTTGTTGACCGTTTTTAATAACTTCAACCCACAGCAGAACTCACAGCAAATGGATTACTCACAATTCATTGAGCTGGTTCAGGGTGGCCAGGTTAAACAGGTTGTCATTGACGGTTTGAGTTTTGATATCGAAACCGTTGATGGGCGGCGGTACTCAACGATTCGGCCCATGGTCGAAGACCCTCGGTTAATGGACGACTTGATCAGCAATAATGTGCGGGTTGTGGGTAAAGAGCCGGAAAAACAAAGTATCTGGACGCAGCTGCTGGTGGCGTCTTTCCCCATTCTTGTCATCATCGCCGTATTTATGTTCTTCATGCGGCAAATGCAGGGTGGCGGCGGAGGCAAAGGCCCCATGTCTTTCGGTAAGAGCAAGGCGCGTCTGATGAGCGAAGATCAGATCAAAACGACCTTTGCCGATGTGGCAGGCGTTGATGAAGCCAAAGAAGATGTGAAAGAGCTGGTAGAGTTTTTGCGTGATCCCAGTAAGTTCCAGCGCCTGGGAGGCAAGATTCCGCGTGGCGTATTGATGGTGGGTCAGCCCGGTACCGGTAAAACGCTGCTTGCGAAAGCCATTGCGGGCGAGGCCAAGGTGCCCTTCTTTTCCATCTCGGGGTCCGATTTTGTGGAGATGTTTGTAGGCGTGGGTGCCTCGCGTGTTCGCGACATGTTTGATCAGGCCAAGAAGCAATCTCCCTGCATTATCTTTATCGACGAAATCGATGCTGTGGGCCGACATCGTGGAGCGGGTCTCGGCGGCGGTCATGATGAACGCGAACAGACGCTTAATCAGTTATTGGTAGAAATGGACGGTTTCGAAGGTAATGAAGGTGTCATTGTCATTGCGGCGACCAACCGTCCGGACGTGCTCGATCCGGCACTCCTGCGCCCCGGCCGTTTTGACCGCCAGGTAGTCGTAGGCTTGCCCGATATTCTGGGTCGTGAACAGATTCTGAAAGTGCACATGAAGAAAGTGCCGCTAGATGATGATGTCGATCCAGGTGTTATTGCTCGCGGTACTCCCGGATTTTCCGGTGCCGATCTGGCCAATCTGGTTAATGAGGCCTCACTGTTCGCGGCGCGCGCCAATAAGCGCACCGTCTCGATGGTCGAGTTCGAATTGGCCAAAGACAAAATTATGATGGGCGCTGAGCGTAAATCCATGGTGATGTCCGAGAAGGAAAAGCTCAATACGGCATACCATGAGGCAGGACACGCCATTGTAGGGCGTCTGATGCCGGAGCATGATCCCGTGTATAAGGTGAGCATTATTCCTCGTGGTCGGGCTTTGGGTGTTACGATGTTTTTGCCCGAAGAAGATCGCTACTCCATGAGTAAGCAGCATCTGATTTCCAACATCTGCTCGCTCTATGGTGGCCGCATTGCGGAAGAGATGACCCTTGGGCCTGATGGTGTGACGACCGGTGCGTCCAACGACATTCAGCGCGCCACGGAAATCGCCCGAAATATGGTCACGAAGTGGGGCTTGTCGGAAAAACTGGGGCCATTGATGTACGACGAGGGGCAGGAGGAAGTCTTCTTAGGTAAAACTGCTGGCGGTCATGCGAGTCATGTATCCGCGACAACTCAAAGCAGAATTGATGAAGAAGTCCGACACATTATCGACGAGTGTTATGCCCGGGCCAGCAAAATCCTTGAGGATAACCGTTCCAAACTGGATGCGATGGCGGAAGCGCTAATGAAATACGAAACCATCGATTCGCCCCAGATCGACGATATTATGGAAGGTAAAACGCCGCGGCCACCGAAAGGTTGGGGTGGCAATGGTTCTGGCCCTAGCTCAGGTGGTGGTGCCGAGGCGCCTTCTCAGGAAGAAGCACCGAAGGGTGCGCCTGACGAAGAGAGTGGCCCCTCTGTCGGTGGGCCGGCCAAGGAGCACTAGGCTAGAGAATGAAAAAGGTGCAGTGTAAACTGCGCCTTTTTACGTTATGGCCTCCGGTTAATTGCGCGCACTACAAGACACGCATTCATGAAATTTCCCGATTCGTTTTCTCACACCCCCTTTGCAGAGGCTTCGCTGGATCTCAGGCAAGTTCAGGTAATGGGAGTGTTGAATGTCACGCCCGACTCGTTCTCCGATGGGGGGCGTTTTGCCTCGCGCGATGCTGCGTTAAGACGGGCTGAGGCAATGTTATCTGCTGGGGCGACGATTATCGATGTAGGGGGGGAGTCAACGCGACCTGGTGCAGAGCCGGTGACCCTCAGCGAAGAGATGGGGCGTGTGTGTCCGGTGCTCGAAGCCTTGCGCACTGAGCTGGGCGCTACCGTTTCCGTCGATACAAGTAGTCCTGCGCTCATGGTCGAAGCTATTCGGCTGGGAGCCGGCATGATCAATGATGTGCGTGCATTCCGGCGCGAGGGGGCTGTTGACGCTGTGGTCGGGCATCGGCATGTGGCGTTATGTGTGATGCATATGCAGGGCGAGCCGGATTCTATGCAAAAAAATCCCGGCTACCGCGCACTCTTATCGGAAGTGTCGGACTTTCTTGCCTCTCGCTGTGAGGTTATGCGAGCGGCGGGTGTTGCAGCCCACAGGCTCGTGATTGATCCCGGTTTTGGTTTTGGTAAAACGCTTGAGCATAATTTGCTACTGCTGAAGCATTTTGATGTGTTTTTGGAATTGGGTTATCCGGTTCTGGCCGGATTATCCCGCAAGTCAATGTTTGGGGCCTTAATGGGGCACGACGTGGATCAGCGCCTTATTGCAAGTGTAGTAGGAGCGGCGTTGGCTGCCGATCGCGGCGCAAGCATTCTGCGTGTGCATGATGTGAAGGAAACCATGGATGTTGCGCGGCTGGTCAATGCTTTGCGCAACCTTGATGGCGGCTAGTTAGCCGGCTGTTCTTGATGGAGAGAGTGAATGACTCGTAAATATTTTGGTACCGATGGGATTCGAGGATGCTTGGGTGAAGGTGCGATTACGCCGGAATTCATGTTGAAGCTAGGGTGGGCCTGCGGTCAGGTATTCAAAAAGAATGGTGGCCGGAATCGTGTCATTATTGGTAAGGATACCCGTATTTCCGGTTATTTATTCGAGTCTGCATTGGAGGCCGGTTTGTCGGCGGCAGGTGTGGATATCCGCTTGCTTGGGCCCATGCCAACGCCCGCTGTTGCCTATCTCACACGAACCTATCGCGCCAATGCGGGTATCGTGATTTCTGCATCCCATAACCCCTTTCAGGATAACGGCATCAAGTTCTTTTCCGGGCAGGGCTTAAAGCTTGAAGATGATGTAGAGCTCGAAATCGAGCAATGGCTGGAAAAGGATTTGCAGGTGGTTGCGCCGGATAAACTGGGCAAGGCTAAGCGCATCGAAGATGCCGTTGGGCGTTATGTGGAATTCTGTAAAAGCACCATTCCATCGGCCATGTCGCTCGAGGGAATGAAGGTGGTGCTGGACTGTGCTCATGGTGCCACGTATCAGGTCGCGCCTTATGTATTTCGTGAGTTGGGTGCCGATGTGGAATCGATCGGTGTTTCTCCGGACGGCTTGAATATCAATGAGGGTGTTGGCTCAACCTCTCCGCAGCAGTTGGTGGCGCGGGTCAAAGAGGTGGGTGCCGATGTGGGCATTGCCTTTGATGGTGATGGTGACCGGGTGGTGATGGTCGATCACAAAGGCGAAATAGTGGATGGTGATGAGCTCTTGTATGTCATCGCCCGCGATCGCAAACAAACCGGCCGTTTATCGGGTGGTGTGGTAGGTACTCAGATGACGAATTTCGGTGCCGAGCTGGCCTTTCAGTCGATGAATGTGCCCTTTGTACGCGCCAAGGTGGGTGATCGTTATGTAATGGAGCAACTCAAGCAGCGCGATTGGCAACTGGGGGGCGAGGGTTCGGGGCATATTGTCTGTTTCGATAAGGCAAGTACCGGTGATGGGGTTGTGTCGGCCTTGCAGGTGCTCATCGCGCTGTGGAATGAAGGCAAAAGCCTGCACGAACTAAAATCTGGAATGAGCAAGTTGCCTCAGGTGCTAAAAAATGTGCGCATTAAAGCAAAGACCGATCCCATGTCGCACGCCCCGATTGCGGCCGCTGTCGAGGCGCAGGCAGCGCGGTTTGAGGGAGAGGGGCGCGTGCTTCTGCGAGCCTCCGGTACCGAGCCGCTTATTCGAGTCATGGCAGAGGGGCGCGATCCCGTGCTCGTTGCCGATGTGGTGGATGAGCTGGTGAATGTGGTCCAGCAAACCGTCGGTTAAGGTGCTGTTTAAAAAGGCGCGAAAGGCTCTTGTAAGCCGTGGGGAACTCAGTTAGTATTTGCGCCCTTCTGAGGCCTGGGTGAAGACATGCGGCGTAAGATTGTAGCGGGAAACTGGAAGATGAACGGCGACTTGGCGGGCATCGGTGAATATTTCCAGTCTTTACAGCAGTCGCTTGAACAGGGTCGAAGTCAGGCAATCGTGATTGTTGCGCCACCTATGCCTTTTCTGGGTATCGCGGCCCAGGAACTGAAAGGTGCTTCGCGAATCCAGTTGGCGGCCCAAAACGTGTCGGCCTACGAGAACGGTGCGTATACCGGCGAAAGCTCGGCAGATATGCTGAAGCAGCTTGATTGCGGTTACAGCTTGGTGGGGCACTCGGAGCGGAGAGCGCTGTTTGGCGAAGATGACCGGCAGGTGTTGGTCAAAATACGCAGGCTTTTAGCTTGCGGTATAGTGCCAATACTTTGTGTGGGGGAAGCCCTCTCCGAGAGAGAGGAGGGTCGCGCTGAAGAGGTTGTGCGGCAGCAAGTGATGGCGGTGATGTCGGAGCTGGATGTGCCTCAGCGCGCTCAGTTGATCATTGCCTACGAGCCGGTATGGGCAATTGGTACAGGTAAAACAGCTTCGCCCGAGCAGGCGCAGGCGATGCACAAATTTATACGACAAACGCTGTCAGATTTGGATGAGGCGCTTGCGGACGAGATAGTGATTTTATATGGCGGCAGTGTGAATGCCGGCAACGCGCAGGCACTTTTTGCGCAGCGGGATATTGATGGAGGGCTTGTTGGTGGCGCCTCTCTCAAAGCAAATGAATTTTCGCAAATATGCGAAGCAATAGGTTAATAGTGTTATGGAATGGTTAGAGACAGCGGTCATCATCGTCCATGTTCTGGTTTCGCTGGTGTTGATCGGGCTTGTGTTGCTGCAGCAAGGCAAGGGTGCCGAAGCCGGTGCTTCGTTTGGTGCGGGCGCATCGCAAACAGTGTTCGGCAGCCAGGGTACAGGTAACTTTTTAACAAAATCGACCTCTTATCTTGCGATTATTTTCTTCGCAACCAGTATTTCGCTTGCGGTTTTGGCGAAGCAGAAAGCCGAAGTGGCGGCGGGTGAAGGAAATCGACTCGCGCCAGTAGAACAGCTTGAGTCGAGCACAGATGGGAGTGCTGACGCGAAAGACGCGGCAGCAGTAGAATTGGAAGCGGCGTCAGAAGAGGCGTCAGCTCCGGAGCTGGAATAAATAGCTCCACAAGTTAATGCCCAAGTGGTGGAATTGGTAGACACGCTATCTTGAGGGGGTAGTGGCGTAAGCCGTGCCGGTTCAAGTCCGGCCTTGGGCACCATCTTCAGGCCCGCGCTGTGCGCGGGCTTTTTTGTTGTCGGTTGACCCTGTGGGTTTGGGTGCATATAATGCGCGCACTTGAATTGGAGTGATACCGGTTCGTCCGGTTCTGAGCACATGGCTTGCTCGCTGATGAGGATCAGTGCTCCGCACAGAAGTCTTGCAAAAAGCCCCTCATCGTAGGGGCTTTTTAGTAGTGATGGGCGTAAGGCCCATTTTTTGTTTCTGGCCTTTATGGAAGGCCTTTTGTAAGGGTTGACGGTAACGAGCTTGGCAGGAAAAAAACAGGTACTGGATTCATTAATTCGCCCCGTCGTAGAGGGTTTGGGCTACGAATGCTGGGGGATTGAATACATATCCCAAGGCAAGCATACGGTGTTGCGGGTCTATATCGAAAGCCCGGTGGCACAAGAAACGGGTGAAGAACCTTCGCCTGACGGTCCGGAGCGAGAAAGCGGTATTGAGTTGGCTGACTGTGAAAAAGTCAGTCGCCAGCTAAGCGGCGTGCTGGATGTTGAAGACCCTATCACCGGTGACTACACGCTCGAAGTTTCCTCTCCCGGAATGGACCGCCCTCTTTATGAACTGGCGCATTATGAGCGCTTCGCCGGCCATCAGGTAGCGTTGCGTTTGCGCATGCCTTTCGAGGGACGGCGTAAGTTTAATGGTTTGTTGGTTGGGGTCGAAGGCCACGATGTGGTACTGAGAGTCGATCAGGAAGAATATTTGTTGCCGTTGGAAGGCATTGAAAAAGCCAACGTCGTACCGCAGTTTGATTGAATTTAAATATTGGAGCTAATGACGCGATGAACAAAGAAATTTTGCTGGTAGTTGAAGCGGTTTCAAATGAAAAGGGCGTGGACAAGGATGTAATATTCGAAGCCATTGAGCTGGCCCTGGCGACAGCTACCAAGAAGCGTTATGAAGATGAAGACGCGGACATTATCGTCAATATTGATCGTAAGTCCGGCGAGTACGAAACCTTTCGTCGCTGGACCGTCGTGGACAACGATACCGTGCCAGGTCTCGGCACCGACCTGACCCTCGAAGAAGCCGCTGAAATCGATCCCAAGCTGGGGGTGGGGGACATTCACACCGAGCAGGTGGAGTCGATTGCCTTTGGTCGTATCGGTGCTCAGGCAGCCAAACAGATTATTGTGCAGAAAGTACGCGAGGCCGAGCGCGAAAAAATCGTTGATGGTTATCGCGATCGGGTGGGTGAACTGGTGTCTGGCACTGTGAAAAAAGTCACACGGGACAACGTGATAGTGGATCTCGGCAACAACGCCGAAGCGCTTCTGCCGCGAGAATTTCTGGTGGGGCGTGAAGTCTTTCGCATGGGCGATCGCGTGCGTGCCTTGCTCGAAGAGATTCGTGTTGATGCACGTGGCCCGCAGCTCATTCTGAGTCGAACCTCGCCCAAGATGCTGATCGAACTGTTTCGAATCGAAGTGCCTGAAATTTCTGAGGAAGTCATTGAAATTCGCGGCGCAGCGCGGGATCCCGGTTCGCGCGCCAAGATTGCAGTGAAAACGAACGATAAGCGTATTGATCCGGTGGGTGCCTGTGTGGGCATGCGCGGTGCACGTGTGCAGGCGGTGTCGGGTGAGCTGGGCAATGAGCGTATCGATATTGTGTTGTGGGATGATAATCCCGCACAGCTGGTTATCAACGCCATGGCGCCCGCAGAAGTGGGTTCCATCGTCATCGATGAAGATACCCATTCAATGGATGTTGCCGTCGCAGAAGAAAACCTGGCGATGGCGATTGGTCGCGCAGGCCAGAATGTACGTCTCGCAGCCGAGCTTACCGGCTGGGAACTTAATGTCATGACAGAGGAAGAAGCTGGCAAACAACAGGAAGAAGAAGTTAGCCGTTATGTGGAAGTGTTCGTAGAGAAGCTCGATGTAGATGAAGAGTTAGCGGTTGAACTGGTAAACGAAGGTTTTACAACTTTGGAAGAAGTGGCCTATGTGCCTTTGGAAGAAATGTTGGCGATAGATGGTTTTGACGATGACATCGTAGAAGAGCTGCGACGTCGAGCCAAAGATGCCCTGCTGAATCAGGCATTGGCCAACGAAGAGCAGCTGGAAGCGGGCGAGCCCGCGGAAGATCTGTTGACGATGGACGGGATGGACAAACATCTGGCACTGGTACTTGCCAGTAAAGGCATCGTCACCATGGAAGATCTGGCTGAGCAATCCATAGATGACCTGATGGACATCGAAGGCATGGACGAGGAACGAGCGGGTCAGTTGATAATGACCGCGCGCGCCCCTTGGTTTGAAGGCCAAGAATAGTAACGACGGGAGTCAGGAGAACGAATCATGTCAGAAGTAACTGTCAAACAGCTGGCAGACGATATTGGTGCTCCAGTCGAAAGGCTGATGAAGCAAATCACCGATGCAGGCCTCGAGCAGCGTGGTGAAGAAGATCTGGTATCTGATGAAGAAAAGAAAGAGTTATTGGCGTATCTGAAGCGCAGTCATGGCGAGCAGGAAGCCGAGCCAAAGCGTATTACTTTGAAACGCAAAACGACCACTACGCTGAAAATGTCCGGTGGCCAGGGTAAGACCAAGACCGTAAACGTCGAGGTGCGCAAGAAGCGCACCTATGTGAAGCGGCCTGATATGAGTGTCGAGCTCGAAAAACAGAAGCGTGAAGAGGAAGAGCGCGCGGCACAGCAGGCGGCTGAAGAAGCAGCGCGCAAAGCAGAAGAAGAAAAACGCAAAGCCGAGGAAGAGGCGGCTGCCAAGGCTGCTACCGAGTCCAAAGCGGATACGTCGAAGGATAAAGCTGCTGCGCCGGTGGTCCCCGATGCGCCACCTGTTCCTGCACCCGCAGCCGATGCGGATGGCAAGCACAAGAAACGCCATGCCAAGAAAAAGTCGCACGATGATTTTGATGATGATGGCAAGCCCAAGAAGCATGTTAAATCGGCGGGCCATCGCGGGCCACGTCAGCGCGACGAAGACCAGGATATTAAAACTTTGGTAGAAGCAACGGTAACCGGTGAAGAGCTTGAGCAACCGCGCAAGCTTAAATCGAAAAAACGTAAAGAAAAGCGTACCCACGCCTTTGAGATGCCCACGACCACACAGGTACGAGAAGTCGCCATCGGTGACACGATCGTGGTGAGTGAATTGGCCGACAAAATGTCGGTGAAAGCTACGGCCGTGATCAAAACGCTCATGGGTATGGGGGTAATGGCGACGGTCAACCAGGCTATCGACCAAGAAACTGCGATTCTGGTGGTGGAAGAGCTGGGCCACAAGGTGAAGTTGATCCAGGAAGATGCCATCGAGACTGAAATGCTCGAAAGCATTGATTATGAAGGTGAGAAAGTGCCTAGGGCGCCCGTTGTAAGTGTGATGGGTCACGTTGACCACGGTAAAACCTCCTTGCTTGATTATATTCGTCGCACCCGCGTAGCCGCAGGGGAGTCGGGGGGCATTACCCAGCATATTGGTGCTTACCACGTTGAAACCGACCACGGCATGGTGTCTTTCCTCGATACGCCGGGCCACGCTGCGTTTACCGCCATGCGTGCACGTGGTGCGCAGTGTACAGATATCGTTATTCTTGTTGTGGCCGCCGATGACGGCGTGATGCCACAAACCGAAGAGGCCATTCAGCATGCGCGTTCCGCAGGTGTGCCACTGGTTGTTGCGGTAAATAAGATCGATAAGGAAGAGGCCGACCCAGATCGTGTGAAAAACGAATTGGCCGCTAAAGACGTGATTCCTGAAGATTGGGGCGGAGATGTACAGTTCGTACCCGTTTCGGCGCATACAGGAGAAGGTATTGATGCGCTGTTGGATGCGGTCTTGCTGCAATCCGAGATGCTGGAGCTGAATGCCGTCAAAGACGTCCCAGCGAAAGGCGTGGTGGTTGAAGCCAGTCTCGATAAAGGGCGCGGTGCCGTCGCAACAGTGCTGATCCAGAACGGTACGCTCAAGCGGGGCGACATCGTTATTGCCGGCATGCACTACGGCCGCGTGCGCGCCATGCTGGATGAGAACGGACGTCAAATCAACGAGGCGGGCCCGTCAATCCCTGTTGAGATACTGGGCTTGAATGGCACCCCCGACGCTGGTGACGAGTTTGTCGTGGTGACCGATGAGCGTAAAGCACGCGAAGTAGCCGAGTTCCGTGAAGAGAAGAGTCGCAAGGATCGCCTGCAGCGTCAGCAGGCTGCCAAGCTGGAAAACATGTTTTCCAATATGGGCTCCGATGAAGTCAAAACATTGAATATCGTGCTGAAGACAGATGTGCGAGGTTCTCTGGAGGCTCTCACCGCCGCATTGCATGACATCGGTAACGAAGAAGTGCAGGTGAAAATTGTGTCCAGCGGAGTGGGTGGCATCGCCGAAACCGATGCCAACCTTGCGGTGGCTACCAATGCCGTGCTCATCGGCTTTAATGTGCGTGCTGATGCCGCCGCCAAGAAAGTGATCGAAGAAGAAGGTCTTGATCTGCGTTATTACAGCGTGATCTACGAGATCATCGATCACGTGAGGCAGGCACTGAGTGGCATGTTGGCGCCGGAATACCGCGAAGATATCGTAGGTATCGCCGAAGTGCGCGACGTATTCAAATCGCCGAAGTTCGGGCAAGTGGCCGGGTGTATGGTGTTGGAAGGCACTATCTATCGCAACAAGAAGATACGCGTGTTGCGGGACGACATCGTGATCTTTGAAGGTGAGCTCGAGTCGCTGCGTCGCTTTAAGGACGATGTAAACGAGGTGCGTGCTGGTACAGAGTGTGGTATCGGTGTGAAAAACTACGACGTGAAAGTCGGCGATAAGATTGAGGTCTTCGATAAGGTTTCAATTGAACGTTCTCTGAGTTAAGGAAGTATCAATAGACATGGCTCGAGAATTCAGTCGTACAGACCGCATTGCCGATCAGATTCAGCGTGACCTCGCTGAACTGATTCGCGGCGGTCTCAAAGATCCGCGTTTAGGAATGGTGACCGTGAATGGTGTAGAAGTATCGCGCGATCTCGGATTTGCTGATGTCTATGTCACCCTGCTGACCATTAACGACGTGGATGAAAATTCTGCTGAGGTGAAGACCAGTATTGGCATACTCAATAAGGCCGCAGGTTATCTGCGCAGTGAATTGGGGCGGCAGATTAAGCTGCGCACGATTCCGCAACTGCGCTTTCACTACGATAGCTCGGTGGGCCAAGGTCGAAAGATGGAGCGACTCATCAGTGAGGCGCGGCGCAAGGACGCCGACCATTCCGATACCGATCAAGAGGAGTAAGGTTTGCCCCGAAGACGCAAGGGCCGTGCAATCAACGGTGTACTGCTGCTCGACAAACCGCAGGGAATGACCAGTAACGCGGCACTACAAAAAGTGCGGCGTGCTTTTCAGGCTCAAAAAGCCGGGCATACCGGTGCCTTGGACCCCCTGGCAACGGGGGTGCTGCCTGTGTGTCTGGGTGAAGCGACGAAATTTTCCAAGTTTCTCCTTGATGCGGATAAAGGCTATTACACTACGGCCCACTTGGGCGAAATCCGCGACAGCGGTGACAGCGACGGCGCGCTGCTTGAAACGCGGCCGGTTCCGGCGCTGAATGCGCAAGTTGTTGAGGCGAAGCTCGACGCATTTCGGGGCGAGATACAGCAGGTTCCATCCATGTTTTCGGCCCTGAAGCATCAGGGGAAACCCCTGTATGAATGGGCGCGCCAGGGTATTACGATTGAACGGCCGGCTCGCCCGGTGACCATATACCGTCTGGAGCTTGATGGCTTACGTGCCGACGCGCTGGATTTGCGGGTAGAGTGCAGCAAAGGTACCTACATACGCTCGCTGGTAGAAGATCTCGGTATGGCGCTTGGTTGTGGTGCGCATGTGTCGATGTTACGTCGTTTCAGAGCGGGGCATTTTGGCCTGGATGCGTGTATCACGCTTTCGGAGCTTGAAGAGCTAGCGCTCGAGGAAGACGCTGCGTTTACTCAGCTGGAAGGACGCCTGTTGAGCGTTGACGCCTTGTTGCCGGATTTGCCACGGGTTTGTCTGAAAAGTGAGCATTCAAGGTCGATATTACACGGACAAGCGGTTAGAATAGCGGGCCTTGAAATAACGGGCCTCGTGCGCGTGTATGTAATGGGTCCGAAACAGGCAGACGACACTCGCATGCAACAGCAACTTGGCTGTATGACATGTGAGCAAGGCACAGCCCTGTTTGCGGGCGTTGCTCAGGTTGACGAGGCGGGCTGGATTCAGCCGAATCGCATGATCAATCTGGCTGATGTCGTCTAGTTAAGATACATAAGTTTATAACGCTTCCTGCTGTAAACATGCGCGGTTGGGAGTGTGTTCAATTAGCATGTTGAGGATAGAACTATGGCTTTGAATGCCGAAGAAAAAGCAAAAGTAGTGAGTGAATTTCAACGTGGTGAAGGTGATACAGGTTCTCCTGAAGTTCAGGTTGCCCTGCTGACGACCAACATCAACAAACTGCAAGATCACTTCAAAGGTAACAATCATGATCACCACTCACGTCGTGGTCTGATTCGTATGGTTAACCAGCGTCGTAAGCTGCTTGATTACCTCAAGGGCAAAGATGCCGACCGTTACCTCGAACTGATTGGCCGTTTGGGTTTGCGTCGCTAAGACCTATCAGGACTTTAACGCAGACAATGACCACGGTTTTGCATGTGATAAAGTTCAGACGTTGTTAACGTCTTTCGCCGGGTTGTCTGTTTACAGGCAGCCCGGTCGCTTTTTTGAAGCCGGTGAAATATCGCCGGAACGAAGCAGCACCCTGCTGTGTAGGCCCTGCGAAAGGGTGAAAACAAGTGCGCTTGGCGAACTGCAGTAAAGTTTTATAGCTCAGAGCTTTGAGACGCCAGAGTTCTGAAGCATAAAGCTTTAGTCGTATGTTTTTGCGAGGCGCGCCTAACGATGACTTTGAAGATTAAGGAGCCGATGTGAATCCGGTAATTAAAGAATTTAAATATGGTAACTCTAACGTCACACTCGAAACGGGTCGTGTTGCCCGTCAGGCCGCCGGTTCGGTGCTGGTAACCGTTGATGACACGGTGGTACTGGTTGCGGTCACGGCAGCCAAAGAAGCGAAACCCGGTCAGGATTTTTTTCCACTGTCGGTCCACTATCAAGAGAAGCAATACTCTGTAGGTAAAATCCCCGGCGGTTACATCAAGCGTGAGAACCGTCCGTCTGAAAAAGAAACACTGACCTCGCGTCTGATCGATCGTCCTATTCGCCCTCTGTTTCCGAATGGCTTCATAAACGAAGTGCAGGTGGTGTGTACAGTAATGTCGGCCAACAAGAATCAGGATCCGGATATCGCGGCGATGATTGGTACTTCGGCCGCATTGGCGGTTTCTGGTATTCCTTTTAATGGTCCAATCGGTGCAGCGCGTGTGGGTTTTACCGACGAAGAAGGGTATGTACTCAACCCCAACAATGAATACCTGAAAGATTCCCTGCTGAACATGGTGGTAGCGGGCACAAAAGATGCCGTGCTGATGGTGGAATCTGAAGCACAAGAACTCACCGAAGATGAGATGCTGGGTGCTGTGCTGTTCGCGCATCAGGAAATGCAGGCGGTAGTGACGGCTGTGACCGAGTTTGCGGCCGAGGTGGGAACGGAAGCCTGGGATTGGCAGCCGGAAGAAAAGAATGCCGCGCTGGCCGATGCCATTGCCGCTGAATTCTCGGAAGGCATCGCCAAAGCCTACAGCATCAGTGACAAGATGGAGCGTTATGCGGCGCTGGGTGAATTGCGTACGGCGGCCATTGCCAAACTGGCAACAGGTGACGAAGGCGCACCTTCTGAAGAGGATGTAAAAGCCTACTTCAGTAAGCTGGAAAAATCCGTTGTGCGAGGTCGCATCATTGCAGGGGAGCCACGTATTGATGGTCGCGACACCAAAACTGTGCGCCCCATTCAGGTGGAAGTGGGAGTATTGCCCAACGCGCACGGTTCAGCATTGTTTACCCGTGGCGAGACGCAGGCTCTGGTGGCGACGACTCTGGGCACCACGCGAGATGCTCAGATCGTTGATGCGCTGGAAGGCGAGTACAAAGAGACCTTCATGTTGCACTACAACTTCCCTCCGTATTCTGTGGGTGAGTGTGGTCGCATGGGCGCGCCGGGTCGTCGCGAGATTGGTCACGGTAAATTGGCCAAGCGTGGCGTTCAGTCCTTGATGCCATCTGATGATGAGTTTCCTTATGCGGTGCGTTGTGTCTCCGAAATTACCGAGTCCAATGGTTCCAGCTCCATGGCCAGCGTGTGCGGTAGCTCCCTGGCATTGATGGACGCAGGCGTACCCTTGGCGGCACCCGTAGCGGGTATCGCCATGGGGCTGGTCAAGGAAGGCGATGGCTTTGCAGTATTGACCGACATTCTGGGTGACGAAGACCACCTGGGTGATATGGACTTTAAAGTTGCGGGTACCGATGAAGGCATCACGGCCTTGCAGATGGATATTAAAATCGAAGGCATCACCGAAGAAATCATGGAAATCGCGCTGAAGCAGGCACAGGATGCCCGTTTGCATATTCTGGGTGAGATGAACAAGGTTCTGGATGCGCCGCGCGCTGATATTTCAGACAAAGCGCCTGCCATGCGTACCATGAGTGTGCATCCTGACAAGATTCGTGACGTGATTGGTAAAGGCGGAGCGACCATCCGCTCCATTACTGAGGAAACGGGTGCTTCGGTAGATATCGAAGACGATGGTTCCATTCGTATCTATGCCGAAAACAACGAGATGGCATTGGCTGCGATCAACAAAATCACCTCGATCACTGCTGAAGCTGAGATCGGTCAGATTTACGAAGGCAAGGTTGAGCGCATTGTGGACTTCGGTGCCTTTGTGAACATTCTTCCCGGTAAAGATGGTCTGGTACATATCTCGCAGATATCGGCCGAGCGTGTTGAGAACGTGACTGACGTATTGTCGGAAGGCCAAATGGTGAAAGTGAAGGTACTGGATGTCGATAACCGTGGCCGTATCAAACTCAGCATGAAGGAAATTGCTGAAGAGGCGTAAGCGGGTTTGTGACGACCGATTCGCCAGCTCTGCGTTAATAGCCGCGCTGGCGGGAGTGTCGTGACAAATTTTCTGGTATAAAAAAGGAGGCATAGGCCTCCTTTTTTTGTGTTATCCAGTGTCAAACCGGAGAGTTTCAATGAATTCGGAACAGGCAAGACAGGCTCTGCAGGCTTTTGTTACGCAGCATGTACCCTTGGTGGCGGCGGCAGGGATCGAGGTGGATCACTACGATGCCCAGTCGCTCGTGCTGAGTGCGCCGCTGGATAAGAATATCAACGACAAGGGAACCGCGTTTGGTGGCAGCCTCTACAACCTGTGTGTGGTGACCGGGTGGGGACTTACCTGGTTATTGAGCCAAGAACTGCAGCTTGCCGGCGAGATTGTGGTTGCCAAGGGTGAAATAGAGTATTTACGGCCCCTGCGCGGTCGACTTATCGCCACGGTGGCGCGACCTGAGCAGGACGCGCTGTGCCACTTTAAAGCCGGATATGCGCGTCGTGGCAAAGCTGTGCTGCAACAGACCGTCACCATTCCTGATGAAACCGGCACGCCCTGTGTGCGTTTTCAAGGAAAGTATGCCTTGGTGGCAGAGCCATAGTACGGAGGTTATTCGTCGCGCTGCAATGCGAACTCCACCGCAGCTTGAGCGTGTATGGCTGCGGTATCGAACAGGGGCACGTGGGTATGCTGTGGTGTTACCAGCATGGCAATCTCGGTGCATCCCAGAATCACGCCTTGGGCGCCACGTTCAGCCAGGTGTTCAATGATGCGCAGATAAGTCGAACGCGATCTTTCCCTTACGTTTCCCAGACACAACTCCTCGTAAATGATGCGATGCACGGCGTCCCGCTCTGTTTGCTCAGGTATGCTGACCGTTATGCCAAACTGCCGTTCAAGCCGCTCACGATAGAAGTCCTGTTCCATGGTGAAACGGGTGCCTAACAAACCGATACGCGTAATGTTTTGGGCGGTAAGTATCTGGCCGGTGGCATGGGCGATATGCAGCAGGGGGATGCGAATGGCTTGCTCAACCTGTTCAGCCACCTTGTGCATGGTGTTGGTACAGATCAGCAGGCATTCAGCGCCAGCCGCTTCAACTTGCTGTGCCGCGCGGGCGAGTAATTGGCCCGCCTCGCTCCAGCACGCCGCGCTTTGCAAGCGTTCCACTTCCGCAAAATCAACGCTCACCATCACGATTTTAGCGGAATGCAGGCCACCCAACTGTTGCTGGATGCCGCGATTGATTGCGGCGTAATAATTGGCGGTAGATTCCCAGCTCATACCGCCAAGCAGACCGATGGTTTTCATGACAGCGTTCAGGTATCCGGCGATATTTTTTTATTAAGGCTCATGGTCGTGCGATTTCGCCGTACACGAATATTAAGCAGTTCTACACCAAACGAGAAGGCCATCGCGAAGTAGATATAGCCTTTGGGTACCTGTACATCAAAGCCCTCAGCCATGAGCGTAAAGCCAATGAGTATCAGAAAGGAGAGCGCCAGCATCTTGATTGTGGGGTTCTGATCAACAAATTCGCTGATCGACTTGGCGGCGAGCAACATCACTCCCACCGAGAACACAATAGCAATGACCATAATGGAAATGTGATCAACAAGCCCAACGGCAGTGATCACGGAGTCGAGAGAAAACACAATGTCCAGTAATGCGATCTGCACCAGTACCGTGCTAAACGAGGCGACGGCCACCGAAGCCGTTGACGTATGATGCACCTCGAGGCTGCTGTGTATTTCGTGAGTGGACTTAAAGAGGAGAAACAATCCGCCCACGATCAGGATAACATCGCGGCCTGAGATTTCATGCCCGAATACGCTGAACCAGGCTTCGGTGAGCCCCATCACCCAGGCGATGCAGAACAGCAGGGCGAGTCGCGCACCCATCGCTAGCCCCAGTCCGATGTTTCGCGCACGGTTACGTTGGTGTTCCGGCAGGCGCCCGACGAGAATGGATATGAAAATAATGTTATCGATACCCAGCACTATCTCCAGTGCCATGAGTGTGGCCAAAGCAACCCAGGCTTCCGGGCTGGCAATCCATTCAAACATACTGACTCCTTCAGCGATGACAGATTCGGGTGACTATTTTTACGGTGCCGTTATGGACTGGCAAGCCATCTCGATCACCAGCTCCGTAACGGCCAGGGATTTAATGGTGATGGTGCCGTAAAACATAATGAATGGCTTCACAAAGTGTCGCGAGTTGATCCTTCGGCATCACAAATGGTGGCATCACATACACCAGTTTGCCAAAGGGTCGCACCCACACGCCGGCTTCTACAAATTGTGGTTGCAGTGCCGCCATGTCCACGGCTTCGTGCAGTTCCACCACACCGATAGCGCCCAGAACGCGTACCTCTTTCACGCTATCCAGGGACTGGCAGGGAGCAAGGCCTGTCTGGAGTCCGGTTTCGATGTCCTTCACCTGTTGTTGCCAGTGCCCCTGCATCAGCAGTTCCACGCTGGCGAGCGCAGCACTGCAGGCGAGCGGGTTGGCCATAAAGGTGGGGCCGTGCATGAACAGACCGGGTTCGCCCTCATTAATGGTGCGACTCACTTGCGTGGAAGTGAGCGCGGCAGCCAGGGTCATGTAACCACCGGTGAGTGCCTTACCTAAACACAGGATATCGGGTACCACATTGGCGTGTTCGTAAGCGAACAGTTTTCCGGTGCGGCCAAAGCCGGTTGCGATTTCATCAAATATCAGCAGCACTTCGTGCTCATCAGCCAGGGCGCGCAGGGCCTTGAGGTAATCGGGCGCATAAAAGCGCATCCCACCTGCCCCTTGTACAACGGGCTCTATGATGATTGCGGCTATCTCATCACGATGGGCGCGCAATAGCTGTTCCATCTCACTCAGATGCCGAGGTTCGCAGGTGTCGTTGAAGCCGGGTTCGGGTGCCGGCGCAAAAAACTGTTCTGCCAGCGTATGGGCAAATAGGGAATGCATGCCATTTACAGGGTCGCATACCGACATCGCGCCAAAGGTATCGCCATGGTAGCCATTGCGCACCGTGAGAAAGCGTTGCTTGTGGGGGCGCGATTGGCTGGCCCAGAACTGGATGGCCATTTTCATTGCCACCTCAACGCTCACTGAGCCTGAATCGGCGAAAAACACAGCCGATAGTTCAGGGGCCGTCATGGCAATTAGCTGGCGGGCCAGGTCGATGGCTGGATCGTGGGTGAGCCCCCCAAACATGACGTGCGACATCTTGTCGATTTGTGTCTTGAGGGCTTGATTCATAACCGGATGATTGTAGCCATGGATGACGCTCCACCACGACGCCATGCCATCGATAATTCGGCGGCCATCCTTGAGTATCAGTTCGCAGCCTTCGGCGCGCTCCACATGAAATATTGGAGTCTCGACGCCGATAGACGAGTAGGGATGCCAGATATGCTGGCGATCAAAATCCAATGCAGTGTGATTCATGGTCTCTGACAGTTGTGGAAAACGGCTCACCCTAACATGAATCCACGCCTTCAACCATCCGCGCGCCACTGGGCCAGCGTCTGCAGTAAATGGGCAAAGTCTTCCTGCAGTGGGCACTGAATATGCAGGCCCTCAGGGTGTAAAGGCGAGGCCTTCATGCACAGATTCGTGGCGGCCAGTAGCAGGCGGTGGCAGTGCAGTTGCTCCCGAAAGCGGCGATTATGCGCTCCCTTGCCATATTTCACATCGCCAATGATCGGGTGCGCGATGTGCTTCATGTGGCGCCTGAGTTGGTGTTTGCGACCGGTATGAGGGTGTAAGGCAACGAGGCTGTATCGGCTGCTGGGAAATTGGCCATCCGGCCAGGGCAGTTCGAAACGTTCAACTCGTGTGAAATGCGTACTTGCCTCCTGCGCCGGCTTTGCGTCTGCGAGCGCGGCCTCGTGCTTGAAATCGGCGACATGGCGCAGGGCATGGTCCACCGTGCCTTCTACCGCGCACCAGCCACGGATCAGGGCCTGGTAGGTTTTTTCCACTTGGCGCTGTTCAAATTGTTGTGCGAGGATAGCGGCGGCCTCGGGCGATTTGGCGAATAACAATAAGCCTGATGTGGGCTTGTCGAGACGGTGTACCGGATAAACCCGTCGACCCATCTGGTCGCGCACGATTTTCATGGCATAGCGCAGTTCGTGTTTATCGATAGGGCTTTTGTGTACCAGCAATCCGGCCGGTTTGTGGACGGCAATCGCGTGGCTGTCTTCATACAGTATGTCGAGTTGTTCGCTGGCTTGTGTGGCTGGCGGCATGCGGGCGGTATCCGGGGGCAAAATTGTTCTATGGCGCGAACGCTGTTTCCCGCCGTTTTTCATGTAATTTGCGCGGAATTTGTTAGTATCCGCGCTCCGGTTTTATTGTAGGGCTTTCGTGTATTCTTCGGATAGCCCGGTTTGACGATTAGGTTCAGGAGCAAGCGATGAGCAACTACTTTTCTCGGTTAGTGGCGGCAGCAGCCATTCTGGTCGTGGCGGCGTGCAGTGATGACGCCCCGCAGCAGACCGGTGGCATGCCGCAGATGCCACCTCCGCCTGTCACCGTCGCCAAAGCACAACAGCATGCACTCAGCGAATGGCGGGAATATACCGGCCGCCTTGAAGCGTCACGAAGCATTGTCGTCAAGCCACGAACCTCGGGGTATGTAGTTGAGGTCGGTTTTGAAGACGGACAACAAGTACGCAAAGGGGACCTGTTGTTTCAGGTGGATTTCCGCACCATCGAAGCCGAAGTTGCACAACTAAAAGCCGAAGTCATTCGTGCAGAAGCACAAATTGAATTAGCCGAACGGGATCTTACTCGGGCTGAAAGTTTGCGTGCCACCAATGCTTTGTCGCAGGAACAGCTTGATAACCGACGCACGCAGCTCAAGCAGGCGCGTGCCGCGGCTGAAAGTGCGCGTGCCGATCTGCGCCGTGCTCAGGTGCTGTTCGCCATCACTCAGGTGAAGGCCGAATTTGACGGGCGCGTTTCCAATGCGCGGGTGAAGGTGGGCAGCTCAGTGGTGGCGGGCCAAACCGAATTGACCACGCTGGTCGCGACCGACAAAATTCACGCCTATTTTGATGTAGACGAAGCGACCTATTTAACACTCAGGGCTGCCGGTTTTGATTACATGAACCGCGACATTCCGGTCCAGCTGGGCCTGGTGAATCAGCAGGGCTACCCCTACACCGGAAAAATCGATTTTGTCGACAATCAGGTGAACGCGGCGACCGGCACCATTCGTATGCGGGCGGTGTACGCCAATGCCGATGGCGCCCTCACACCGGGTCTGTTTGCGCGTATCAAACTGCAGTTTGGTGAAGCCAGCCCGGCGATCGTCGTGCCTGATAAGGCGATAGCCACCGATCTGAGCAGCAAGTATGTTCTCGTGGTGAACGAGGAGAATGTGGTGGAATACCGCGCCGTCGAACTGGGCCCTCGCCGGGCCGAATGGCGTATTATCAAGAGTGGTCTGGCCGCCGGAGAAACCATTATTGTCTCGGGCTTGCAGCGTGCTCGCCCAGGCACACCGGTCACGCCGCAAATGACCGAGCCGGAATTCCAACAATAGGGGCGGGGCATGATCTCACAATATTTTATTCAGCGTCCCATCTTTGCCGGTGTCCTTTCGGCACTGATTTTCATTGCCGGAGCCATTGCCCTGTTTCAACTCCCGATCACGGAGTATCCCGAGGTCGTGCCTCCTACGGTGGTGGTGAATGCCAGCTATCCCGGAGCTAATCCGGTGGTCATCGCCGAAACGGTGGCTGCGCCTCTGGAGCAGGCGATCAATGGTGTCGAGGATATGTTGTATCTCTCGTCCCAATCCACTGCCGATGGCAGTCTTGCGATTACGGTGACCTTTGCCTTGGGTACCAATATCGATGATGCCCAGGTGAAAGTGCAGAACCGGGTAGCACGGGCGCTGCCGCGTTTGCCTGAAGATGTGCAGCGACTGGGTGTGACGACCGAAAAATCGTCGCCCAACCTGACCATGGTGGTGCATATTCTTTCGCCCGACAGTCGCTACGACATGCTGTATCTGTCGAACTTTGCCAATCTCAAAGTGAAGGATGAGCTGGCGCGTATAGAAGGCGCTGGCACGGTTCGGGTCTTTGGCGCCGGTGATTATGCGGTGCGTATCTGGCTGAATCCAGAGAAAGTGGCCAACCTCAATCTCACTACCAGTGATATCGTTGCGGCGATTCGGGAACAGAACCGACAGGCTGCTGCGGGTACCATTGGCGCGCCACCGGGCGCGAACAACAATCCGTTTCAGCTGCTTATCAAGGTAAAAGGTCGCCTGGAGAGTGTGGAGGAGTTCAATGACATTATTGTCCGGGTTAGCGACAGCGGTGCCATTACGCGTCTAAAAGATGTCGCGCGTATCGAACTGGGTTCCAACTCTTATGCATTACGCTCACTGCTGAATAACAAACCAGCGGCGGCGGTGGCTATCTTTCAGAGCCCCGGTTCCAATGCGATTGAGTTGTCGGATGATGTGCGCGCGCGCATGGACGAGCTGAAAGCGACCTTCCCGGAAGGTGTCGACTACGACATCGTCTACGATCCCACCATCTTTGTGCGTGGTTCGATCGAAGCCGTGGTGAAAACCCTGCTTGAAGCCATTTTGCTGGTGGTGGTCGTTGTGGTGCTGTTTCTTCAGACCTGGCGTGCTTCGATTATTCCGCTCGTCGCGGTCCCGGTTTCCTTGGTGGGCACCTTCGCGGTGATGCATCTGTTTGGCTTTTCACTCAATGCCTTGTCGTTGTTCGGTTTGGTGCTGGCGATTGGTATTGTGGTGGATGATGCCATCGTGGTGGTGGAAAACGTTGAGCGTAATATTGCGCTGGGCAAAACACCCATGGATGCAACCAAGCAAGCAATGCGTGAAGTCACCGGGCCTATCATTGCGACCTCGCTGGTGTTGAGTGCGGTGTTTATTCCTACGGCGTTTATTTCGGGGTTGTCGGGGCAGTTCTACAAGCAGTTCGCCCTGACGATTGCTATTTCCACGATTATTTCGACCTTTAATTCCCTTACCTTGAGCCCGGCACTGGCCGCGGTGCTGCTCAAGCCCCATGATGCGAAAAAAGACTGGTTTTCACGCTTCCTGGACAGCTTGTTCGGGCGCTTTATTTTTCGGCCCTTCAATCGCTTCTTCGAGGGTCTCACCCATACGTATACGGCTGTGCTGCGGCGCATCTTGCGGGGTACGGCGATTGTATTGGCGCTCTACGCCGGCTTCATGGTTTTGACCTATCACCAGTTCCAAACGACGCCAACAGGCTTTGTGCCGCAGCAGGATAAAATGTATCTGGTTGCGTTTGCCAGTTTACCCGATGCGGCCAGCCTGGATCGTACCGATGCCGTGATTCAAAAAATGTCGGCCATTGCATTGGAGCATCCTGGGGTGGAATCTTCGGTCGCATTTCCGGGTTTGTCGATTAACGGCTTCACTGTGGCGTCCAATGCCGGTGTGGTGTTTGTGACCCTGAAGCCCTTTGAAGAGCGGCAAACTCCTGACCTTTCCGCGCAGGCGATTGCAGGTCAGTTAAATGGCAAATTTGGTGTCATTGATGAAGGCTTTGTGGCGGTGGTGGCACCGCCGCCGGTGCTGGGCTTGGGGACAACCGGCGGCTTCAAACTGCAAATCGAGGACCGTGCCAATTTGGGTTACGACCGCTTGTTCGAGGAAACGCAAAAAGTGCTGGGACAGGCTTACGGGACCCCCGAGCTGAATCCGATGGCGACCTTTTCCTTTTATAAGGCCAACGTGCCGCAAATCAGCGTGGATGTGGATCGGGAGAAAGCCAAAATACACGGTGTAGCCATCACGGATATTTTTCAAACCCTGCAGGCCTATATGGGCTCGGTTTACGTGAATGACGTGAACCTCTTTGGGCGCACCTATCAGGTGACTTTACAGGCCGACCAGGCATATCGGCTGGATGCCAGCCAAATTGCACTACTCAAAGTGCGCAATCGCAGTGGTGAAATGGTGCCTCTGGCCTCCTTTGTAGACATATCGCATACGTCGGGCCCCGATACCGTGACGCGTTACAACAACTATCCTGCGGCCGACATTAACTCCGGGCCGGCGCCGGGCTTCAGTAGCGGCCAGGCGGAAGCGGCCATGGTGCGTATTCTGGAGCAGTCCTTGCCCATTGGTATGGCTTATGAATGGACGGATCTGACCTATCAGCAGATTCTTGCCGGAGATACCACGCTTTATATCTTCCCGCTGGTGGTGTTGTTGGTGTTTCTGGTGCTGGCTGCCCAATATGAGAGCTGGGGCTTGCCGCTTGCGATTATATTGATTGTGCCCATGACGCTGCTATCGGCCCTGACCGGGGTGATTATCGCCGGAGGGGACAACAATATTTTTACCCAGATCGGGTTTATCGTGCTGGTGGGGCTCGCGGCTAAAAACGCGATTCTGATCGTTGAGTTTGCGAAAGAAAAGGAAGATCACGGCCTGTCACTTTACAAGGCGGTGGTAGAAGCGAGCCGCTTGCGTCTCAGGCCAATCCTGATGACCTCGCTTGCCTTCATTATGGGGGTGGTGCCGCTGGTGTTCTCGGAAGGCGCCGGTGCGGAAATGCGCAATGCGATGGGTGTGGCGGTGTTTTCGGGCATGATTGGCGTGACGGTGTTTGGCTTGCTGCTCACACCCGTGTTCTATGGCTTGGTGCGCCGCCGTGCCGCGCGGAAACGCACAACTCAGGAAGCAGGTAGATAAACACATAAGACCGGCGCACCGATATCAGCATTAATCGGTGCGCCCTTTTTTACCTGTTACCACTTGGCGTATTGGTCTTCCACAAAGCCATATTGATCCTCAACCTCGAAACGCTTTCCGTCGCCGGTAATAAGGTGCCCCTTGAACCGGCCGAATATCTGCCTGAAATTGCTTGCCATCAGGCCGGCATTCAAACGTTCCCGATGCAAGTCTCGAGGCGTGAAGGCCAAATCTATCTGTCCGTTTTCGCTACTCACTCGCCAGTGGCTATGATCATTGTCTCGATCAAAACGGAAGTGCACTTGCGGCAAAGGGTGCAGGGTGGTGCCGACCCAAAAGCAGTTTTCCGACCAGCCGGTTTCATTGACGCCCCAGGATACGTTTAAGCCAAGAGGCGGCTGATTGCCGCGCTGGCCGCTAAAACAGGCCCAGTTCCAAAAGGTTTCCCGGCGCATGAATCCGGCTGAGAAATCATGATGGCCGAAACAGCCTAACTGACTCAGATCGAAAGTACCCAAGTCACAGCGGAGTTCGCCTGTAACCGGTAAAGCTGCGGTTTTCTGTGCATAAACCCAGCCGTTCACGGCCGTTGGCGTGCACAGCGCCATGGTTTCGAAATCGGATGCTTCCTGCATGCGTGCGTTGATGAGTAACTCTTTGCCAAAGTCGATTTCCAGCTGTTTGCGTCGCTCCTCGACGGAATTCAATGTGTAGGACATGCGAATACGGCGCTTGCCGCGAGTCAGAATGCTAACGCCGTTATCGGGGCGATTGGTAAGGTCCATGCCCCGTGCCAAGGGGGTTTTAATCTGCCAGGTACGCATGGCGCCGTCTGAAAGACGGTAAACATAGATAAACGCGACGCCAAGCCAACGTAGGTCGGCCAGAGCACAACCGAAGATCAGTTCGTCGCTCATGGCTCCGAAATACTGAAAGCGCTTGTAGGCAAAGTGTTTGCGCAGTGCACCGGCCCGTTTGTTCATGGGAGTGCGGTAATCGGCATTCTGAATGTTAATGTCATTAACCGGCTGGCTGAAGCGCCCAAAATGCGGCTTGCCATGACTGTTGATTAAAGCGTGAGGTCGCAGCATAGATGATGGAATAAGGTTGATGGGAATGGGGGGTTATTCGTCCCAGAAATCGGCTCTGGGTTCGATCGGTTCGACCGGGGCTAACAGGCCGGCATCGATGAGTTGTTCGTAAGAGGCGACTTGGTTCCTCCCGTTTTGCTTGGCAAAATACAAGGCTTTGTCGGCTTTAGAGAGGTGTTCTACCGGGTGGGCATGCGCGGCGAGATCGGTGAAGCCGATGCTCACGGTCACTTGCCCCACCTGAGGGAATCGCCGACCGGCGATGGCTTCGCGGCAGCGTTCCAGCACGGTTTGCGCCTGATCGAAATCCACATCTTTTACCAGCACCACAAACTCTTCACCGCCGTAACGAAAGAACAGGTCTTCCTGACGTAACACCGAGCGCACAGTCTGGCTGAACAAGACCAGTGTTTCATCACCAATGGCATGGCCATAGTGGTCATTTATGGTTTTAAAACGATCGATATCAAGAATGGCAATCGCTTTAAAGTGTTTGCTTTGCTTGGCACCATGATTGTCCTCCGAGTTCGCATAAGCAAGGCTGCTCGCTATCTGGTCGAAGGCCTGGCGATTGAGTATGCGGGTGAGTGGGTCGTAGCCCTTTTCGTGCAGATTTCGGAATACATCGCTGAAAATACAGAGCAGGCCTTCCAGTACTTCTGCGGCGGTGCCTTTCGGGTATGGGTGCACAACGCGCACAATGTGTGATACCGACCGGTCATAGAGAACAACAGGGATGGCAATAGATGTTGTATTGCCGGAGAGGGCCAGCCGGCGTATATCTTTGCTCGTGTAGGCTTCCTCAAGTTGCAGGTCGTCCTGCAGGTAGATGGGTTCTTCCACATTGAGGCAATCCAGACAGATCATACACGGGGACTTACTGTGGTCGATTCTGGCATTCTGCACTTCGTAGACCATCAATTTTGCCCCGGAAAAGTTTGCCGTGAGCAGGTCGTTCATGGCACTGACCAGATCTTTCAGTTGAGTTTGGCTGGTCAGGTGCCGAAGCAACTGAAATATAGTCTGAATATCCATTTATAAGACGTTACCAACTGCCGTTGTACTCGATGGGTCGCCGCATTGCTGCGATAGCAAGTTGCTATCTGCCGCCACTGTCGCTGGCAGGAATCCCTCACACAGCAATTATGCCTAGGCGCGCGACGTTTACCAAGCGTTGAGTCAAAATTAAACTTTCACAAAAACGGCTTGCCGCACTTCATGTCTTTCTGAGATGCGGGTTAGAATGCCTCAGAGTCCTTCCGAGTCATCTTTAGCGAGCAGCAAGAACAGAACCGTGCCCCTACCCGAATATGTATTGTTGGCCAAGCAGGCCATATATTGTGAAAACAAAGACCTTTTTGCCTACGAACTGCTGTTTCGCAGCCCTTTGAATCTGGGCGCAATTGATCTTGGTGGCGACCTTGCCACCAGTCAGGTATTGGTGAATTACTGTGCAAGTGTCTCCCAGCAGGCTGAGGCCATCAATCAGCCGGTGTTTATCAACGTGGGCGCAAGCTATATCAAGCATCACGACATGTTGCCGGTGTCTGTGGAGCGTGTCGTCATCGAAGTGAACGATTATGAACCCGATGACGCGGTATTGCTGGAAAGTATCGATCGGTGGCGAGAGCAGGGCTTCTGCTTTTCTATCGACGATGTCGACGTGCACGCGCCGCCCGAGGCTTTATTAGCCAAAGCCGACTTCGCGAAAGTGGATGTTCAGGATATTGATTGGCCGGCATTGGCCGCAGCTTTGCCGGCCCTGCAGCGCAAGGGACTCATCTGGATCGCGAAGCGCATCGAAGATGAACAGAGCTTTGAGCGCAGCGTGCGCTGCGGATTTAGCCGCTTCCAGGGTTACTTTCTCGCGCGCCCCAAACAGATTTCCGGCAACTCGATTCGTCCCGGAACGGCCGTCACTATCCGTCTGATCAGCGCGCTGGATCAACCGCGTATCACGATGGATCATATTGCCCAGTTGGTGAGTCAGGAGCCCAAACTGGCGATGCAGATGCTCAAAATCATCAATAGCCCATTGTTTTCCTTGCCCAAGCAAGTAGATGACCTGAAATCGGCACTGGTTTATCTTGGTGTCGATATGTTGCGCCAGTGGGCCATGATGATTGCATTTCTCTCAAACGGGAATGTCCATGTGGAAGCGTCTCGCTACGTATTGCAGCGCGCCAAGACCATGGAGCTGATTGCCAAACGAGAAGCGCAAGATGCCGATCTGGCGCCCAAAGCATTTCTGGCGGGTTTGGTATCCGGTGTGGATGTGTTGCTGAATATCAAACCCTCACAGTTTTTGGAGCAGGTGCAATTGTCTTCTGTGATTGGTGATGCAGTGATGCAGCGCAAAGCGCCACTGGGGCCAACGCTTCAAACGGTGGTCGAGCTCGAACGCGCGGTTGCGCAGGGCGATAATATGCTGGCTTTCCAGGAAGCGAATAATTTAAATCTTTATGCCGAAGCGGACCAATGGGTAAATCAGGTGTTTGACGCGCTCAAAGCGACTGTCTGATATGTCGCAATCGCTGCTGTTTTTCCGTTCTCTGTCCGGATTTCAGAGCAAACCGAAGCACATGGAAGCCCAAGCGAACTGGATCTGGAAGGGCATCGAGAGTCTGCTTCCGATGCGAAGAATTGCTGTGTAAGCGTATTTCTGTGTGCTTGATGCGGCGGTGAAGGGAGCAGGGAAATCACCAGGAGGCGCTTGTGCCAGCAATACTCCGTTACAATTTGCAATTGTTTACCAACAGATTTAAGGCACCCGAGCCTCTATATTGAAACCATGACGAGATCGCAGCGATTCAGGCCCGCAGCGATCGAACTCTCCTTCAGTTTCATGTGTGTATTCTTGTCCCGACCTCGTGTCGGGCTTTTTTTTGCGTGAAATCCAGTCTCGGTCTTCCACCTCGTGAATCTGGCCAGTATATTCAGCCTACTATTCATTTCCGATAATAAAGGGCTATTCATGGGTCTTGCGCTACTTCTTCATCTTTTGGCTGCCGTTATTTGGGTGGGCGGCATGTTTTTCGCCTATGTGTGTGTGCGGCCGGTTGCGGCACATTTACTGGAGCCCTCGGTGCGTTTGCGCCTGTGGGATCAGGTGTTTCAGCGGTTTTTTAGTGTGGTGTGGGTGGCCATTGCGGTACTAGTCGCGAGTGGGCACTACATGGTCGCACAGCTAGGCGGTATGAAGGGCGTTGGTATGCATGTGCATCTCATGCTGGGGCTTGGTTATTTGATGGTTGGGCTGTTTCTGCATGTGTATTTTGCCCTGTTCCGAAAACTGCGTATGGCTGTGAGCACGCAACGCTGGCAGGCCGGGGGGGTGGTCCTGGACCGGATGCGTCAGGTGATTCTGGCCAATCTTGTGCTCGGTCTGTGCGTGGTGGCGTTGGCAAGCGGCGGCAAGTACCTGTTGGGGTGAGGAATTTATTTGGACTTCAGCACAAAACCCGCTTTTCTGCCTTGGTTTGACCGGGGCCTTTGTGTAGGCTTTGTCGCGAGTCATCCGTCTCCTTGATCGATGATACCTCTGGATGCATAACAAGGAACTGCGCAAGCCACGCTTATGAAGTCACTCTCTCTGATTTTACTCCTGTTCGGGTGTGTTTCCCTTTCCATGGCCGAGGAATCTTCAAATACGGCAGAGGATGCGGACGAGTCCAGTTTTTTTGATCAGTTCGAATTTGAGAACGACAGCGATCCTTTTAACATGAAAGGGCTTACTCCTCGGTATGCGTATGTGCACGATGAAAACCTGATTGGACATGCCCACTACGGCGGCATCGCTTACTTTGCGAAACATGGCGCAGCCTGGGAGGGCCCCAGCTTGCGTGCGGGTATTGGTACGCAAGGCGAAAAAATCAATATCGCGTACACCGATGGTTTTTCATTTTTCCAAGTGGATTTGGGCTTATCCTACTATTTTCTTAACCGTGATAATCCGCGTTCGCGCAAACTTGAAGGTGTTGAATTACTGGGCTTCGAGCTCGGTTTGCGCATGTGGGTGGTACAGGTGATTGGTGTGCACACCGAAGAAACCTCGTTTGTATCGCTGGCCTTTGGTTTTTAGTTCGGCAACACTCCTCACACGTCTGAATCCGTCCTCCGCATGGTGGGCGCACCGCTCATCATGAGCGTTCTCAAGGTGGACGATTTAAATTCCCGACGATATAGCACGGCTACAATCCCGGCCGAACTGATGATGAAGATCCAGGGATTAACGAACCAGCCCAGTACAGCAATCGAAAAATAATAAGCGCGTAGCCCGATATTGAAATTACTGGCCGCCATGGAGGCCATTTTTGCGATCCGATTAGCGTGGGCTTCCCGTTCAGCTTCGCTGGTCTGCTCCGTGGGGGCCGGAGCAGCACCTACCATGATCGTAACGAAGCCATACTGGCGCAGGCTCCATGTGAACTTGAAGAAGGCGTAGACGAATAACACGATCAGAACCACGATTTTTATTTCCCATTCGGCACGGCTCACAGGGGTGACGAATGGGAGGTCGTTAACCAGACCAATGGCCTTCTCGGTGGACCCTAAAATAGTCATGAGGCCAGCGAGAATCAGCATGGTAGTCGAGGCAAAGAAAGAAACGCTGCGCTCCAGATTGGCGATGGCGGTGTTATCGGCGATGCGCATTTCGCGCGTCAACATGCGTTTCATCCATTCGTAGCGGTATTGGTGCAAGGTGCTGGCCAGACAAGGAGTGTCGAAGCTGCGTTTTCGCGCATAACGCATATAGCCGTGAAAGCAGAACAGAAACCACAGCAGGGCGAAACTGCTGAGACCATTGTGGCTCAGCCAGCCACTCATACTTTCCATCATGGTGTCGGGGTCCGATTTGGGGGAGTAATTGCGCAAAGCCTAACGGAAGTACCGCGCTATAGAAAGGCTCGTACGTAGAAGTCCGAGCTTAAATCACTTACGTCAGGCTGGCCTTGCGCAGGGCTATGGCGGAATGGCACTGGTGATAGAGTTGATTGCGCATCCATGCGCCATCAGCCATGTGTGTACTTGGCTTACCAGTTGGCGTCGTCGCTGTAGTCCTGATCGTTGTCGCTACTGGATAAACCATAGAAACGCATAATGCGGTGATTTTTGATGTGGTCCAGATATTTTATCCAGGTACGCTCAATGAGGCTCTCGGCCTGCTCTTCACCGTGAATAACCGCCAGCATTCGGCTCTGCTCTTCATTTTGGGGTTCTTTGCTGTAATCACTGAGTTGTTTGATCACGAATCCACAGCGACTCAGCAGCTCTGCTTCGGTGCGCGTGAACACGCCCGCCCGATTGAAACCGTGCGGAAAATGGATTGCATCATAAAACAAACAGCCGGATTCAAAGCTTTCTATCTTCATGAATACTTTACCTCTCAGAGTGCATGAAAAATTGCATGGTGCTTACTTATACTGCAGGCAATCGTTTACCAGTGCTTCGTAATCAATGACCGCCTCGGGATCTTCCTCAAGTTGTGCCTGTACCTGTTCATCGGCGGCCTGGTAGCAGTCAGGTGCGTAGTGCGCATCCACCGCATCCTGCTCATAAGAGTATGCGTCGTCCTGGTAGGCCAATTCCTCGCCGGTCAGTGACGCGTCTGGGAGATACTGGCTTTGCTCATTGATGCAGGCATCGATGATTTGCTTGGCTTCGCTTTCTTCGGTGCCAGCTTGTATCAGCGATGCGCAGTAGGCGCGTATTTCCGACATGGCATGCTCATCTACCTGCGCATGACTCGAAGTGGCAAGCCCGACACCCAGTGTGATGCAGGCAAAGTAGGCGGAAAAACGGTGTTTCATGGGGAACTATCCTCGTTTGGCTTAGGCGGATTATGGTTGCGCGGGGCGAGGCAGGAAAACGATATTTTTTTATGCTGACGATAAAAAATATTTCGCGGATTGAGGTTTCGTTGAGGTCTAGATTTCGATACTTGCGGGGATGTGTGCCGGAGGCACTTCAAGGTTGCGAACGATGTCCAAAATGGCAGCAATTTCCCGCTCGTGTGTACTTTCCTTATGAAAGCATGCGTAGATCTGGCGGGAAATGACGGGCGCATCATCCACCTGAAACAGCGTGCGCTCCAGTTGATGTTCTACGAGGCGATAAGGTAGATAGGCGCTGCCGCCAAATTGGCCAATAAACTCCAATGCAATCCGCGCCAGGGTGGTGTGCAATATCGGAGGCGGGGCATCTGCAAAATGCTGGGCAACAGTAAGCTGAAAGGTTAAGCCCCAGTCGACGGCCACATAGTGTTGCGCCAGCGCTTGTTCCGCATTCAGTCCGCGCCGGGATGAAACCAGAATCAGTTCAGCGGGCGAAATGGGGTCTGAAATCAGGTCGCTGAGTTTGGCTGGTTCGTATACCAGCGCCAGATCCAGGGTGCGTTCCATGAGATGCCGCACCAGAATCTCGGAGCCATGTGCTTCGGCCCGCAGGGCGAGATCGGGGATCTGCTGGTGGACCACCAGCAGCGCATCTTGCATGAGCATGTCCCACAGGCCGCTGGTGGTACCAATGGCCAGGGCACGCTTTTGTTTCTTTTTCAGCGCTACATCCTGTCGCGCGCGATCCCAGGCGATCAAGATGGTTTCGGCGTGATTCACTAGGCGTTCGCCGGTGACCGTGAGCTGTAAATTATTGCGCAAACGGGTGAACAAAGGTGCGCCCAAGATAGTTTCGAGCTGTTTGATGCGTGCACTCACGGCGGCCTGAGTAAGATACAGGTTTTCGGCAGCCTTACCGAAGTGGCGGGTATTTTTCACCTCCAGAAAGGTTTTGAGTAGTTCGATGTCCATCTGCGTATGGTGTGTCCTGCTGGCTGAGCTGCAAGGCACAATATACCGCAGGAAGCAGTTGCAAAACAGTTGCAGCGTGAGGCGATTCGCGACGCAGCAGTAGACTGCTGAGGTAGGGGTCCTGCCCGTCATCGGTGTCGGGTGGTTGAGCCTGCAGCGCATCATAGATCAGACGCGCGAACTGGGCATATCGCAGTATCACGTCCACGCCACTGTCAAGGCCACTCCAGCGGCGCGCGGTATCTATTGGCACGCCGCCATTCTGATTGAGGGTATGCAGGCGCAATAGTGTACAGCTGGGTGCATCGAGCTGGGTCAGTGCCTGCGCGACAGCGGTATTCAGTGATGGCGTCGCACACGCTGTCAGGGCGTAACGTTGAACAGAATGCATGCGTTCATCAATCACTTTGCGCAGCTGTTGTTGCGCAAAGCCATTTCCCGGGGCCTCGCAATAGGCGATGAGTTCGCCATTACAGCGCGCCAGACCGGCCCACGCATTATGATGATAAAACAGGCGGATTTCGTGCCCGCGGTAGGGGTGCCAGTCTTCGCCTGAAACGCGATGTTTGTGGGTCATGAAGCTATTCCTGCCGGAAAGGACCGAGAAGCCATTTTCTATCGGCTATAGTAAGAGGGCCAAGACAAAGATCTTTGTTGTCACCACAAAGAGCTTTTGTTTTACCTGGGCGCTGCGCTTTTTGAGAATAGCGGCACTTTATTCCGGGCATGCAGGCGCGCGCTCGGCGGGAAATTTATTCGATCAGGAGCAGCCATGCGTATTGCCATTTTGTCTCGCAACCCCAACCTTTACTCGACACGACGACTCAAAGAAGCGGGGGAAGCGAAGGGCTGTAACGTCGATGTGATCGACACTATGCACTGCTACATGGATATTACGAGCAATAAGCCCTCTGTTCGTTATCAGGGTAAACCGCTGCCGGCTTACGACGCGGTGATTCCGCGTATCGGAGCATCGGTCACGTTTTACGGTACGGCGGTGGTGCGGCAATTCGAAATGATGGGCACGTTTTCGATTAATGAGTCTGTCGCCATTAGTCGTTCGCGAGACAAATTGCGGTCGCTGCAACTGCTTTCGCGCAAGGGGATCGGTTTGCCGCGTACCGGCTTCGCGCATCATCCCGACAAAATAGACGACTTGCTTAAAAACGTGGGCGGGGCGCCAGTGGTCATTAAGTTGCTGGAAGGCACGCAGGGCATTGGCGTGGTGCTGGCAGAGACTCAAAAAGCGGCAGCCAGTATTATCGAGGCGTTCATGGGGCTCAAAGCCAACATACTGATTCAGGAATATATCAAGGAAGCCGGTGGCGCGGATATCCGTTGTCTCGTTGTGGGTGGTAAAGTGGTGGCGGCAATGAAGCGTCAGGCTGCGCCCGGTGAGTTTCGCTCCAACCTGCACCGCGGCGGTACGGCAGACTTGGTGCGCTTGAGCCCGGCGGAACGCAAAACCGCGCTCGATGCGGCCAAGACCATGGGTTTGAATATGTGTGGTGTGGATATTCTGCGTTCGAACAATGGCCCGGTAGTGATGGAAGTGAACTCTTCTCCGGGCCTGGAAGGCATCGAAACTGCCACGGGTAAAGACGTTGCCGGATTGATCATTGATTACATCAAAAACAATGCGAAGCCCCATAAAACACGCACGCGAGGCAAGGGATAATATGCAGGATTTAACGATTGCAGGGCAGGTCATAAAACCTGGCGAGACGCGCAAACTGGAGTTACCTACACCGCCCCTGTACACCGACACGAGTATGTCGATACCTATTTACGTCATGCGTGGCAAACGCGAGGGGCCAACGTTTTTTGTAAGTGCCGCCATTCATGGCGATGAACTGAATGGTGTGGAAATTATCGCCCGCCTGATTCACAGCAAATCGCTTAAGTCGCTCAAGGGTACCTTGATTGCGATTCCCTTCGTGAATGGCTACGGTATTCTCAATCAGAGCCGTTATCTGCCAGATCGGCGCGATCTGAATCGTTCCTTCCCCGGTTCCAAGCGCGGTTCGCTGGCGGGCAGAATTGCCTACGGGTTTCTGAATGAAATTGTTGCCAAGTGTGATTACGGTGTCGATTTGCACACCGGTGCGATTCATCGTACAAACCTGCCGCAAATACGAGCAAATCTCGATGATGCCGAAACGCTTGAGCTGGCCAAGGCTTTTGGCGTGCCCGTGCTACTCAATGCAAATCTACGGGATGGCTCCTTACGGCAATGCGCCAGTGAGCTCGGCGTAAAGATACTGCTTTATGAAGCCGGCGAGGCGCTGCGTTTCGATGAGCTGTCGATCCGGGCGGGCTACCGTGGCGTGCTGAATATTATGCGTGCGTTGAACATGCTCAAACAGACGAAGCGAAAAGTGCGACTTGCTGAACCCTTTGTGGCGCGGCAAAGTGGTTGGGTACGAGCACCCGAAAGTGGATTTGTCACCCATAGTAAAAAGCTGGGTGACTGGGTGAAGAAGGGGGAATTGCTGGCCAGTATCAAGGATCATTTTGGCGAGGTAGCAGGCCAGGTGAACAGTCCCGCTGACGGGATTGTCATCGGTAAACAGAATATTCCCTTGGCGCAAGAGGGGGAGGCCATGTACCACATTGCCTACTTCCTGCGGCCCGGCGACGTCGCAGAAAACCTTGAAATCATGCAAGAAAACCTTATTTCCAACGAACAACTGGGGCCCATGCTATGAAAACCTTCGAAGACAAAATGGTAGTGGGGGCGCTGGAACAATGTGACTTGCCGTCGCTGCACATTGCTAATCTCGATGTGCGCGTGGATACCGGGGCCAAGACCTCCTCCTTGCACGTGGATAATCTTGAAGAATTCGAACGCGACGGCGAATTATGGGTGAGTTTCGATATCCATCCCGACATACACAATGTGGCTAAGGTGGTGCGGCGCTCGGCACGGGTGAAAGACCAACGCACGATTAAGAGCTCCAATGCAAAAAAGGAAAAGCGTTGTGTGATCGAGACCGAAATCTGCATGGGTGAGCGTAGCTGGCCCATTGAGGTCACGCTGACCGATCGTTCCAGTATGTCCTACCTCATGCTGTTGGGGCGCGAGGCGATGCTGGGCAAACTGGTGGTTGATCCTGCCGGGGAGTTTTTGTTGGGCCAGCGTGCGGCCATGAGCGGAGATTGATAAGCGGCCCGCCCCTTTCACCATTTCATCTATTCTGGTTGTCGTGACATGAAGGATGTTATTGCAGAACTGAATCGTATCGTGCAACAGGTGTCGATGGTGCAGAGCGCCTCTCAGCAGGTGCGCGTTATCGTTGATCAGATTGCACAGGTGTTGGCGTGTGAGGTGTGCAGCCTGTACCGCATGGAAGCAGAGGGGCGCATGGTGTTGCTGGCCAGCCATGGTTTTGAAGCCGCCCGCCCGGTGGAAATACCGGCAGGAAAAGGCCTGGTAGGGCTCGTGGTGCGCACCCGCCATGTCGTCAATCTGGCCAATGGTCTGAAGCATCCCGAATATTTTCATGTGGCAGATTTGGTCGAGGAACGCTTCAAAAGCTTTTGCGGCGTGCCGCTGGTTAGCAATGGCGACGTGATTGGCGTGCTGGTGGTACAGGGCCGTTATGCGCGCAAGTTGTCGGCCCGGCACGAGGCATTTTTATCTACTCTGGCGGCGCACATTGCGCTCCTGTTGCACCGTTTACCCCTGACGCTCGAAGATGTGCCACCGCAAAAACACTATGCGGGTGTCGCAGCGGCACCTGGCATTGCCATTGGGCACGCCCTATTGTGCCGGCGCGACAGTCTGGCCAATGTGGCCACGTCTTTCGACGGCAATACGGAACAAAACCTGCAAGAGTGGCAGGCCTTGTTGGAGCGGGTGGATGAAGACCTGAGGCGCGAGCGCGCGGCTCTTGGCGAGCTGGTGTCGTCTGAAGTCGCGAATATGTTTGATGCCTATCAGATGTTGCTCTTTGATCCCACTCTGAGCGAGAGAGTGCGGGCAGCGATTCGCGAGGGCTACGCCTTGCCCACGGCCATTAAAATGGCGGTACAGCATTATGCCGACTTGTTTCGCGCAATGGATGATGAGTACATGAAGGCCCGTCACGAGGATGTGTGGCACCTTGGGAATAAGTTGTACCACAGTTACCATCACCGCCATCCCGAGATTGCCATTCAGGCGGCCGAGCACGAAGCCATCGTATTGATTGGTGAAGAAATATCGGTATCGGATATTGCCACGGTGCCCACCAAGCGCCTCAAGGCCATTGTCTCCGCGCGTGGTTCACGCTTGTCGCACACGGCTATTTTAGCCAATGCTCTGGGCATCCCCGCAGTCATGGGGGTATCGGCAATTCTGGAAGTCGCCGAACAGGAAATGCTCATCGTCGATGGCTTCGAGGGCATGGTCTACGCCGAACCTGCCGACACTCTGCTCGAAGAATTTCGTGGGCTGATAGAGCGCGAGCGGCACATGGAAGCCGGGCTCGAAAAACTGCGAGATCTGCCGGCAGAGATGCGTGGAGGCCGGCGCGTGCATCTGCTGAGCAATAGCGGCTTGTTATCCGACATCAGTCCGGGTCTGAAGCAGGGCTCTGAGGGCATTGGACTGTTTCGCACCGAAATTCCCTTTATGGCCAGTGAGACCTTTCCCACCGAAGACGAGCAATATCGTTTATATCGTCGGGTACTTGAGCATTATCGCGGTAAGCCTGTGACGATGCGTACGCTGGATATTGGTGGGGACAAGCCCTTACCTTATTATTCGGTAGGCTATGAGGAAAACCCGGCACTGGGTTGGCGAGGCATTCGATTTGCCCTCGACAATGTTCAGATATTGGTGACGCAATTGCGCGCCATGCTGCGTGCGGCCCGGGAACCGGGCCAGCTGCATATTATGTTGCCGATGGTGAGCAGCGTCGAGGAGTTGCTCACATGCCGAACTCTGCTGGACGACACCGAGGCGCAACTGCGCGACGAGGGCGTCGACGTTCATTCACCCAGGTTGGGCATCATGATTGAAGTGCCAGCGGCCATCAGTCAGCTATCGAAATGGTGCCCGCACCTCGACTTTGTTTCGGTGGGCTCTAACGATTTGAGTCAGTATCTGCTCGCGCTGGATCGCAACAATCCGCGCGTTGCAGCCCGTTATGACCATGTTCACCCGGCGGTGCTTACCGAAGTAAAACGTATTGTGGACGCGGCAAGAAGCTGCGCGTTGCCCCTTTCCATCTGTGGCGAAATGGCCGCCGATCCGGTGTCGGTGCTCTTACTGCTGGGCATGGGGGTCGATCGCCTGAGCATGAGTTCTGCACGCTTGCCACGGGTTAAATTACTCATCCGCAATCTCGAAGAAGGCTTGGCAGAACGTTTTCTCCAGCAAGCACTCATGCTGGATTCCGCCGCCGAGATCAGAGCATTGGGTAAGCAGGTGATTGCCGAGCACGCACTATTGTCACTTTAGGCGCTGTGAGTGCAGCACTGGCTCCCGTTTGACCTATACTTTAGGCATTGAGTCTTTCGGTGCCACATCGTGCATTTACGATTATTGTTGTTGTTTTTACTTTCCCTTCATCAGGTGAGTGGTCAGGCTCAGGAAGTCGAGTTTATCTTTGCCTACGACACCCAACAGGGTTTTCCGGCTTTTATGGGAAAGGGGCTGGAGGTACCGGAAAAGTATCCCGGCACTTACATCGAAATCCTGCGGGAAGTCGCGCGCCGGGTGCCCATAAAACTCACGCTGACCCGCCTCCCGTGGGAGCGCTGCAAGGCGTATCTGGCTCAGAACCGCGTATCAGGCATTAATTCTTCGTACAAGAAGGAGCGTGCCAGAATGGGCGTTTTCCCTCGGCTTGAAGATGGCCGTCTCGATCGCAGTAAACGCATCACCTCGGATGCCTACCGAATTTATACCAAGCGGGGGAGTGGCCTGCGCTATGATGCGAGCAACATCAAAGTCTTGCCTGAACAGTCTCTGATAGCCGCGCCACTTGGCTATTCGATTGTGGAATATCTTGCCAAGCATGGTCTGCAGGTGGAACAACACCCCGACGGCGTTGAGGGCGTCCTGCGATTGCTCGTTTACGGTCGGGTGCAGGGTGTCATTGCCCATCAAAGCCAAATGCAATTTGTTTTGAATCAGACCCCGGACTTTGCCGAAGTGATTGTCCCGGTGGAACCGGCGGTGCAGGAAAAGGATTACTTCATTCTGATCAGTCGCGCATTCTACCGATCACATCCGGAATTGGCCCGCGCGATCTGGCGTGAAATAGAGGACTTGCGTGAAACCCTGCTACCACAACTGGAACAGGATTATCGTATCTATTATGGCCGCTAGGACGCGTTCGTCTGCGTGTAAATATCCTGAAATCGTCGCGCAATGATGGTCATCATAATGGCGGCCAGGCGGGCATAGATGTCGCTTTTGTACGCCTCGTGAGGCAGGAATTGCTGAATGGTGCTTTGTACTTGTACAAAGACTTGGCTGTGTTGGTCGGGGGCTTGTTTCACCTGCTTGATGACGCGCGTCATAAGCCCGGCATAGTTGTCTGAGCCCAGTTCCAATACGATGGCCCGGGCATGTTGCTCCATTTCGGCAAGGTCCATCGCCTTGAGCTGGGCAACCAGTTCTACTTCGTTGAGTTTGATAATGTCGTGCGTGTGCATGGGCTATCCGCTGTAAGATCGAGCGAGTGACATTTTAGCATAGAGGTGGCTAGCCCATCTTGATGAGCGAGTGAAATTTGCCGTTATTGTCAAAATAAATCACAAAGCTGCCTTGCACGCCGGAGTGAGTGGTGTAGGGGCTGAGTATGTTGGCCGGGAATTGTATCGAGCGCCCGTCGCGACTGCGGGCATAGACCAGGTTGGTCTGGCCCCGGTAGATCTTCAGCCACTCATCGCGCGGGATATTCAGGTCCACAACAATTTGCTGCATCCGTTTACCCGTGGTTGACGAACCAGTACTGATCCCAGAATCGCAGCACCTTTTCAGGATACTTGGTGCGCCCCAGACTACCATTGTAGCGAGCCAGTGCCCGAATCAAGTCGCCATTTTCCTTGTCGATGTAATGTTTGAGAATCGTACAACCGTAGCGGAGGTTGGTTTCGATGCGCGTGAGATTATCCTTCGGGCGACCGATTTCATTCTTCCAGAAAGGCATCACCTGCATCAGCCCCTGCGCACCCACGCGAGAGATGGCAAAGCGATCGAAAGCGCTTTCTACGTGAATCACTGCGAGCACGAGTTCCGGAATCAGTCCCGCCCGGCGGGCTTCGGCATGCACGCGCTTGAGCAGGTCGAGACGTTGGCGGGGATGTTTGATGTAGCGCGCCAGCCGTTTCGACATGTCCAGCAACCAGACTTCCGCATCAAAGCGGTCTTCGAAGCTAGTCGCATCATTGACCGTTTGCAGCAAAGCAGCGCGCAACGCAGGGTCGGGCGTTTGCTGAGCAAACACGGCCTGGCAACTGCCAAGCAGTAAAAGGAAAACCCCGGCCAATCGGAGGCAAGCAGAGCGGAGGGATGCGTTACTGTTCACGGACCTTAAACATACCAATTTCGGGCGGGTTTCAGTCTAGCCCGAGTTTGGATTTAAGAAAACTCAGAGCCTCTTCAAGTGTGA
>JBFHUL010000008.1:0-57920 GCA_041590075.1 Oleiphilaceae bacterium
CGACATCAGCGAACAGAAGCGTCTCGAACATGAGCAACGTCAGATCGCCCAGCATCACCGTGTGCTGGCTGAGATGCTCGTTGACCCCGTAATTCTTGGCGATGACTTTCAGGCTGCCCTGCAACACACCGCAGAGCGCGTTAGTCAAACTCTGGGCGTCGCAAGAACAAGCATCTGGTTTTTGGCCAAGGGCGGAAAATCGCTGCGCTGCAGAGTGCTCTACGAAGCCCGCAAACACGACTTCAGCGAGGGCATGATCCTTTATCGGAAGGTCTATCCGGACTATTTTGACGCACTCCTTACTCGCGGCTTCATTGTCGCAAACAATGCACATACGGAGCCGGCCACCAGCGCCTTCAGTGACTCCTATCTCAAAGAGCTGGACATTCACGCCATGCTCGATGCCGCCATTCAGGGCGACGGCGAAGTGATCGGCGTCATTTGTGCCGAACACACCGGTGCTCAGCGCACATGGTCGGGCAGTGAACTGTCCTTCATGATCTCGATAGCGACCCTGTTGGCAAGCTTATTGAGCCGGGAACAACAGCGCCTTACAGAACAGGATCTGCGCCAAGCCAAAATCGAGGCCGAACGGGCCGCCCAGGCCAAAGGCGAGTTCCTGGCTACGATGAGTCATGAAATCCGCACTCCCATGAATGGCGTGTTGGGCATGATCAATGTACTGCGCGACCAGATTACCCACACACAACACCAGTATTATCTCGATATTGCCAGAAACAGTGCCAACGCCTTGCTGGGTATCATTGATGACATACTCGATTTCACCAAGATCGACGAAGGCAAGCTTGAACTTGAACTCAACCCTGTGAATCCCGAACACTTGCTCTACACCTACATACGACCACTGGTACTCTCGGCCGAACAGAAAGGCCTGCGCATCGAACTCGACACCACGGGAGTGCAACACCAGACCGTGCTCTGCGATGAACTGCGCGTGGGGCAGATACTGACCAATCTGGTAGGCAACGCAATCAAGTTTACCGATCAAGGCAACATCCTGATCACGCTCACTACTGAAGACCGCGCCCCACACCACTGTATCTTCAGCTGCACTGTAAAAGACACCGGCATCGGCATGTCCCGCGAAACGCGGAATCAATTGTTCAAGGCATTTTCACAGGCTGATGCCTCGACCACGCGACGCTTTGGCGGCACCGGTTTGGGCCTCGCTATCGTGCAGCGTCTGTGTCATGCCATGCACGGCGATATCGTGGTAAGCAGTGAGCCCGGCAAAGGCTCGCAGTTTCAGTTCAACCTCCCCCTGTCGGTCGGACAAGCGACACCAGCACCCGGCTTTCAACCGCTTGCCGAGCACGTTTACCTGTACCGTCTGAATGACTCACGGTGTGCCTTGATCAAGCGCATATTGCGCACTCAGGATCTGAAGGTCGAGACGATCGAGTCACTGCCGCCTCTCACTGCAAACCAAGCCCCCGGTATTCTGGTTTGTGCCGCCGAGCAGATACTTGATGCGTCCCTTGCTGAGCTGTTTACCACTCAGCACCATCCCTACCATATTGTTGCGCTGTGCCCTCTGGAACAACGTGAGCAGCTGACTCGCTTTCCATTGAGGTTGCTGGATACGCCCTTCACCGCCTCGCAATTCCTCGCTGCGCTCAGCACCGGCGGAGAACCTGCGCAACAACCAGCCAGCCCCAAATCCCACACGAACAGTCGCGAGGGCGATTTGCAGGGCTATCGTGTGCTCATCGTCGAAGACAATGCAACCAATCAGCTGGTAGCCCGAACAATTCTGGAACAATTTGGCGTGCAGACACGCATAGCGGAGCATGGTGAGGCTGCGTTGGCCCTGTTGCAGCAGGAAAACCAGACAGGCATCGACCTCATCCTTATGGATTGCCAGATGCCGGTCATGGATGGCTATCGCACCACGCAATGTATTCGCGCCGGCGAAGCCGCCAATTGTCCTGTCGATATTCCCATCGTCGCCCTCACAGCCAATGCTCTGGAGGGTGACCAGGAAAAGTGCCTCGCTGCGGGTATGAACGATTATCTGAGTAAACCACTGGATGCAGAATCCTTGCATGCGGTTCTGCGGAAATGGTTGCCGGAAAAACCCGAGCCGAGCCCTTAACGCTCGAACTTGGTTGATAAAATGATTGCCGACTGGGTTTTCTCTACACCGGGTAAGGCACCAATCTGGTCCAGCACCGCATCCACATCTTGAGTGCTTTCTGCCTTCACCATCGCCATCAAATCAAAGTTACCACTCACCGAATGCAGGCTCCGCACCTGTGGCAGGTGTTCCAGCCCCCTCACCACCGTAGCCGTGGTCTGAGGCGCGACCTGTATCATTACCTGCGCGGCGACCAGCCCTTCTTCATATTCCGCACGCAAGGTGACAGTAAAGGCCTGAATAATGCCTTGTTGCTGTAGTTTTTGCAGTCGCTCATAGACCGCCGTTCGAGACAGATTGACTGCTCTCGCAAGCGAGGCTACCGGTTCACGCGCATTGATGCGCAGGCGTTGTAACAGTTGCTGGTTTTTCTTGTCCATGAGCGCCTCTCATCAAAAACCGACAGATCATCACCGGATCAGACATAACGCCTGCAGTATAGGCGATAAATCGACGTTTCGTGACTGCCAACAGAGGGCCCACAGATCTAAGATGAAGGTGGGTGCAACAGCAGGAGGGCAGCCATGCAAGGTATCGTCTTATTCGGTGCGGGCAAAATTGGGGCGAGCATCGCCACACTGCTATACCACACCTCTGAGTACGCAATCAGCGTACTCGATCAGAATCAGCTGGCCTTGCAGGCACTCAAAAAACGCTTGCCGGGTATTCACACGGTCGAGTTCGACGCGACGAGCGCACCCCAAGAGCGGGCCTGGCAGAAGAACGTCTCGGCACTCATCAATGCAGGCCCCTTTCATGTTAGCGCACCATTGGCACACTGGGCCAAAGCGCAGGGCTGGCACTACCTCGATCTTACGGAAGATGTCAGCACCACACGTCACATCCGCGCGCTGGCTGAGGATGCCGATTCGGCATTTATTCCACAGTGCGGTCTGGCGCCGGGTTTTATTGGCATCGTAACGCACGCCATGACACAGGGCTTTGAGCAGCTGCATAACGTGCACATGCGCGTGGGTGCCTTGCCACAATTCCCCTCCAATCGTCTTAAATACAATCTGACATGGAGCACCGACGGGCTGATCAATGAATACATCAAACCCTGTGAAGCCATTGTCAACGGCGAGCAACGCGAAGTCCGCCCATTGGAAGAACTGGAACATTTCTCACTCGATGGCGCCGATTATGAGGCCTTCAACACCTCGGGCGGGCTTGGCACGCTGTGCGAAACGCTGGCGGGCAAAGTACGCAACCTCAATTACCGCACCGTGCGTTACCCGGGTCATCGCGATGCCATGAAACTACTGCTCCAGGATCTCCGTCTGGGCGAGCAACCTGAATTGCTGAAACGTATTCTGGAACATGCCTTACCGGTGACCCAACAGGATGTAGTGCTGATTTTTGTTTCGGTGAGTGGACTGCAACACGGCAGCTTTCAGCAGGAAACATTTGTGCGCAAAATTTACAGCCAGCCGGTGTGTGGCAGCCATTGCAGTGCGATTCAAGTCAGTACCGCGGCCAGTGTCTGCGCCGTGTTGGAGTTACTCATTGTGGGGCGTCTGCCTCAGACGGGATTCGTCAAACAGGAAGACATTCCATTGCAGGCATTTCTGAACAATCGTTTTGGCCAGATTTACAGCGCAGAACCCCACGTACTCAACGCCGCCTTTTTGGGCGACACATCAGAGGAAGAACGGCAATGAATGTGACACACCTGTTTCAAGCCATCGGCGTCACTTGGCAGCCCGCGGCCGCGGGGGTATGGCACAGTGTATCGCCCATCGACGGCGCCGTGTTGGCACCGATCGCAGCTCATCGCTGCGATCAGGTGCCCACGATTGCTGCACAGGCAAAGGAAGCGTTTCTGCAGTGGCGCTTGGTGCCCGCGCCACAGCGTGGGCAACTACTGTATCGCTTTGCCGCGCGCTTACGCCAACACAAAGCAGAACTGGCCCGATTCATTACACTCGAGTGTGGCAAAATTGTTGCCGAAGCCGAGGGCGAAGTGCAGGAAATGATTGATATCTGCGATTTTGCCGTAGGGCTTTCCAGGCAGCTGCATGGTTTAACCATTGCGTCGGAACGCCCCCACCACGCGCTGCGGGAACTCTGGCAACCGCTTGGCCCCTGTCTGATCATTTCCGCCTTTAACTTTCCCATGGCGGTGTGGTCGTGGAATGCCGCTCTGGCATTGGTATGCGGTAACAGTTTAATTTGGAAACCCTCAGAGAAGGCCAGCCTGTGTGCCATCGCCTGCCATGAACTGCTGATTCAGGAGATACAGGCCACGAAGGAAGCACCGGCGCACCTGAGTCAACTTGTACTCGGAGATCGCAGCGTAAGCGAAACACTGGTTGAGCAGGTGTCGATTCCACTGGTGAGTGCTACAGGAAGCTGTCGCATGGGCCAGCAGGTAGGCGCCAAAGTGGCTGAACGCTTTGGCCGCAGCATTCTGGAACTGGGCGGCAATAACGCCATTATCGTGACCGAACAGGCCGATTTGGATCTGGCTCTGCATGCCATTTTATTTGGCGCAGTGGGCACGGCCGGGCAACGCTGCACAAGCACTCGGCGCTTATTCTTGCAGCGTAAGATTGCCGATGAAATGCTCACCCGATTAGGTCAGGCATATCACCGCCTGAATGTAGGGGATCCACGTCAAAGCGAAACATTGGTGGGGCCCTTGATTGACGGCGAGGCCTACGCCGACATGCAAGCCGCGATCGCCACCGCACGTGCAGAGGGGTGTCGCATTGTAGGCGGCGAACGGAGGCTGCAACAGGAAATACCCCACGCCTATTATGCAGCACCCGCACTCATCGATGCGCGAGGTGTATGGCAAAACCATGCCGAGGAAGTGTTTGCACCGCTTCTCTATTGCTTCGACTTCGACACGCTGGAAGATGCGATTGCACGACAAAACAATGTTGCGCAGGGGCTTTCTTCCGCTATCTTTACCCGCAGCATTCAGGAAGCCGAATACTTTTTATCTGCCGCTGGCAGTGATTGCGGCATCGCGAACGTCAATCTTGGTACCAGTGGCGCCGAAATAGGCGGCGCCTTTGGCGGTGAAAAGCACACCGGAGGTGGGCGAGAGTCGGGCTCGGATGCCTGGAAAGGCTATATGAGGCGTATGACCGCAACCATCAATTATGCGGATGACTTACCCCTGGCGCAGGGTATCGATTTTCAACTCAATTGAGGAGGGCCGCATGTCATCCACCCATACTGCTCTTCGTACTTTGGTGGCATCCCTATGCGATCACGACGATGTCGCGTGGTTATTCGAGCGGGTACATGTACCCGCTTCACTGCAATCCAATGAGACACAACTGAACCGTGCAGAGCTGGCTCAGGCCTTGGGCATGCTGCTGTTTCTGGATCTGACACAGCGAGTACCCGAAGCAAAATGCTACGCAGACGAGCAAGCCCTGCTGCAACGCCAGATACTGCTGGACCATGGCGCACTACGCACCGTCCACGCCTGCCTGGGCCCGCTGCCCAGCGGCCGCGCGGCCTTTTCACGCATTCTCACCCCGCTCGGATACGAAGAGGTTGGACGCTATCCGCTGCCAAAACTCAATATGTGCGGCTTTGTGTATCGGCACCAGGATCTTCCAGACAGCCTGCCACAGTATTTTGTCAGCGAGCTCTATCCGGAAGCATTTTCGAGCACATTTCAAGAAGCAGTGCAGCGCGTGGTTGGCAATTCGACCGACCCCCTGCGGCCTGAAAGCCGGGAATGCCTCATGCAATTGCAGGCAGAACAGGGCATAAGCCTGGAACAGGGCACAAACCTGCTGGCCAATTTGCTGCGCTGTTTCGCGCGCCAGCATGACACACCCACGCTGGAAGATTACCGCTTACTTAAAAGCGAGAGCGCAGAAATGGCCTGGATCGCCACCGAGGGTAATGCCTTCAACCATGCGACCGATCGCGTATTAAATCTCGATGCGGTGGCGCAGGCACAGAAAGAACGCGGGCGAAACATGAAACCAGCTATTGAAGAGGGCCGGCATGCCAACATCCGGCAAACGGCTTATCGGGCCACCCCGGTCATTCGGCAGTTTCGCAGTGAAGGTAGTGTCATTGATATGGAAGTGCCCGGCTCATTCTTCGAGTTTATTGAACGGGGCACGTACGTCGACCCGGAAGGAAATTCCCAAGGCATCGACCTGCGTTTTGACAGCGCCAATGCGCAGGGTATTTTCAAGATGACCGACGGCGCCCGCAACAATTAAGGGCGACAGCGTAAAAAATGCTCCTCAAACACACTGCCCACCAGCAATTGTTCTTCATACTGCGCCGCCACGCTTGAACCCGACAATTGACCGCCATCATCCAGCATCAGGATTTCCGCTTGCATTCCCTGCTCCGACATATCAATACGCACGACTTCTGAGGGCGAAAGAGCCTCTGGATCGTGCATGTGCTGCATGAACGCGAACAGTTTAGGATGCGCTGCCGTCAGCAGAGTATGGGGGCCTGCCCACTCAAGATTATCGGCGCCGGTGTGCAGGTCAAGATGGTCCTTGTAACGCCAGCCTTGCCCCGCGTCGTCACGCGCGTAGCGAACAATGCGGCGCGCGGTCGTCTCGGCGACAAGCATCCAGCGCCCGTCGGGCGATATCGCAATACCGTTCGGATACTGCAAACCCTCCAGCACCATCTCGCCCTTGCCAGCCTTGAAACGCACCACCGAAGCAATGGCCAGCCCCAAGTAGTCCTCCACCTTTTCCATCACACTATGGCGCGGATTGGCATGGTCATTGGTCACGTAAAACTCGTCTTCGGCCACCGCTTCCAGATCATTCGGTGAAATCAGGAGGTCGCTACGAATCCGTTCCTGCAACACCAAACGATTGGGTGCCACAATCTCGAACACATTAATCTCATGCTGCACCGGTGTCAGATGATTCACGACATACAAAAGTTTGCGCTGCCCGGTATCAAGAAAATCGATGCCATGCGGGTGAAACAATCCGTCCAGATTGTGCTCCATCGGCTGCGGTGCACTGCCGGCCTGTTTCAGGTCAAGCATCCAGATCGCGCCATTCGGTGTCGCGCTTTGATTGCCATGGCGCAAGTAGGCACGGCGATCGTCAGCACTGATGAAGGCAATGCCTGTCGCAGCATCCACGGTGATATCTTCCGCGCCTACCGGGCCCGGTACCTGCTCGCACTGGCCGTATGCCTGCCAGTGTAACTCACGTAGCATGCCGGAGTTATCTACCAGCCTGATCAGTAAAACGGCGACCACCAGGCCGAGTGTCATAAACAGATATTTCTTCATAAGTTCCGGAACGTTTGGTTTGCACGGTAGAATATGGTGAGCATTACAGCTGCTGCATCAATAGTTCGTATTGCTGCATTTTCCCTGCATCACGGCGTTGTTTAAATTCTTCTTTCAACAGCAGGCACGCATCTTTAATAATCTCACTATGACCTGCAAGCTCTAAAAACAAAAAAGACTGTTCTGCCCGATTCAAATCATTGTGATGTACGAAAATCATCATCATCTTATGATAAAACTCCGGTGCCAGACGCTGCCTGGCAAGCTCTTTCGTCGCTGCGTGCTGTTGTATGTCCTGAAACAGCATTAAAGCCAAGTCATAGTGATTATGGCGCACCGCGAAATGAATGAGTTCCTGCGCGCAGGCCCAGTAGGTTTCTTCCTGAGGCCAAAGTTTTTCGACCAGGTACAAATGACGGATCACTTCGATCTCTTCCGGGTGACGCCTCACCATGGCTTTCAATTGCCGACGCGCTTCCTCGAAGCGCAGCTGTGCAATCGACTCCATGGCACGCGCCAAATCGACCCGGTATTGCCAGGCTTTCGCCTTGTCGGCATGCTCCGCATCTTCCGCAGGGACGGGTACCCCCAACCAGATCCGCACTACCCCGCCGGTCAGCACTGCCATCAGCCCCGCAACAACAAATGCCAAAGGTTCCTGCCACAGCAACACGTGGAGACTCAATACCAGCACAATCACTAAAACACTGGCCGCCAATCCGTAAATGCCACGCTTTCGAACGGCACCTTCTTGTTGCCCAGAAAGCTCGCGTGCAGCGTGTGCACCCGAGGCGCCGAGCAAGGCCAGCAAGGCCATGGACCACCCCTGCAAAGCAGGCTCATGCAGGCCAGCCAGAACACCATAAGACCCGCCCCCCACAGCAATACCAAGGAGCGCGACAGATGCGCAACGACCGGCGCCCAGCAGATAAATGACCACAACCATCGCACCCATCAGCAACATAATTTCCGTCATCAGGCGCGCAAGCGATTGTTCGGCAAAAGGATAACTGAGCAGCTGAACCGGACCAAAGGACTCCGGGGTCAGGGAGAGGCGCGGTGCCAGCAAAGCCTGTTGATAGTCGCTACTCAGTTCTTGCCTGAGCAGCAACCAGTCCTGATACGATTTTGGTTCAAAGTACAAGCGGCCTCGGGCCTTCACATAGGGGTAGAAACTACGATCGTTCAAGATGACTCGCGCAAAGCGGGTGGGATCTTCCTGTCGCAGGCGGCGCAAAGATTCCACATCATCCTGATACCCGCGCTGATATATCGACACCAGGCGCTGCCGGTAATCGATATACATCACCTTTTCGGCCGAAAACAAAGGGCTGTTCATGTAGGTGTCGAGCAGCTTTTTCTGTGGTGCCTGGTCTTGGTAGTGCACAGCCCAGGTCGCTAAACCGAGCACAATACATGTGCCCGCCGCGCATAACCACGCTATGACCGCCCCCGTGTTGACTCCGCGCATCACTCCGACTTTCCACACCCCAAAAAATTTCCACTGTTATACCAGAATTCCGCACCTAAAGGGATGCAGGGCCGTCAGTCCTGCCAGAAGTATTTTTTCGCCTCCAGGCGCGCAGCATGCTCGCAAATACCCACATCCTCCAGCTGTTGCGGTGACAGCGATGCCAACTGCCTGCGCTGACGGGAACGCGCTGAGTACAGACGAATACGATCAGACAGACCTGAGAAAAAATGCCTGTGACCAGCGCGCCGCGATACCGATGCCAGCTGCTCCTGAAAAACGACTGAGTTCATACGCATGTCTCCGTGACAATGGGATAAGTGCGAACCAGTGTATGTATTGACAGTCGCCCATAACAGATTCAGTATATTTTTATTGAACCAGTACAGATTAATCTAAAAGCAATCTGTACTGGTTCCTATTCGCTAATCTGTACTGCACACAGCGAGCCCTTATCATGCTCTCAAGCTCCAACAGCCCACTTTACCGGCAGCTAGCCGAGGCGCTGGCCAAACAAATCCGCCAATCGCTGTACAAGCCCGGAGACAAATTGCCTTCGGTACGCCTCGCGGCCAGCCAGCATCAGGTTAGTATTTCGACGGTCATTCAAAGCTATGCCCTGCTGGAAGAATGGGATCTTGTTGAAGCCCGCAGCAAGTCAGGCTATTACGTATGTCACCTCGGCGGCTCCTTTGAACCACCGCGCATCCAGCAAAAAGCCACCAACCCTGAGCAGGTCACCACCTCACAGCTGATAATGGATGTGATGAGCTCTTCCAGCCAACCGGGCATCATCAGTTTAGGCGCGGCCATTCCCGCGTCCGATTTTCCCATCCTCCACCAGCTCAAGCGCAGCTTTGCCCATGTCATTCGCTCACAAGCTTTTTTAGGTATCGGTTATGACTCGCACAAAGGTAATCCCCAGTTGCGCCGACAAATTGCCCGGCGGGCGATTGAAGCGGGCATTGCAATTAGCCCGGACGACATCGTGGTCACATCCGGCTGCCAGGGTGCGATTAGTTTGTGTCTGCGCGTCCTGTGCCGCCCCGGCGACATTGTTGCCGTTGAGAGCCCCGCCTATTACGGCCTGCTGCAACTTATCGAATCTCTGGGTTTAAAAGCCATTGAAATTCCGGCCGACCCGCAACGGGGCTTGAGCATCGGCGCTCTGCGACTCGCATTGGAGCAATGGCCGGTGAAAGCGATATTGGCCGTACCTAATTTCAGTAATCCGCTCGGCACCCTGATGCCCGATGGCGACAAACGGGATCTGGTTGCCTTACTGAACGAATTTGATGTGCCACTGATTGAAGACGATATCTATGGTGACCTGGCCTACGATGAGCAACGCCCGCGAACCGTAAAAAGCTACGATACGGAAGGCCGCGTGCTACTGTGCTCCTCGGTGTCGAAGGTATTGGAACCACAACTGGGCATTGGCTGGGTCATGCCGGGGCGCTACCTCGAAGCGATTGAGTATGAGCGCTTCCTCAATACCTCAACCCAGTTTCGTTTACCACAAATGGCGCTGGCAGATATCATGGCGAAAAGCAGCTACGACCGTCATCTTCGCAGCGCACGTGGCGCTTACCGCGTGCGGCGCGATCGCCTGTTCGACTTGATCAAGCAGCACTTCCCGGCCAACACGCGGGTGTCTGCACCTCAAGGCGGTTTCGTTGCCTGGTTACAACTGGGGCAGGAGGTAGACGCCACGCGGCTGTATATGGCCGCGAAAAAGAAGGGGGTGCTGATCGCACCCGGTGAAATTTTTTCGAGCAATGCCGGCAAGTTCCGACACTCCATTCGCCTCAGCTATGCCGACGAATGGACGCGGGAGCGCGAGCGCGCCATCGAAATACTGGCACAACTGCTGCCACACGCGACATGACCACCTAGCGTTTTTTCGGCGTCCAGGCCCACACCATTTCCATCAGAATAGGCTCCTTGCCCTCGCCATCTGTCACGGTCACGGCGACCACTGTTTCGCCTTTTTCCTGCTCATGCATGGCTTTAATCTGTGAAGCGTCGAGGCGAGCTTCGGCACGCATATCACCTTTCGCACGCTTAACGTAATCGGCTCGAATCGTTTTGATGACCGGCACGGCGCTGTCAGGAATATGCATACCCACCAGATAACCCGTAGCCGATTCGGCAATAAGAATGCTCGCCACCGCGTGCACGGAACCAATATGGTTCTGTACCGATTTCTTGTTCTTGAGGGTGATAACGGCGCGCTGTTCCGACAGTTCTTCGATTCTGATACCGGCGGTTCCGGTAAACTTCACCATTTTGCCAAAAAATGTACTCAGCGCGGTGGTACGCGCAAAGCCAGGCAATAGATTGATTTTTGAAACAATGGAGTTCAGTTGATTCTTTTTGACCATAACACCCTCAAGGCTTAACGAGCAGTTGCCCTATTTCGAAAGGCGGCAATTATACGCATTTTTGAGACAGAGGTTTGAAAAAAGTGCCTACCCCTCTCGTAAAGCGCACGCTATAATTCCGCCACTTTTTTGTGAGCACCTCTGGGGTAACTAAATGAGCGATCTGGCACAAAAATTCCGCGACACCGTGGACTATGTACAAAACGCAGACGGTAATTTTGAGCCATCGAATGAGCTCAAGCTCAAGATGTATGCGCTGTACAAACAGGCGACCGAAGGCGACGTAACGGGTAAAAAGCCCGGCATGATGGACTTTGTGGCTCGCGCCAAGTACACCGCCTGGGAAGAGTTGAAAGGCATGAGTGCCGACGACGCCATGCAAGCGTACATCGATGCAATTGAAGAATTGAAACCCTCTTAAATATCCGCCTGTAAAGAATAGGGCCCACAGGACATCGACGGGCCTGCCAGGAAATAAGAATAAGTAGTAAAGGATATGAAATGGACAATGCCACTTTAGCTTGGGACGACAGCCTGCCCGGCCTTTCTCAGGAATTGGAACAGGCGGTAAACAGTCACCACTTGAGCCGGCGAACAGCCAGCGTGTACCAGCACTGGATTCGTCAATACCTCACCTATTACGAGCTGGAAAACCCGAAAGTTCTTTCAGAACGAAACGTGCGTCAGTTTCTGACCTACCTGCGTAGACGCTTGTCACTCTCCCGCGCACGCCTCAACCAGGCACGGGAAGCACTGATATTCCTTTACGAAAAAGTACTAAAAAAGCCCATGCAACTGGATGAACTGGGTGGATTTGCGTCGTAGGTTGGTCGTAATTTAAACACATCTACTTGCCAAGCGATCTGGTTCTGCCAAAATACTTGAACATTTTATCAAGTATTGAATTCATGCCCCGCTTTTGCACTCTTTCACTTCTCGTGGTCACACTGATCCTATCGATCAGTGTTGGCGTACAGGCGCAAGAAAAGACATCTGAGCTTGAATTCGGTGTGAGCTTTTCCATCCCCCCCTGGGTGATGAAAGACACCAACGCCGGTATAGAACTGGACCTGCTCAACGCGGCGTTTGCTGACTCACCTTTCAAAATAAAGCCTGTTTACGTCCCCTTTGCATTGGCCTTCGATCTGTTTGACGCAGGAAAATTAGACGGCGTGATCAATGCCAAACCGGGTGTCGCCAAGCATGGCTTTTTAAGCGAGCCGGTTGTCACCTTTCAGAATGTAGCGATCAGCCTGGCAAACAAAGGCTTCCCTGAAGACATCGACATCAATTTTCTTAGTAACAAGTCCGTGGTTGCCTTCCAAAAAGCGCGCTCGCTTTTAGGCCCTGAGTTCGAAGCCTTGGCAGACAACAACCCCGCCTATCAGGAAATAGGCAAACAGCAGCTTCAAATCAATTTACTGTTCGTGCGTAACGTCGATTTTATCGTGATGGATCGCAGTATCTTCGGCTATTACTGGGAACAGGCTATTCGCAACCAGGCGCTTTCCAACATCCATTTTAATTTCGACAGAAATGTACGGATTCACTATATTTTCCCGCCAAGCCCCTATGGTTTTCTGTTTAAGGATGAGGCCCTGCGCGACACCTTTAACAAAGCACTGCGCGGCATGCGCGACAACGGAAAATATGACGAAATCATAAATAAATATAATCACTTGATTCGCCTTTACGAACGGCCCAGTAAGGGCGCCCATTAGCCTTCGCTAATCGTGGCACCCTTGGCACCTGTCAGATCAATGTAGAAACAGCTTTTACGATAAGTATGGCAGGCGGCGCCCGTTTGATGAATCCGCGCCAGCAAAACATCGCCGTCGCAATCGGTACGCAACGACACCAGCTTTTGACGATGACCGGAGCTTTCACCCTTACGCCAAAGACTCTTTCTTGAACGGGACCAATAACACATGGCTCCCGAGGCCAAGGTTTCATCCAGTGCCGCTTTATTCATCCACGCAAACATCAGGACCTCGCCGGTAGCATCATCCTGCGCAATCACAGGAATGAGGCCGTCTGCGTCGAAGGTGAGTTCCTCCAACACTTGATCAAGCGGATAAACACTACCTTCCGCATCTTTTTCTATCGCTTTGAACCAGGCTTTCATAATTCTCTCGATTACCGTCAGGCACTTAAATGGCGCGGCCGGCTTAACTTATTGACGATTCCCCCTTGGGGCCCCAACACCAGTGATGCCACGTAGCATAAACCAAGCACCAGTATAATAGAGGGGCCTGCCGGCCAAGCCGCATGGTAGGAGAGCAATAACCCCACATAACTGCACAGTACTGCCGTCAGGCTGGCACACAGCAGCATGCTATCCAATGTGCGCACCCAATAGCGTGCCAGTGCCGCCGGCAAGATCATCATGCCAACAGACATCAAGGTGCCCAGGGCATTAAACCCCCCCACCAGATTGATCACCACCAAAATGAGAAAGCACATGTGAGCCAACGGGCTCAGACCGCTGACCGACTGTAAAAACTGGCGATCCATGCACTCGACCACCAGGGGGCGAAACAGCAGGGCAAGCAGAATCAGCGTTAGGCTGCTAATAGACGCCAACAACACCAAGGCTTCATTATTCAGCGCGAGGGCAGAGCCGAACAACACATGCAGCAAGTCCACCTGACTGCCTGAAGCAGAGATAATTAACACGCCGGCAGCCAGAGAAATCAGGTAAAAGGCAGCCAGACTGGAGTCCTCATTCACTTGAGTGAGCCGGGAAACGAAGCCGGCGACAAGGGCAACAAAACTGCCCGCCAGAATACCGCCTAAGGTCATCGCTTCAATCGAGAGACCAGCGACCAAGTAACCGATGGCCGCCCCGGGAAGAATCGCATGCGCCATCGCATCACCGGTCAGACTCATGCGCCGCAGCATCAAGAACACGCCCACGGGGGCTGCGCTCATCGCAATCGCGAAACATCCAATCAGGGCTTTTTGCATAAACGCAAATTCGGCAAAGGGGGCGATCAGGTACTCAAACATAGGTTGACTCAGTGGTGCGCACAAAAATCGGCATGCTCATCGAATGCCTCGTTCAATTTCCTTGCCCGTTGAAGGTTTGGTGGCGTCATTACGGTTTCTGTGTCGCCCACCGCAATAGCCTGGCGGGATAACAACAAACAGCGCGGAAAATGCTGGCGTACCTGCTCAAAATCATGCAGCACCGCAACCACTGTTTTACCGCGCCGGTGCCAGGCATGAATCAATGCTAACAGGTCAGCCGAGGTACGGCTGTCGATACCGGTAAAAGGCTCATCAAGCAAAATCAGTTCGGCCTCTTGCACAACCAGACGGGCAAATAAAACCCGCTGCATTTGACCGCCCGACAAAGAGCCTATGAGGCGCTGCTCAAAACCCTCGAGCCCCAGCTGCACAATGGCGTTCTGTACTTTGCGGCGGTCTTTGGATCTGAGGCGACCAAACGGCCCGGTTTTGGACCAGGCGCCCAGCGATACCATTTCGTGCACAGTAATGGGAAAAGTACGATCAACCTGACTGAGTTGTGGTAAATAGGCCGTTTGCTCCTTCGTGATGGAGTGACGGACGATCTCTCCCGACAAGGGCGAAATCTGGCCTACCAGCGCCTTCAGCAACGTGGACTTTCCAGCGCCATTGGGGCCTATGACCGCCATCAGGTCGCCTTGCTGAATCTGCATGGACAAGTGATGCACAGCAGGGTGAAGATCGTAACCCAGAGTGAGGTTATTTAATTCCAGCAGCGTGCTCATTCAGACAAGCACCCAAATCACGGGCAACCAGATCAACACGCTGGCCAACATCGCAATCGTCACTCGATGCGGGACACCCAATTCCAATAAACTTCGCCGCATGGTTTATCCGCTACTCGCCAACAAAAAACGTTATGTTATAACATTAAGACTACAATTACCTAGCAAGGCGAGCTTCATGAGCGAAAAACTGACCAGCAATCGCAAGGCCGTTCTGGCTATTCTCAATGCATCTCCCACCGCCATGAGCGCGTATGAGATTCTCGATTGTCTGCATCGCCACGATAGCAAATGGAAACCTGCCACCGTATATCGCGCGCTCAACTACCTCATTGATGGGCACTATGTCCATCGCATCGAGTCGGAACAAAAGTTTATCTCCTGCACGCAAACACACGACGGCAGCGATCGCCACTTTCTCATATGCCAACAATGTGGCAACGTCTCAGAACATCTCCTGGACGAACGTGCCAAATACTTCCTGACCGCGCTGGCCGAAGACCTCGATTTCCAACTACGCAGCCCCTATCTCGAATCCCATGGCTTGTGCCACAACTGCCGGAATAACTAACCGCAACGAATCGACACAGTAAGATGCTGGAAACGTGAGGGAGTTAACGCTAGCTTAGAAAGTGAAAAGTGACTGAAATCGCTTACGGGCCGCGCTATATAAAGATTTAATCTAAGAACATTTTTTAACCACACATCTCGTGTTAAACAGCGTCTTGACTGGGCGCTGGAAAGCATCAACACTAAAAGTGCAGCCCAAAAAAACAACAACCTACGGAGGCACGATGAGTTTATTGCACTCTTTTGGAATTCTGACCCACCCAGACCGAGAATGGGAATCCATTCGCGAAGATCATGAATCAGCAAGTCGCCTGTACATAGGGCATGTCTTGTTGCTGGCGATGATACCGGCCCTGTCGGCCTTCTATGGCACCACCGAAGTGGGTTGGCGCATTGGTGATGGACAAGTCGTCAAGCTCACTCAGGGCAGCGCCGCGCAGCTTTGCGTTTTATTCTATGGAGCAATGCTCTGTGGCATTTACCTCATCGGCAAATTCATAGATTTCTTTTCCATGACTTATGGCGTCGATGGCAACGAACACAACGGCGTTGTACTCGCTGCTTATACCGCTACGCCGCTATTTTTGGTTGGGATTATTGCCATCTACCCGGTAGTGTGGCTCAACATGCTGGCAGGTGTCGTCGCGGTTTGCTGGTCGGTGTACCTGCTGTATGAAGGACTACCGATTCTGATGAAAATACCCGAAGAAAAAGGGTTCATGTTCGCTACGTCGGTGCTCACCGTTGGGCTGGTCATGCTGGTAGGGCTGTTGGCGATTAGTGTTGTCGTCTGGAGCGTGGGGATTGGCCCTGTTTATACAACATAGGCCAGTATGAACGATGCTATTATAAGCCCGCCATCGCGGGCTTTTTTATGCACGGTCCTTCAGTATCAGATTTTTGAGCTCCCTGATTTCGGCCTGTAAATCAGCCATACTCGGGTCCCCGCGCAAACAGGCTTGCTCCGCCTCGACGCGACGATTTTCCTCTTCGAGCACACCCACCAATATGCCGATCACCATGTTCAGAAACGCAAATGCCGTGAAGAATATAAACGTGATGTAAAACAACCAACTCAGGGAATAATGCTCCATGGTCTGATACATCACATCCGTCCAATCTTCAAAGGTCATCACACGGAATAGAGTCAGCATGGAAATGGCGATGTCTCCCCATAGCTCCGGATTGATCTTGGCGAAAAAGGTCGTGCCCACCGCTGCGTAAATATAGAAGATAATGAACATCAGAAGAATCACATATCCCAGCTGCGGCAGAGCCTTCAGGAGGGAGTTGAGTAGCATGCGCAACTCAGGAATGATGGACACCATACGCAGCACGCGGAAAATCCTCACCAATCGGCCCACCAGTGCAAGATCACTGTTGTCGACGGGTATCAAACTCACCACAACAATAAGTGTGTCAAAAATATTCCATCCGCTTTTGAAGAAGTCTCGCTTCCGCGCCTCACCTAAAAAACGGATGATAATTTCAATCAGAAACACAAAGGTGATCGCCCAATCAAGCCACACCATCAAGGTCATCACCTGGTCGGGAATGGGATATGTTTTTGCGCCAATCAGAACGGCAGAAAACACAATAACAATGACCACAAATAGCTCGAAGCCTTTATGACTGCGAATATTCAGAAATGTCTGTTGCAGGGAACGCGTATCCATTTTCCGGCGTATTACCTCGTACAAAGGGGTTGGCATATGCGGGGAGGCAATTTTATACGAGTCCAATGAAATCGCTAGATTAAAAATCATCGAATCGCTAGAATCTCGCGACCACTGGTCACCAAACAACCACCCCTTCCTCGGAGTTCACCATGTCGACGACTCAGGTCGCCACTTTAACCAAGAAGCAGCGCGACTTTGCGCAACGCGAACAGCTGATACTCGAGGCGGCCCTGAGCTTGTTTGAAGGGCCTTACTGGGAACAGATTACCGTTGAACAAATCGCCCGTAAGGCCGACATTGGAAAAGGCACTGTATACAAACACTTTACCTGCAAGGAAGAGATTTACGCCCATATCACGCTGAGCTTTACCCAGCGATTGCTCGCCGGCTTTCATGAAGTCGTGAAACAACAAGATGTGCTCGGAACCCTGCAAAGTATCATACGCCTGGCCTTCAAAACCTTTATCAGCAACCCCGCCGAAGCACGCGTCTCCTTCTACTGTAAACGGGACGACTATAGGGAGCGCCTCAATGTCGATTTGAGAGAAAAGTTCAATAATCTCGACGCCGAGTTCGACCAGTTTGTGGGCAATATTCTTCAGGCGGGAATCGATCAGGGGCTATTTCCCAATCGTCCCGTAGAGCACCTGATGATGGGACTGGAAGCCACCTTTGATGGCGCAATCAGCATGATCTGGAACGGCGATATCAGCTGTCATCATGTGGACGACCTGGAAACCTACGTACGCATCATTAGCGAATACATGCTGTCTGGTTTGGCGGGACTGGCGCACATCCCGGAAGGGTAATACGCAGAACAAAAAAGGCGCTGCAATCCTTGCAGCGCCTCCTTAATTTGCTTCCTTTACTACATCCCTGAGCACTTGCTTCCGTATAACGTCCTTGCCAGCGTCCTTTCACATATGCGTTCCATTGGCGACTACTTTATCGGATACACTGACATGACAACAGAATCCATCACTGAAAGGTGCGTAAGAGATATCTCACAAACCCACTCAGTCTTCTGTTAATGCAAACTGAATTTGCTTACGCGACCAATCAACCGACTGCACTCTTACTTTAACAAGCTGTCCTACGTCGAAACTCTTGCCCCCCCCCGTAATACGCATCCAATCCTGGTCGAAGCTGTATTTGCCGTCTAATTCTTTTGTCGAGACAAAGCCCTCAATGCCATTATCACGCAGACGCACCTGAAAACCGGTAGAAAAAGCACGCATGATTTCAGCTTCAAAGGGCAACTTCTGATCCGCAATAAACTGACACTTCAACCATTGCTCCACATCGTTAACCGCAGATCTCGCCGCCTGAATGCCCGCTTCCAGCTTTTCCAGATCAGCCGGTGATATTGCCGCTTTTTTGGTTCCGGCCAGCAAAAAATCTAACTGACGATGCAACAAATAGTCGTTGGCCTTTCGTAATGGCGACGTTATGGTTGTATACATATCAACGCCTAAACCGAAATGAGGTGCCGGTTTTAGAGCGAACAAACTCTTGCTCATCTGCTTGAGAATCAATTGTCGATGCCGGCTGTATTCTGCTGAATCGAGCTTATGCAGTATGGCAACAAAACCCTGCAAGGTTTCGAGGCTACCCAGTTCTTCTTCACTCAGAGTACCCGCCAATGCGCGGCGAATCCCCTCGACACGATCACTGCGCGCACCATCATGTACAATGAAAATGGAATCCACACCCTGTTCCGCCAGATACCCAGCAACGGATTGATTCACCGCCAGCATTGCTTCTTCAATCATTTCATGCGCGACCGTTACCTGCCGAGGCCGAATGGCGGAAATCTTTTGTTCTGTATTGAGCTCAATGAAAAATTCGCTGCGCTGTCCATTCACCAAAGCCTGTTCTTTCCGATAGTCGCGCAACGCATGGCAAGCTTCCTGTAAGGCCCGCAAGCTTGCCTGCAAGACCTCCTGATCCAGAGCTTCTGTCACTTTATTTTCCGACAAAAAGTCGGCAACCTGACGATAACTGAGCTTAGCTCTGGAACGCACCCAAGCGCGCTGTATGGAAAAATCAGAGCGTTCTCCCGAAGGTGACACATGAAAGCGGATGACTTTTGCCATCCTGTCCTGGCCTTCTTTGAGAGAGCCCAAGTCACTGCCAATTTTAGGAGGAAACATAGCAAGGGACCGCCCCGGAAAATAGACCGAGGTCGCACGCGCCAATGCCTCTTTCTCCAACTGCGGGCAGCGACTTACCAAACATCCGGGGTCGGCGATGGCAACGCAGATTTCCCAACCCTGCGCAATCTCCTTCGCCCACACCGCATCATCCATATCTTCAGTACTGCTGGCATCAATGGTTACGAATGGAAGATCACTGCAATCCTCCCGCTCAGCCTTCAAGGCTTCGATCATGTCCGCATCAATACTCTCGAGCTCTTTTAGCGCGGCTGTCGACCACTCAGTCGGCAAACGGTGTTTGGATATCGCATAGTCCCACTCGATTCCCGCGAGCGTTTCGTTACCAATCACTTCCATCACCGCGGCCTGCGCTTTGCCCTGTTTGATGGGGTGCTGGGTGAGCTTACACTTCACCATGTCATTGGCTTTCGCACCCTTCCTCTTTGGAGGCGGCACGAATATCCAACGACTTAGGCCAGGAATGTCCGGATCGACGAAATGCGCTTTGCCTTTCACCACATACTTGCCATGGAATTCTTTGGTTGGCGACGTCAGCAACCGCTCAATGACAGCAATCGTTTTATTTTTGGGTTCTTTTTTTATCTCGATTTCTACGTGGTCTCCTGGCAAGACCTTTTGCATCTCATCGGCCGGCAGAAAAACGTCTTTACCTGTGTCGAGGGTTACAAATCCGAATTTATGGGCAGAGCCTTTTACCACCCCTTCCGCAAGATTTCGGCTAGCCTTAATATCGGTTTTAAGCTGCTTGAGCTGTTTTAATGCATCAACGTTTAACATGGGTTCGCCTATAAGATTCCAATCAGCGCAAATAACGCGATGATTGTGAAAACGACAATTTCTTCAGAAAGGGTTATTTGCTTACCAGAGTCAGAAACTCACTGCGCGTAGCCTGAGAATCACGAAAAGCGCCGAGCATGACGGAAGTGTTCATTACGGAGTTCTGCTTTTGCACGCCACGCATCATCATGCACATATGTTGCGACTCAATAACAACAGCCACACCTCGCGCATGAGTAACCGCTTGTACTGCGTTGGCAATCTGGAGTGTGAGATTTTCCTGAATCTGGAGCCGCCGCGCAAACATGTCGACAATGCGCGCAAATTTGGATAACCCTAGTACTTTTCCATTGGGTAGGTACGCGATGTGGCATTTGCCGATGAAAGGTAGAAGGTGGTGTTCACAGAGAGAGTAGAGTTCGATGTCTTTAACGATGACCATTTCATCGTTTTCCGACTCAAAAATCGCGCCATTAACGATTTCGTCGAGATTTTGTTCATAGCCCTGCGTTAAAAAGCGCATTGCTTTGGCCGCCCTCATAGGCGTATTGATCAAGCCTTCACGCTCGGCATCTTCACCCAAGCCTTCAATAATTGCTTTGTAATGTTGAGAAATTGCTTCGAGCATGCCCGTATATGACCATCAGCTTTGACAAAGCACGACAATCTAACATGAGCCGTCGCTCGCGTGAACTACTTTTAGTGCCTTGCGCTATTCGTCAACATGAATACTCAGATCCAACTCTGCCTTAATCGCATCGGCCTCTGCTTGTAACACTTGAGAGTGAAAAACGCTGGATGAAATTTTAGCCTGCTCAACCTGGCCGCATTTAGCGGTGTATAACTTTTTCAATCGGTCGAATTTGGTTTGCTCTTCAGTGCTCATATGACCACCTCCGCTTTTGACTATCAGACGGTCTTGTTCCTGTATCGGCATGTGACATCAATCCTTAACGGCTCTTACACGTGAGAGGCAATGTTCTGCCGCACGCGCGGCCTTACTGTTGGTAAAGCAATTCTCAAACCAATCGCGCAAATAGCCTGACCAAATGAACACAATTTCATCAGCATCTCCTCCAGGCATAGGAAAATCATAGCCTTAGCGAGCCGGCTCCATACCAAAGTGTAATATCGGAAACACATCCGGTGCAGTGATACAAATGGCGTGAGAAAAAGTGTCAAAAAAACCAACAGGTGCATGAAAGAAATAGCGGGACGGACAGGAGGTATCGCCCCGCAGAACAGCTGAATCAGACTTGGGCTTTTGAAATTTGGTCGACCAGCTGCTGACACAGCTCGAGAGCGCGTGCGTTATCTGAGGAACCGGAGTGCATATCCGCCAGCGCGCTCTCGATGGCGTCTTTTACTCGTTCTACCTGATGGCTATGCGCGTCAAGGTTACCATACAGGGCATTCGTGGTTTCAGCGCTGTTTTGAGCACTGGCCTCCATGCCGGATAGATTATTCAGGGTTTCAGAAGCAATGGTGACACTGCTATTAATCACTTCGGCCACTTCTTGCTGCTTGGCAATAACGGAGTTGGAGATTTCGGTTATCTTCGTGATTTCACCCTGAATTTCTTCAGCGGACTCATTCGATGTATTGGCCAACTGGCGCACTTCATCGGCAACCACAGCGAAACCTCGCCCATGCTCGCCAGCGCGCGCGGCTTCGATGGCTGCGTTCAAGGCCAACAAGTTGGTTTGGTCGGCGATTGCTTTGATGGACTCCAACAATTTACTGATGGTTTTGTTGCTTTCATCGAGGCTCTCGAGCAAAGAGGTAAATTCAGAAATATACTTCGACGACGTCTCCACGTTATCAGACAGTTGCCGCATGTCGGCGTTACATTGACGCGACAGGTCTGCAGTTTGGTTTGCCGCATCTCCGGCCCGCTGTGCGGCCTCCTGAATCGCCTTCCCTTCACTGAGCTGAACCGAGACTTGCTGATTGGCATCTTCGACTTTGCTCACAAAGCCCTGTGCGGATTGGCGCGAGCGTTCAATAACTGAAGCAACCTCTTGCGCCAAACCAACCGGATTACTAGCAACCAACTCATCCAGCAGCGCAGCTTTTCGCTCAAGACTTTGTAAAGTCATCTTGTCGACGGCAGTTTCATTCGCCTGCAGCGCATTTTTTCCAAATCCAAACATATCTCTACCTAAACAAAAAGTGCGGACCGTACCCGGAAGGGTTTCCAATTTATGTTGCCCAGCCAAGGGGCTTTCACACCAGACATGGCCCGGTTTTTGACTGAGTTATTTATTATCCTTAACGATGCGTATCGGCATCCTTCCTCGAAACCTGAGCAGATTTTCAAGCATATTTTTAGTGTAGTCAGTTCCCCCGGTATTGCGTAATTAATTAGCGCGCTCTTCCAGTCGGTTCATCCACTGGTCGACCCCTTCCTGAGGGTCAAACTCTCTGAGGTAACTGTGTATTTCGGGATTAATCCCTCTGCGAAACTCGTAGGAAGCACTGGCACGTACAAGATCGTCAGCCAGTTTGCGAGCATTGTCCGCGTTGGTATTCGGCAACAGCAGAACAAACTCTGTATCGCGATAGCGACACAGGATATCCGTTGTGCGTAAACGACTGAGCCACACCTCTACAATTTCCTTTAACCAGCTATTGGCGTGCCGGGCGCCTATTTCATTCACCACCGTTTGCCAGCTTTCAATGCGTATCACAAGCGCCGTTGCTGGTACCTGATAACGCCGGCTTAATTCTGCCTGGCGTGTCATTTCTTTTTGCAGGCATTGAAGATTACCGCAACCGGTCAGACTATCCCGTGACAAAGAATGACCAAGTGACTGACTTGTTCTCGCTAAATGCAATTGGAGTATATAAATGCCTGCAACCATCAATATCACCGGCGCCATGGCATCGATGACTATGCGCCAAGAATGCAGCCATACGTTAGCGAATATGAAAAGGAGACCGGTAATAAGGGCAAAAAGCGTCGCACGAGGCAGTGAAAGCACAAGAAAACCAGCGAGAACGAGAACACCAAACCAGTGCCTATGATCAATCGACCACCAACACTGCACCAGCATGGCAAGAAAAACCGACACCAACCCCCAATGCTGCCGCAAACTGTCTTGTATGCTTTGCAGTGACGGCATGAAACATAGGCTCAGAGAGGCTGTGCTGAGCACGTACATTAAAACCGGCATGAGACCAGAACCGGCAGCAGCCTGTTTTACGCCAAGCCACACACTCAGGACAAGAAGCATAATCAAACCAAGCTGCACACGCTGGCCTTGCGCGGAAAGCTGCTGCTGGCTGAAGTCGACCATGCCTTGCCTACGTGAACTCAGGACGCGGAGGCCAGAGGATATGCAAGAGATTCAAGGTGTTCGACGTTCGGTATCACGGCATCTTCACCATCGACGCGCACCAGCATCAAATCCGCTTTGCCAGCCTTTTTCTTGGATGTTTTGATCAACTCATCACTGACTTTCACCAAACGAGGAATCCCCTGCGTGACAATCGCAAAGAACGGCAGTTTTTGCGCGTGCTCGCCGATCGTATTGATCACTGCGATGCGGGCATTTTTTGAACGCCTCACGGAGGCCGCGCCATTGGCAATTTCGTAGGAGAGCAGCGGTATATTAATGCCTCGCCAGCTTACCGTGCCAAGAAAATAATCAGGCGTCCCGTCCTGCTTCCTAGGCTCCTGATAATCAACCACTTCGGCAACCGTAACGTTTGGAAGAAGAAGCTTGGCTTTACTTACAGGCAAGTACAGACTGGAAATGACTTCCAAGGTTTCAGACACGCTCAGACTCCTTTTGGCTGAGTTAGATTATGCGGCGCATCAGTTTCATCCTGATCCACCAGCGTACCATTTTGTTTACACCTTTCAACGAGCGCTGCGGCCAGCTCAGTTGGCGTTCCGCTGAAGCTGCTGCAATCCAGATCACAAATCGATTGAGGCATTGAACTGTTAGCACAGCTGTCCGGTGATTGCGTCCAAATTTCACAACCCGCCCGTTTCATACGGGGAGCCGACATGGCGCCATCATTACCCATACCGCTAAATACGATCGCATGACAACGATTGCCGAAATGGTCGAGTGCATTTGCGAGCAATTGATCAATAGACGGGCCATACGGACCCTTCCAGGGCACTTCGCTTACCATAGCCCCCATAGAACCAAAACTGACTGCCCGATCCACAGGCACCATCAATACCTCACCGGCACTAATCTGGTTCCCGTTCTCCAAAGGGTGCAACTCTAACTCTGAATGTCGACTCAGCACTTGTGTCAAAACCTTGGAGAAATGCGGATCGACATGTTGAGCATAGAGAAAACCAATGTCGAGATTGGCGGGTAGGTTATCGAGAAACTCCTTAACTGCGGCAGGCCCACCCAATGACGCAGCCAGAATCCACACCTCTCTTGCTGGCTTCGCCGACCGAGCAGCCATGCGGCGCGTTAACGAATCCTGTGCGCGTGGCGCTTCTTCCGTGCTGAGCGCCATAATACTTTCTTCACTGTCGAGCACTTCGAGGCGACCCAAGTGCTCTTCCAGCTTGGCGAATAGACGGCGCTCCCAGGAAATATAAGACTCCTCGTGCTTGGCCGGCGCTTTCCCCAGTCCGAACAGAATGGGCGCATCACCTAATTCGAACAGGCATTCCAGGACCGGTGCTTCCTGCTTCTCGTCATCTATATCAACCAACCAGCAATCTACCTTTTTGATTCGCTCTTCGGGTTGATGCTCGAACATGCCGGGTTCACAAATGACGTTGACCGATAAGCCGTAAGCGGTCAGTACACCCTGCAGTACATGTCGCTGTAAGGGGCTATCGGCTATCACTCCCACTTCTGGTCGCTGTGACATGCACGCAGCCTATATTGTCAGGCGCTCAATCGTTGCAAGCAGGTCCTGCTCCTGAAAGGGCTTGCCCAAATACTCGTTGACGCCTATCGATAACGCTCTCTCTCTGTGCTTCTGGCCAGTTCGCGAGGTAATCATAATGATAGGTACATCCTTAAGCCGTTCGTCATGTCTGACCAGCGTGGCAACTTCAAACCCATCCATACGCGGCATTTCGATATCCAGCAGCATTACGTCCGGTTTGTGGTCCTGAAGTTGCGCGATCGCATCCACTCCGTCTTTTGCTGTGATCACTTCCATACCATTTCGGGTGAGCAAGCGACTGGTCACTTTTCTTACCGTAACCGAGTCATCAACCACCATCACGGTAGTGGTATCCTGATCCTTGACCGGCGTTGCGAGTGAGGCATCCGCCATATCTAGCAGACCAGCTGAGTCGTCGCGAATCAATGCAGGTAAATCCAGAATGACGACCACACTACCGTCACCCAGTATGGTGGCACCCGACACGCCATGCACGCCACCAAACTGCGGCCCCAGACTCTTCACCACGATTTCACGACTACCCATCAGGCTATCCACCTGAAGCGCCATGGGTTGATCGGTACCACGCACCAGAATCACGGGCAGCGGCAGTGGCTGCCCCTGAAGTTTGGGATGATGCCCGGTATGCAGCAATTTACTGAGGTACTGCAGCTTGTATTTTCGCCCGGCATACTCGTACAAAGGCGCATCTGGTTTGTAATACTCTTCCAGCTCATAAGGGCTCACCCGAACGATACCCTCTATGGTATTGAGCGGGATGGCATAAAAATCTTCTCCGGTATTGACCATCAAGGCACGATTCACCGAAACGGTAAAGGGCAGACGAATGGTGAATTCAGTTCCCTCGCCAAAAACGGAGTCTATCGCAATGGAGCCCCCCATTTGTTTGATTTCGCTGGCGACCACATCCATACCGACGCCTCGCCCGGAAATTTGCGTGACTTTTTGTGCCGTACTAAAGCCGGGCATCATAATAAACTGCAGAATCTCGTGACGCGTGGGCTTGGCAGATTGCTTAACAAGCCCTGAGCTCAATGCCTTTTCAAGTACCCGTTTGTCGTTGATACCCGCTCCGTCATCGCTCATTTTCAGCACCACGTCACCCCCTTCACGAGACAACGAAAGGCGAATCGTACCCGCTTCGGGCTTGCCCGCTTTGCGACGATCGTCCTTAGACTCAATACCGTGGTCCAAAGCGTTACGCAACATATGCTCCAGGGGCGCAACCATTCTCTCCATCACTGAGCGGTCCATTTCGCCCTCGGCATTCAAAACATCGAAGTCGACTTGCTTGTTCAGCTCGCCACTTATCTGGCGCACGATTCGGCGCAAACGAGGTACCATGGATGAAAACGGAATCATGCGCGTTTTCATCAGGCTTTCCTGCAATTCCGAGTTAATGCGCGATTGTTGCAGCAGCAAGGTTTCTGCATCCCGAGCTCGATTAGCCAGGGTTTCCCGCAATTCCATCAGGTCGGTGGTACTTTCGGTCAATGAGCGCGATAACTGCTGAATAGACGAATACCGGTCCATCTCCAGCGGGTCGAAATCCTCGTAATCTGAGCCTGTGAGACCTTCTTGCTCAGCCCGAAACAGCACTTGCGCTTCGGTTTCCATCTCCATACGACGCAGCTGTTCACGCAAGCGTTCGATGGTGGCCGACATTTCCTCCAGTGTGAATCCAAAGTCACTGATCTGCTGCTCCAAGCGTCCGCGCGAGATACTGGTCTCACCCGCCAGGTTGACCAGCTCTTCGAGCATGCCGGCGGATACACGGATGGTTTCCTGTGCCGTCGCTTTTGGCGCCTCTACTTTCTTTAGTTTCGGCGGCGCTTTCGCCGCTTTTTCGGGTGGTTTGCCCTGCGTGGCGGAAGATGCTGGTTTTGTAGTTTTTGCAGCAGGCTTGTTGGCGCCGGCGCGTTTTTGCACATCTTCAACTAATTTAACCAGCCGATCCTGCGCCTTCATGACACTGTCTTTCAAGTCACCTTCAAACGCCAGGTTGTCATTCTGCGCCTTGAGCAAAATGGTTTCCAAATCGTGGCTTTCATTGGCAAGTGGGGTCAGGCTGGCAAGCCGTGCGCCTCCTTTCAAAGTATGTAGAATACGTTGCAGCTCAAGATTGCAGTCACTTTGCTGTGGCTCTTTACTCCAGCGTGAAGTCTGTTCTTCCAAGGCCTCAATGAGTTCATTGGCCTCTTCCATGAACATCTCAAGTACTTCCAGATCCAGATCTTCATCTGCAGCATCATCGCTTGTTGATGCAATATCCTTGTCGCCTGCTGTCTTCAACTCTTCAACGAGCGCAGGCTGGGCACCCACCGCTTTACCTTGAATGAGATTTTCAAGCATCCCGGCCATTGCCTGGTAGGCCCGCACCATGCATCCATGTAATTGCTGAGGCGAAGCGATATTTCCATCGATCAGTTTGCCCAGCTGATCTTCTGCTGCAGCCGCCAAGTCAGCGATGGGATCTACATCTGCAAGCCGCGCACCTCCTTTAAGGGTATGCATTTCACGTTGTAGCTCAACAACACTATCGAGGCTGGACAGGTCCTCACCCCAATGCTCCAGGTATTCAGCCGCGGCCGAGAGAATATCCTTGCTCTCATCGATAAATAGGGGTAACAGATCTCCTTCAAGAGACTCAGCCGCGATTTGGCCACTCACATCCGCGTCCGTGCCCGGAGGTGCGGCAACATCTTTTGGCGTGTCTGCTGCAATAGCGGGTAATGTTTCCTGCTCAGGGGCTGGCGTTTCACCACTGATGGCACGCTTAATGGCTGCCAACAGCTGCTGGTCGGGCGCAGCGAAACCGCCATCTGCCACCGCATCGACCATAATGGCTAGGGCATCATGGCAGCGCAGACAGAGATCGATGAGTTCAGCACTGGCTTCAAACCCGCGCTCTACGATGTTCTCGAACAGCGTTTCCAGTTCGTGCGACAAATCGCCAATGGCGTTGATTTCGGCCATACGGGCGCCACCTTTCAGGGTGTGCAATTCCCGTTGTAATTCACCAACAAGCGCCAAGTTCTGGGTGTCGGACTCCCACTGATGCATAAGTGCGCCGGAGCTGTGAATAATATCGCGTGCTTCCTCCAGGAAGATCTCCACGAGTTCCGGGTCGAGTTCGTACGCCGGTTCGTCACCTGCCGCTTCGGCCGCGAGCTCCGTCTCAGTTTGGTGTTGCGCAGCCACTTCTTCCGCGGTTTCCGGAGTGCTTATTTCATGCTTTTCTTGATCCGTTTTCTGCTCGGCGGGCTCATGTCTGGACGCGCCCTGTTCAACGCTCTTAATCGCGTCAATCAAGTCTGTATGCGCCGTGAGAGGCTGCTGATGTTCAACTGCTGCCAAGTCCCGTTGCAGAGCCTGCTCCGCTTCTGCAAACAGCCCCAATAAATCCTCATTTGCCGACTTTTGGCCCAGCGCTAGGTCTTCAAAGCAATCTTCAAGCACATGCGCCAAATCACCAATTTCTTCGATTCCGGCCAATCGGGCTCCACCTTTCAGGGTGTGCAGATCTCGCTGTAATTGCGCGAACTGATCTTTGCCGTCACCGGCTTTGACGATTTTCAGTGCCGGAGCAATGCCATCGACAATCTCGCGCGCCTCCTCGAGGAATATGCCCGCGAGCTCTTCGTCAAAGAGCTCATCATCCGCAGCGTTGCGGGTGTCTGTGTCTTCCTGCGCCGCACTATCGCTACCAAGCTGAGAAAGCGCTCCATCGAGTTCTTTTTCCAACTCATCCAGCTTTTCGGTAAGATCCGGATGACTGGGCACGCCTTGCGTGGTGATGTGCTCTCGCAACTTCGCCAGGAGTTTATTGTCGGGCACCGCAGTAAGCCCTGCGGCCACCTGGTCCATCATGTCGATCAAAGCGTTATGGCCACGCTTGATATCGGAAATAAATTCACCACTGGGCGGCTCACTACCTATTTCCACCGATCCGTAGCAGTCTTCGAGACATTCGCATAATTCCGCAATACTCTCCAGACCGGCGACTTTGGCACCCCGATGCAGGGTTTTCACCTCGCCGATCAGTTTACCCAGCTTCTCGCCCTTAACAGGATCGTCGCCCCATTCATTCAGAATTCCTTCTGCATCCAGCAGAATATCGAGACCTTCGGTGAGGAAAATACTGATGAGTTGCGGATCGGGCGCACCGGATTTGAATTCATCCTCTTCTTCGGACAAACCTTTGAATAGCTCTTTCTGCAGGCTTTGCAATTTCTCGAGATAGCCCTGCGTATTGGCGATTTCACGCAGGGGTGTCGAACGCAACTGCGCAACACCTTCGCGTATCAACTGCATTGCATCGGCCAACAGCGCTGCAAACTCCCGGTTTACCTCGATCCCATTGGCCCGCGCCTCCTTAACCAGCTTCTCGGTCGGTACCGCTATCTGGGCAATTGGTTGAATCCCTGCGGTATTAGCGCTGCCTTTCAAGGTATGCAGGGCACGGGACAGGCCATCATTGATGGCAATCGCACTCTCTGACGGCACGCCTGCTACAAATTCATCAACCGTACTTATATGCACTGCCGCTTCGGTTTCAAAGATTTCCAGCAGGGCGTCATCGATATCCAGTGAGGCTTTATCAGTTCCTACATCAACATTTGTATCAGAAGGCGCAGTATCGTCGGGACCTTGCGCTGCCAGTGGCTCACTTTCGGAACCGGCACCGCCGGCTTGCCATGCCGGTACCGACTCGCCCGCAGACAGCGCCTGTGCGCGTGCTTCTATTGCTGGCCGGTCGATGGTCACTGGGCTACGCGTTTTGAAGGCCTCTACAAGACCCGGTATCTCGCCTGACACATAGGCAACCAGATCTGCAATCTCCTGATTCATCGCCACCGAACCATCGATCACGCGATTCAGCATATTCTCGACAGCCCAAGCTGTTTCACCAATGTCTTCGGCGCCAACCATGCGCCCACTTCCCTTCAGGGTATGGTAGGCACGTCGCAATTCTGCCAATGCCTCCTTATTGTCATGCTCGTCCATAAAGGTAGGCAGGTACTGATTGATGGTCCCGGAAACTTCCTCCGCTTCCTCGATAAATATTTCGAGAATTTCTTCGTCGATTAAATCATCTTCTTCGTCCTGCTCCGCAACAGAAGGACTGGCTTCGGCTGGTGCGACTACCTCAGATTTGGGTGTCTCCTCGGCCTCTTCCTGCCTTACTGTATCGACATCTGGGTCAGATGGGCTATCGGCCTGATCCTGGGTGTCATCATGAGATTTCGGCGGGGGAGCGGGCTCAAAACTTTGCGCAGATGATGATGCAACATTGGATTCACCTTTCATGAATCCATCTGTCAGCATCTGTGCGCGCTCAATTAAATGCTGATAACCTTCTACAGGTTGCTGCTGCGCAAAGGCGTCGACCAAGGAGGGCAGACTATCCATGACCATATCAATGAAGTCGCACACCTCAGGCGTCGCATATTCGGATTTATCCAGAAATTTGTTTAACAGGTTCTCAACCGACCAGCCCAGCTCGCCAATTTCCGTCGCGCCAACCAGGCGACCACTGCCTTTGAGGGTGTGAAATGCTCTGCGCAGTTCGGCCAGAGCCGGCATGTTTTCGTAATTGTCGCGCAGAGATTTCATGGCAGCATGAATCTCCACCATCACTTCCTGTGCTTCCTCAACAAAGATTTCGAGAATTTCTTCGTCGATCAAGCCTTCATCACTCTGCTTCACCACCGCATCCGGCGACTCCGCAGCCACCTCTGAAGTGTGATGTTGTGAGATAGCAGGGCGGCTCTCTACCGGAGCAGCCTCGCTGGAGCCGTCGCCATCAGTCGGATAGCCAAGCGATGCCACACTTTCTTCGGCAACTTTCAGAATGCGCTCGTTGTCCTTTGCACCATCAGACAATCGCTCCATGTAATATTCGATGCTGGTGATCGCATCCGCCAAACGATCAAGTTGTTGCCAGTCGGGCACGGCTTTGGTTGATAGAATCGATTCACGGATGTAACGACCGCAGGCCTCCAACAAACTCGCCGCCTTGGGCAAGGGAATAATTTGGAGCCCGCCTCGAATACTGTCGAGAAGATCGGGTACATCCTCTATTTCGGAGTGATCCCACTGGGATGCGATAAAGCTGACAATGCTGTTTTTGGCCTGCTCCAGTCCATTGCGTGATTCAAAAATCACGGCATTGTGCGCATTCTCAAATTGTTCCTGCGGGACAACAAACTCATCACCGGCCTCAGATTCACTTGCCCGAGGATCTTCGGTAAGCGATGCCAAACTGGCTTCCACGTAGAGCATGGAACCGGCCATATCCATCAGCACCTGGTCGTCAGCAGCCAGCTCTCCTGCGCCGATTTGCTCGACTTTTTCCACCAGCTCAAGCACAGCTTTACGCGCCACACCCAATCCCAGTATGGCAATGGTGTTCGCTATCTGGTTCAGCGCTGGCAACAAATCCGTCAGCGCCTGGGGGTCACGATGGCTGTCCCGAACGAACAGATCCAGACGGTCTTTCACCTGATTCAGTTCGTCTGTCAAGGCATCGACCACCGAGTGCATGGTTTCTTTACCCGGCCCCTGCAGCTTCTGACGCTCTTCGTCGACCTCCTGATCACTGGGTAATGCGTCGGAGAGTTTGAATGCCTGCTTCAGCTCGTTAATACGTTTACTGCTGACCGTGGTTTTGGCAACGTAGTACAGCAAGTTCTTAAGCAGATCGGCAGGCAGTGCCTGACTGAGGATTGTTTCGTGCTCATCGATCATGCGTTTTATATGCAGATCCAGTTCCCGCAACAATTGTTTCGTGGCGGAGCCCAGACCATCCTTGTCATCCTGAATCGCATCAAGAAAACCAACTGCGACCCACCAGACCTTGCCAAGTGGCGATCCTTGGCAGAATTTTTCAAGCCGCGCCAGCACCTTGTACAAATACGCGAAGTTATTCGTCAGGTCCTGATTGCGAATAATGCCCGCCAACGAAAACTGAAACATCTGACGCAATTTACGCAGATTGGCGACCACCTGCGCATCCTGCATACGCTTGTTGTGCTCTGGATTTGGTGGCGTCATGGCGACGCTCAGATCGGGTGTAAACAGGGAGGTATCCGACAGGAGGGGCTGGCTCTGCAAGGCTCGGATATCATTCAGAATGGGGAGCAGAATAACCGGCAAGTCGCGCTGGCCAGTCTGAATATGTTCTAAGTAGTTTTCCAGTTGCAGCAACGACTCCATGAGCACCTGCTGCGCTTCCTCAACGCTGGTCACCGTTTCGTCAAGCATGGCCTGACACAGTTTTTCCATTTCTTCTGCCAGCAGGCCTGCACCATAGAACTCCACCATTTGCAGGGTACCGTGCACCTGGTGAATATAATTCATGCAAAAGGTGATCTGGGTGCTGTCCTGGCCATTTTCAACAAAGGACTCCAGAGCCGTACGCGCCTGCGTCAGTGTCTGTTCTATTTCGCCTTTGACCCAGTCGAGGGCAATGTAGTCATGGTTATCAGCCATAACTTCTCCGGTTAGTGCGTTGTCTGTTGAGTGGCAACTCGTCGACGGAAAGCCAGCGTTTGATTGTCTGGCATTCGATCGACGCTGCTGTTGCGCCAACTGGTTGCTTCACCCTGTCCGATGATCAACACCCCGCCGGGAGCCAATCTTTCTGCCAGAGCATCCAGTATTTGATGCATTCTTTCTTTACGAAAATAAATCAGCACGTTCTGGCAATAAATCACATCCATATTGCGTAACGGGCTTCTTTCGATTTCAATCATGTTGGTCATGCTGAAGCAGACCCTGTTCCGCACATCATCTACCACACGGAACAGCTCACCACCCTGAGCTTCGAAGTAGGTACTCACCCAATTTGAGGGAACATCTGCCAACTTGCGTTTGCTGTAAATGCCTTCCCGTGCCTTATGCAGCGCGGGCAAACTGATATCGGTTGCCGAAACACCATAGGCAGGAGGCCGTTGATGACGATTAAACTGGTCATGCGCGATGATGGCCAGTGTGTAGGGTTCTTCACCTGTGCTGCACCCCACACTCCAGATATTGAGTGGCAATCGCGGCTCGTATTGCTTCAAATGCTCACTTATGAGCCGCTCCATCAGCTGCAGGGATTCGGGGTTGCGATAGAAGCGTGTCTCCTGAACCATGATGCGATCCACGAGAATATTCCACTCCACGATACCGCTGGGAACAGCCTCTACCATATTGTAATAGGCATCGTAGTCATGACACCCAGCTTCACGCATACGAATACTGAGGTTGGATTGCAGGAGCGACTTTCGTTCGATGGGAAGGTACATGCCCGTGCGGCTTTCGAGCAGGGCCTGCCAGCGCCAAAACTGCGCATCGCTGAGTGTCGCCCGCGGCACCTGCTCCCATTCCATAATCAAGCCTTCAATCTGGCGTTCGCTGTAAAGTTGCACGATCTACGCTCGCGTTACCCAACCCTCAAGCGACGTTGGCTGTTTCAGTTGCCGGTTGATCACCTTCTTCATCATCAGCTGGCAGCTTGAAGCCCGATACCGATGCCCGCAACTGACTCGCCATTTCAGCAAGATTACCGATCGATTTAGCGGTTGCATTCGTACCCGCCGAAGTCTGTGAAGTAATTTCCTGAATGACGTTCATCGTATTGGAAATATGGCCAGCGGAGAGTGATTGCTGGCGCGAAGCATTCGAAATGTTCTGGATCAAATCGGCCAGATTCATCGATACTGTTTCGATTTCTTCAAGTGCCACACCGGCGTCTTGTGCGAGGCGCGCCCCACGTACCACCTCGGCCGTGGTGTGTTCCATGGAAATAACCGCTTCGTTGGTATCGGTCTGCGTCGTTTTAACCAGTGCTTCAATCTGTTTGGTTGCCGCAGATGAGCGTTCTGCAAGGCGCTGAACCTCGTCCGCAACCACCGCGAAGCCGCGTCCCGCATCACCGGCCATCGACGCCTGAATCGCCGCGTTCAATGACAGGATGTTGGTTTGGTCGGCAATGTCGTTAATCAGGGATACGATATCACCGATCTCCTGCGAAGACTCACCCAGGCGTTTGATACGTTTGGAGGTTTCCTGAATCTGTTCCCGAATTGTATCCATCCCGTGAATGGTGTTCTGTACCATTTCGGCGCCTTTCTTGGCAATCGCAACCGAGCGTTCGGCAACCGCCGCCGATTCGGCAGCATTCGAAGATACCTGATCGATAGACACCGCCATCTCGTTCACGGCAGCCGATGCTCCGGCAATTTCTTGCGCCTGGTGCTCCGCAGAGTCGGCAAGATGCATGGCCGTGCTTTGTGTTTCCTGAGCCGATGAGGCGACCTGCAGCGCGGTGTCACGGATTGCTTTTACAAGGCCGCGCATCTGATCGATAGCGAAGTTGATGGAGTCGGCGATGGCTCCGGTAAAGTCCTCGGTTACCGTTGCCTCTGTAGTAAGGTCACCGTCGGCAAGGTCAGCCAGCTCATCCAGCAGTCGCAGGATGGCGTTCTGATTCTGTTCATTCTGTTCTTCTGTCAGGCGCAGGCGATTCTGACTTTCCTGATACAGCAACCAGCCTACGACCATGATCAGTGCAATAATGGCGGCCAGAATAAAGTAGGCGAGGGTTGGACTAACGAAGCGCGAGTCCGCCTGATTCTGGAAACTATTGGCCAGACTGGTGGTTTCATTGAGCAGGTTAATCGAGTTTTCAAAGATCGAGTTGGCAGCGTTGCGTACTTTGAACAATTCGGGCGAGGTTTCGAGAATGGCCCTAACGTTACTGTCTACAAAATCGAACAGTTCGGCAATCGCTTCCAGACCATAAATGGCATCTTCATCGGTCACCTGCGAAATCTGCATCGCCTCATTACCCTCGAACATGCTGTTCATCACACGTCCGAACAAGGTGGCATCTTCACCAAACCGGTTTGCTGCAATCGCAGCATCTTCGTCACCAGTGAGGATGTTGTTAACACTTCGTACAATCCGTTCGGCCCGCAACGACTGTCGCTCGGCCACCGATATCTGATCGGCAGGGGCATCGTTCTCGAGCAGGATCATGACCACATCTTCGTACTCAATCTGAAGCTGTGGAATGGTTTCGTTAAGCGTTTCGGCAATCTGGTGAAGCGTCAGAACCGTTTCTTCGTTTTCAAGTATCCGGTCGGCGTTGCGCTTCACCGTATCCCAGCGTTCGGTTACACCGGTTTCATCGGGAAGGTCAGAGGGCGGCAGGCCTGTCTCTTCGTTACCGTTAACAATCAAGCCAAGTTTTCGCTCAAAATCATCACGTGATTTTTGCAGCTGTTTAAAGGCTTCTTCCTTACCGGCTGCGGCCTCGGTGGCGTTTTTCGCAACCTCCTGAGACAGTACCCGCAGGTCACTGGCATAACCTGCGTACTCCTTGTCATAGTCGCTATCCCGCACAATCATGTACGACACGACAAACAGGGCGAGTAGCAATACCACCAGTACCACACCCATCGAGATGATGAGCGTGTTGTTGCCCTGATCTGTACTGAATTTTCCAGATAAGATTTTCATGATCCGGCTCCCGGCCTTTCCGATGTAATTGTTAGTCTTGATTGAATCAGTGAGCTACACACGTGCATTGACCACTGCCACGTCGAGAAATTTATCGTCTTCTGTCAGCGAGAAGGTGTCGAATACAAACCATTCAATATCGTTCTTGCTGTACGCGCCTTTAACATAGGGCTGCACCGATGGCGGCAAACTGTTGGCCGCCACATCGTGAAAACTCTCTTTGGGAAAATACTGCATGCCCAGCACGCTATCGACGATGAAACCACTCAACACATCGCCATGCTCGATGACCAGCACGCGTTTTTCACGGCTTTTTGCTGAGGAATGACTGAGACCAAAAAATCGCGCCAAATCCATGATAGGCAACAGGCGGCCACGCACATTGGCCACACCAAGCATCCAGTTTTTGACACCCGGTACAGCCGTGTATTTAGGTAAGTGCAGCAATTCCGATACCGACCCCATGGGCGCCACATAGTAGATGCCGTCGATGGTAAAGCCGATCCCGTTCCATAACTCAACCGCCTCATCCTGCGCGGGCAGGCCGGCAGCCAGCGCAACACTGCGACTGGCGATTTCCGAGAGGGTCTCGAATGGGGTAAGACTCGATGCCATCAGTGCTCGCTCAACTTAGCCCAAGAGCTCATTAATGGTCTGTGTCAGGCTATCTTCGCTGACGGGTTTTACCAGATATCCTTTGGCGCCCTGACGAGTACCCCACACGCGATCGGTTTCCTGATCTTTAGTGGTGACAATAATCACCGGGATATCAGCAGTTTCAGGTGCGCGTGTGAGCTGTCGGGTTGCCTGAAAACCGTTCAAGCCTGGCATCACGACATCCATCAGAATCAGGTCGGGCTGCTCCGAACGGGCAACGGCCACACCGTCGGCACCATTGTCGGCAGTAATCACTTCGTGGTTATGTTTTTCGAGAATTGTGGAGATTTTACGAATCTCGGTTGGTGAGTCATCGACGATTAATATGCGAGCCATGGTTCCCCCAAGCAAACTCTTCTACTGCTCAGAGCAGTGCGAATTGAACATTTCATGAAATCCTAACTACCCGGCATATGATTGCGGATAGTATTTAGCAATTCATCCTTACTGAACGGCTTGGTCAGATACTGATCCGAGCCAACGATCCGGCCCTTCGCCTTGTCAAACAGACCATCCTTACTCGACAACATAATCACAGGTGTCGATTTAAAGGCACTGTTGTTTTTGATCAGGGCACACGTCTGGTAACCATCCAAGCGCGGCATCATGATATCGACAAAAATGATATCGGGATGGGAGTCCGCGATTTTGGCCAGCGCGTCAAAGCCATCTGTAGCAGTGATAACGGTGCAGCCTACTTTTTTCAGAAGCGTTTCAGCCGTACGACGAATGGTTTTACTATCGTCGATCACCATTATTTTCAGATTTTCAAAATTTTCTTCCATTCTCTAGCAGCCTGGGGCACTTGCAGATTTCGCACGTAGCAGCACCACTTCAAGGCGCTGACTTACGACACCGTTGTTCAAAATCATTCGAACATAAATTGACTATAGACCAATATGTTAAATGCGTTTTCTAATATTAATTCACGATACACAAGATAAACACTTATTATTTATAGTGTAATAAGAAAATGTTGGAAAGCTTATCTTGTATCTAAATGTAATGCTCAGGAATATGAATTAGAATCTCGCCTTACACATTGCTCCTGATCCGAAACGCCTGGCAAGCTACCTCAGGCTACCCTGAAAAATGAGCAACGCAAACTGGTCCCGGATTACTTAAGACTAGTACAAAAATTTTGTTTAGCAGGAATTAAATGACGATAAAGCTTGGAATCGTGATGGACCCCATTTCGTCTATCAATATTAAGAAAGACAGCACCTTCGCCATGGCCCTAGCGGCCCAGAAAAAAGGCTGGCAACTTGGCTATATCGAACTGCAAGATCTCTACCTGGACCAAGGCAGGGCAATGACACACCACCGGCCTTTGCAGGTCATCGACGATGCCGCAAAGTGGTTTGAATTGGGAGCGGGGCGCGACGACCCGTTGTCGGAGTTCGACATTATTCTTATGCGCAAGGACCCCCCGGTAGATGCCGAGTTTGTTTATGCCACACACATTCTTGAACGCGCTGAAAGCGATGGCGTGCTGGTTGTCAATCGCGCCCGCAGCCTTCGAGACTGCAATGAAAAACTGTATGCGACCGCTTTCCCGCAATGCTGCCCCCCTGTCCTCGTATCCCGAGATCCTGTTCGACTGAAAGCCTTTCATGCCGAGCATGGCGATGTGATTTTCAAGCCTCTCGATGGCATGGGCGGCCGTTCTATTTTTCGGGTACGCAAGGATGACCCCAATTTATCGGTTATTCTGGAGACGCTGACTGCACACGGCACGCAGCAGATCATGGCCCAAAGCTACTTGCCCGCCATCAAGGACGGCGACAAACGTATTCTGATTATTGATGGCAAACCCGTAGACCATGCCTTGGCGCGCATTCCCGGCGCAGGCGAAAGTCGCGGAAATCTCGCCGCTGGCGGAACCGGCATTGCGCTGCCGTTAACCAATCGAGACCGCTGGATTGTTGAACAAATCAAAGACGACCTGTCGAAGCGCGGCCTGTTGTTTGTCGGCATCGACGTGATCGGTGAGTACCTTACCGAAATCAATGTCACCAGCCCTACTTGTATCAGGGAGCTGGATCGGGCTTGCCAGCTGGATATCGCCGGTGATCTAATGGCCGCCATCGAGCGGCAACTGGCAGAAGGTCAGACGCACTTACAGTGAGCACTTTACGCGGAGATTTGGGGCGTGTCCTTACTAGTCGATAATGGTGTAGGCGCAGGCGATCGCCTGAGCTTCACATTGTTCTTGGCCTTAGCCTTGCACGCTTTGTTCGTACTACCGGATTTCATCCCCGAAGACCCTCAACCCGCGTCGAAAACAATGGAAATCACTCTGTCCCGCATCGACGATCTGAAAGAACGCGACAAAGCCGACTACCTCGCTGAAACCAACCAAATCGGCAGTGGAAATTTGGAAGAAAAACAACAACTCGCGACACCCACCCCCTTACCGCAAATGTTGCCGGGCGACCACGCCGCCGCGGCGCCTCCGCCACCACAACGCGTGCAACCCGAGAAAAAACAGGCCTATGTCAGCTCAACCAATAGCGAGAGGAAGCGCCCCTCGTTATTCGAGCGGGTTCAACAGAAACGGGAAGAGCAGATTGATACCCCTCAAAAATCCATCCTCGAACGGAGTCTGGAAATAGCGGCACTTGAAGCCAGCCTTGATAACCAGCTTCAAAGTTATGCGCGACGGCCTCGTGTCACCCGACTCACCGCAGCCGACACCATGAAAGCGGTGGACGCACGCTACGTTGAGTCCGTCGTCGCCAAAATAGAACGCATTGGCAAGCAGTACTTCCCCATGGACAATAATCGAAAACTGTACGGTAAACCTCGTATGTCGATCGCCATTTACGCAGACGGTTCGATCAGGGATATTAAAGTGCTCGAAAGCTCAGGCAATCTGGTGCTGGATGCAAAAACCATCGACATTGTGCGCCGCGCCGCGCCATTCGCGCCATTTCCCAAGCAAGTAAGAAAGGAGCGGGATGTGCTGGAACTGATTCGTACCTTCTCTTATCAGCCCTCCGGCGTTTCGAGTTTTTAGTTGGTATGTGGATCGACTTGCCAAAGTCACACGCCCTAGTGATACTTGTACCATGACTGATCAAGCTCCGAACCTGCAAAACCATTTTTTGATCGCGATGCCGCAACTGGTCGACCCCAATTTCAGCGGCACGCTTACCTACCTTTGCGAACACAACGAGCATGGGGCGATGGGCATCGTTGTGAATCGACCAACCGACTTGAGCCTGCATGACATTCTCGAACAACTCGACATTTCATTGGAGGCCGCAGATCAGACCCTCTATGCCGGCGGGCCGGTACAACTGGAACGGGGATTTGTACTGCATACCGATACGCGCGAATGGCAATCCACCCTTCCCATTGCAGATCAGATTCGCCTGACAACCTCAAAAGATATTCTGGCTGCCATCGCCGCCGGAGAAGGGCCCGAGCATTTTTTAATTGCTCTTGGCTATGCCGGCTGGGGAGCAGGCCAACTAGAGCAGGAAATCGCAGAAAATGCCTGGCTCACCTGCCGAGCCAACGAAGATGTGCTGTTCACAACACCTGACAATGAAAAATTACATAAGGCCATGGCAATTCTGGGGATCGACTCAAACCAGCTCAATGGCCAGATTGGCCATGCCTGAAGCAAAGAAAGCCGCTACTTATCTCGCCTTCGATTTTGGTACCCGTCGGTTTGGCGTCGCGGTTGGCAATACACTGCTGCAAAGTGCGCGAGAGCTTCCCCCCGTCAAAGCACAGGATGGCATTCCCGATTGGACCCACATCTCGTCCTATATTGAAGAGTGGCAACCACGGGGCTGTGTGGTGGGTTTGCCGCTCAACATGGACGGCACAGAAAGCGAGATGAGCCAGCGCGCGAAAAAATTTGGCAAGCGCCTCAAAGGACGGTTTAATCTGCCCGTCGCGATGATGGATGAGCGCCTTACCAGTTTTGAGGCCAAACAACACGTTCGCGCCAGCCAGGGTTATACCGACTTTGGCACGCATTCGGTGGATGGCGCTGCTGCATGCCTGATTCTCGAGAGCTGGTTTGCCCAACAGGAAAGCGACAATGCATGATAGTAAAACGGTAGAAACGCTGCTGCATTCCATGACTATGGAGCTCGAAGAATATCTGCAACAGCATCACATTAACGACTATGGTCTGGTGGGCATCCGCACCGGAGGCGTTTGGGTTGCGCAAGCCATTGCCGAAAGACTGGCCAGCCAACAACCGATCGGTGAGCTGGACATTTCTTTTTATCGCGATGATTTCACCCAAATTGGCCTCAATCCGAAAGTGAAGCCCTCCAGTTTGCCCTTTGCCACCGAAAACAGACATATCATCCTGTTCGATGACGTGCTGATGTCTGGCCGAACCATACGCGCCGCCATGAATGAGCTGTTTGACTATGGTCGCCCCGCCAGCATCACTCTGGTGGTGCTGGTCGATCTGAACCGGCCGGAGCTACCCATCCGCCCGAACATTACTGGCGCAACCATCGCCTTGGCACCCGGCGAGCGCATCAAGCTACTGGGGCCGGAATCGCTTAGCCTTGAAATTCGCCACATAACACAGAACAGCCCGAACGCCTGAAGAGAACACGCATGTCTGCCATACAACTAACGCCGAACGGCCGCCTGAAGCACTTTCTGACCGTGAGCGGTCTAAGCCGCGAGCTGCTCACTGAAATACTCGACACCGCAGACTCCTTCATCGAAGTGGGCGCACGCAATATCAAAAAAGTGCCTCTGCTGCGCGGCAAAACCGTGGTGAATTTATTCTTCGAGCCCAGCACACGCACGCGCAGTACTTTCGAACTGGCGGCAAAAAGGCTTTCCGCCGATGTGCTGAATCTGAACATCAGTACGTCCGCCACCTCTAAAGGTGAATCCCTGTCGGATATGCTCCAGAATCTGGAGGCGATGGCCAGCGATATGTTCGTGGTGCGCCATGCCCGCAGTGGCGCTGCGCACTTTATAGCCGAGTCCGTAACACCGGGGGTGGCGATCGTTAATGCCGGTGATGGCTGGCATGCTCACCCGACGCAAGCCATGCTCGACATGCTCACCATTCGACAGAAAAAAGGCAGCTTTGAAGGTTTACGCGTGGCAATCATCGGCGACATTCTTCATTCACGCGTTGCCCGCTCCCAAATCAGGGCACTAAACACCCTGGGGGTTGAAGAAGTGCGCGTTATTGCTCCCGACACCTTACTTCCGCTACATGTTGAATCGCTGGGCGTAACGGTATGCAACGACCTCGAACAAGGACTTGATGATATCGATGTGGTCATCATGCTGCGTCTCCAAAAAGAGCGCATGCAGGGGGCGCTATTGCCAAGTGAACAGGAATATTATCGCCTGTACGGATTAACCAAAGATAAATTGCGCAAGGCAAAACCTGATGCAATCGTCATGCATCCAGGGCCCATTAATCGCGGCGTCGAAATCGAATCCGCCGTCGCGGACGGTCCACAATCCGTCATACTGGATCAGGTCACAAATGGAATCGCCGTGCGTATGGCAGTCATGTCGATGGCCATGAGTGGTCAAACCGAAAGCAATAAAACGTCTGAATAAGCAAAAGGATTCCATACGTGCCATGAATAACGAGATGCTCCTCATCCAGCACGGCAAATACCTCACCAGCGCTGGCTCATGGCAGCAAGCCCCTGCGATCTACGTACAGCACGGCCATATTAAAGCCATTGGCGAAGTACAGAACGGACTCCAGGCAAGCCGCACGATCGACGCCGCGGGCTGCCTGGTGTTACCCGGATTAACCGACCTGAGCGTCGCCCTGCGTGAACCCGGTAACCGCGACAAAGGCTCCATTGCCTCCGAAACAGCGGCCGCCGCAGCCGGTGGTGTCACCACTCTGTGCTGCCCTCCCGACACCCAGCCGGTCAACGACTCACATGCCGTGAGCAAGCTGATCGGCGAACTCGCTCACGCAAGCGGAAAATGCCGTGTGAAGCCTCTGGGCGCGATGACAAAAGGGCTACTTGGCGAGCAACTGGCAGAATACGCCTCCCTGAAACGGGCGGGCTGTGTGGCCGTTAGTAATGCGTACCACCCATTGCGCAAATTATCGGTGGCAAAACGCTGCTTCGAATACGCCAAAACACAACATTTACCCGTGTTCGTCAATCCCATGGAGCCTTCCCTCTATCGTGGCAGCATGCACGAAGGGATAGTCAGTACGACTATCGGGCTCCAAGGCATTAGCAGCCTAGCGGAAACCATCGCCGTGGCGCACTATCTGCAGCTGGCACAAGCCACCGGCGTCAAACTGCATCTGTCACAACTTTCGTGCGCAGAGTCGGTTGCCCAGATACGCCAAGCCAAACAGCAAGGTCTCAATGTGAGCGCCGACGTTGCCCTCCAGAACCTGTTATACACCGACGAAGCGGCAGCAAACTTCAATAGCGTATTCCATACGCAGCCGCCATTGCGCGCCGAGAGCGATCGCATTGCATTACTTGAAGGCGTTAAGGATGGCAGCATAGATGCCATTACCAGCGCGCATCGCCCTCATGAAGCAACGGCGAAACTTATGCCTTTTGGCGATACAGAACCGGGAATGAGTCTTGTGGAACACCTCCTCCCACTCGCCTGGATGCTCGATCAACGCGGCGAACTGGCTTTTCCTCGTTTCATTAGAGCCATGAATGAAGGCGCAGCAGCGGTCATCGCCGAACCTGCCAACCATATTGCGGAAAGTGCCGAAGCCAATTTGGTTATATTCGACCCAGAGCATCAACATTTGTGCTTAGCTGAAACGATGCAGTCTACCGGGAAGAACTCCCCCCTTCTCAATCAGACGATTACAGGGGGAGTAAACACGACTATTCTCGAGGGAGTTGTGACGTATCAGCGGAGTGCCGATACGCTGGACAATTAATCAATTAACGGCGTCTTTAAGCGCCTTGCCGGGCTTGAAGCCCACGGTACGACTGGCAGCAATTTGAATGGTTTGGCCAGTTTGGGGGTTTTTACCCGTTCGGGCACTGCGTTCGCGCTGAGAGAAGGTACCAAACCCGATCAGACTAACGGTATCCTTCTGGCTCACTGCGTTGGTGATTTCATCGGTTATGATGTTGAGTATTTCGCCTGCTTTCTCCTTGGTCAATCCTGCCTTTTCGGCGATTGCAGCAGCGAGCTCTGGTTTCTTCATGGTCCACCTCATTGGTCAAAGTTGGTATTGCTTGGAGAAGGCGCTGCCTTACATGGCGGCCTTCCCACAGCAAAGATAGTTCACTTCTCGTAGCTTGCAACAGCGGCACGCTAATTTCTTTAAAGGCCGAAATAGGCGATGTTTGACAATAATTTGCACAACAATTGCCCGCTTTGTGTTCTTGATCTCACAATGCAGGAAAGGACTTGTGGATAATTCCAGAACTTCAACATTTTCACTTGGCGCTTACTGTTGTAGGTGCGCAAGACCGAGTCAAATATGCCATTCCCGCCGACAACTGATCGGCAAATTAGGAGTTAAAAGTGGAATTGAAACATCGCCCAAGTAGCTTGAAATGGATACTGATGTCGCTGCTCGTGGTTTTTTTCCTTGGCGGCTGTAAAGCCATAAACCAATTCCTGGTCAAACCGTTTATCAAACCCACGGGTGATACCGTCACCCTGCTGGGTGAGGCCCATGTCGCGCCCTATCTGCTCACTACCGACGATCTCGAGGCCGGCTGTACAGGCGCCGAGGCCCTCTCCGCCATGGTCATGTCACTGGGTCGCATCACCGAAGAGCCTCACGAACTGGCGGTGCTCTTGCAACTGGGTGCCGGTGGCTGTGAAGAAGCCCGCGCATTTGAAGCCGAACTTTCTTACCTGCGCTTCATCCGCGCGCAACAACCCGACATGGCACAAGACGCTTTGATCACCCAGAAACGTCACCACCTCAAGGCGGCAAAACGTTACTACACTGCCTGGCAGCAACTGATTGCTTTCAACGATGACAAAGAAATTGGTGGCGAATGCCCAGAACTCGAACAGGAATTCGATCAACTGGTCTGGCTGGCGGGCCTTGCCGGCGGATTGCTGGCCCTGAACAACGACATCCTTTCCGGTGTCGGCATCGGGGTACCCAAAAATATCGCAGCACAGGCTGAACGGGCCGCCGGCTGCCTCGATAACAAAAAATGGTTTGGCGTACCGCTGGCCCTGAAAGCTGCGGTCTGGTCACTCTTGCCCGGCGCATTGCCTGAAGGGGAAAACGAATGGGAGCGTCTGGAGCAGGCTGACATTATTGGCGAAAAATCCCGTGTCCGACTGCCGCATGTCTTCCATGTTATTGCCGCTTATTCAAAAGGCGACATGGAACGCGTGCGCACCGTCATTAAACGTCATGCCGAGCAGGTCGCTGAGCATAAGCCGAACGAGCAGTATCGCCTGTTCGACGCCACCGCAACCGAAGTGCTCACGCGCATTTCCGATAAAATGTGGACCGAAGCGGTCGGCCACCGCACACCTGTTGGTCAGCTGGGTTCTTTCTGGGACGAGAACGCTGCAGACGACATTGAAACGGTTGAACTCGACGACCTCTTCTAGCCCTTAATCCGGTTCTGTGACGCAGGCGGCATTTTTATTGCCCCTGCGCAACGCAGCTTTGCGCATTTAAGCCCGATATTCCTGCCCGCGACCCTAGGTCTCACAACAAACTGCCGGTATAATCTACCGGCATTTTTGCGCCGTCGATAATAACGTAATGTGTTCCGACTAATTCCAAACAACAATTGGGGGAAGGAGATCCGTGGTTTCCAATACTTTAAAGAGTCGCTCCACCGGTGAGTGGCTATCTTCTCTACCTGCCTGTATCTTGCTATTGCTGGTAGTCATTTTTAGTACAAGTAGTGACATTCATAACCAGATTCTGCGGATAGGCGAACACTATTGGCCCGGCTACTACAAACTTCGCGTAGATCCCGCCCCCCCCAGCTGTAACCCCAACATCAATATTGAAGAACAAGTCGAAAAACGCCTCGCTCAAGGCCAGGAAGATGAATTCGGTTTGGGATTGGACCTCGATCCACCCGACCCGGAAATGATCCGCACCTCTCTGGAAAACGCGCGCCAAGACTGTATAAACAAGTTTGCCAACTATGAAGAAACTCAAGCGCGTATCACGCCTGCTGTTGAAGCGTTCCGTTCGGTAGAACTGTTTGTATCTGAAGCGATAGGGGTCGGACTCGTATCCCAGAAGTTTATTCTCGTCATCATCGTATTATTGTGTGCGATGACCGCCACCATGACGCGGCATCACATCGCCATGCGGCCAGTCATGTCGCGGCTCGATCACTATGTGGCCGGCACCGCACAAGTGGCGGCCAACGCCATTCTCACCATATCTTCCTACTCCTTCCGTGAACTGGCCCATTCCGATGGCTCCAAGCTCACCCAGGATGTCGCCTTTCTGCATGAGGTCTGGGTCTACGGATTCGCGCTGCTCACCTTGGTCAGCATCATCAATCTGGTGCGCGTGCCGGAGCATCTCAGCCCCGGAGGAAAAATGGGGCGCGCCGGTTTGGCTATCCCCCTCTACGCCGTTATGACAATTACCTCGGCCATCTTCTTCTTTACGGGAGGCCATTACGCCGGCATTGGCATCTATCTCGACAAGCTGATGGATTTGGCCGACATGTTCCTCAATGTCGGTCTGTACGTGTGGATCGGCATGATGCTCAAGCAAACACGCTTTGCCGACCTTGTACTCGCACTGTTTAAACCCTGGAAAATGCCTCCGGAAATGCTGGCATTTTTCGTGGTGGTGCTAGCCGCTATTCCTACGGCGTACACCGGGGGCTCGGGTATCTTTGTTATTGCAGCCGGTGCAGTGATTTATCACGAGTTACGTGCAGCCGGCGCGCGCCGCAATCTCGCGCTGGCGGCCACCGCCATGTCTGGCAGTATGGGTGTGGTATTGCGACCATGTCTGCTGGTGGTGGTGATTGCATTCATGAACCGAGAAGTGACCACCGACCAGCTCTTCGGTTGGGGGGTATGGGTATTTACGCTCAGTGCCGCGCTGTTCTTTATTGTCGTCATGACACTCAATCGTCAGGGTGAAATCAAGCTCGCGTCACCTGCAGAAGCCCTACCAAAAATGCTTGCCTCTGTGCGCCCACTGATACCGTATGTTCTGTGTATGGCGGCCGTGGTGTTGTTTTATCGCTATGCAGTCAACGTCAAACTCGATGAATTCTCCGCCGCACGCATCCTGCCCGTCATGATGCTGGTCATTTTGATTTATGAGCACATCACCAAGAAAGAGTCCGTCAGTGAAGATGGGAAAACCACTTATCCTCACAAAGGCCTCGAGACCTGTATACGTCACGCCACGAACCAGACCACGGCTGAAATCGGCGCACTCCTGCTGCTCATCGGCTGCACCATTTGCTTGGGCGGCATGATCGAGCGCAGTGGCGTGGTAGAACTCTTCCCACAAACCTTCGACAGCGTATGGAGTGCGATGGGACTCATCGTCGTAGTGCTCATCATCATGGGGATGATCATGGAGCCCTTCGGTGCCGTCGTTTTGGTGAGTACCACCATTGCCGGCATCGCCTACGCCAATGGTATCGATCCTATTCACTTCTGGATGGTGACGCTGGTTGCCTTTGAGCTGGGTTACCTGAGCCCACCGGTGGCACTGAACCACCTCTTAACGAGACAGGTAGTCGGTGAAGAAGAAGTGCTCAAGGCCGAAGTGAGCGATGGCACCTTCTATCAGCGCTATGAGAAGATTCTCATGCCAATGATAACCATGGGTTCCGCACTATTAATCGTTGCCTTTGGGCCGCTGATCGTTGGCTATAACTAAGCCTTCCGTCTGCTGAAAATCCCCGCCAAGTGCGGGGATTTTTTTTACCCGCGAAACTAATACATTCGGGCAAACAATGAATACGGCACAAAGCGTGCACTGCGGAGAAGAAACACCCTCCTGGGGCCAGTAGAACAAACCTGGATACGGAGAAACTCACCCTTTCTTCAAAACCTCGCTATGTTTACAGCCCTAGGCGGAAGTTTTACGGCGGTTTGAGCTTCTCAACGACTTTGGGGCGTTTTGGGAACTTCGGTTTTGGACGATTCGGGAGATGCTGGATGGGAGACGGGAGACGCTTTTTGGGGGCGCGGCTGAGTCGGGCGTCTGGTGTCTGACGTCCGGCGCCAAAAAAACCGATCTTAGCCATCCCCAAACTTGATGCGGCATCAATGGATGGTAGCTCTAACTGCGAGCAGAGCGAAAATTAAATGCGTCCCCTTTTACCGGTCGAGAGTGCCGCTTTCGCTAACAACTCCACTCACTGAAGATCTCACCTATCGTTTAGTGTCGGGTCACAACGCCCCGATTGTATATGGCAAATGTTCGACCCAACATATCCACCCCCAGATGCAAAAAACCCCGCACAAAGCGGGGTTTTCTTCGTTCAGCTGACAGCTAGCCCAGTTTCGGGCCCGCGGCTACGATCGCTTCCGACACATCAAATTTCTTGAAGTTCTCAACGAACTGGGAAATCAGATCTTTCGCTTTGGCATCGTAGGCGTCTTTATCTGCCCAGGTATTACGGGGATTCAGTAGCTCGGTGTCGACGCCCGGAACGGCTTTGGGGATGTCCAGATTAAGCATGTCGAGATGCTCGGTTTCGGCATCCACCAGCGCACCACTCTGAATCGCAGAGATAATGCCCCGCGTGGTAGGAATACTGAAACGCTGACCCACGCCGTAGGAACCGCCGGTCCAGCCGGTGTTCACCAGGTACACCTTGGAACCGAACTCATCCATACGCTTCATTAACAGCTCGGCGTACTCGCCAGCGGGACGCGGGAAGAACGGGGCACCGAAACAGGTGGAGAACGTAGACTTGAGCTTGGAGTCGGAGCCCATCTCAGTCGATCCCACCAACGCCGTATAACCACTCAAAAAGTGATACGCGGCACTTTCTTTGCTCAGCAAGGAGACGGGCGGCAATACGCCGGTCATGTCACACGTCAGGAAGACAATGGCATTGGGCTCACCGGCACGATTTTCGAGCACGCGCTTTTCTACATGCTCCAGCGGGTAAGCACAGCGGCCATTTTCAGTCAGGGTCGTGTCGCTGTAGTCGGGGGTGCGCAGGTCGTCATCCAGCGCCACGTTTTCAACGATGGCACCAAACTTGATCGCATCCCAGATAATGGGTTCGTTCTTTTGTGAGAGGTCTATGGTCTTGGCATAACAACCGCCTTCCAAATTGAAGACTGTGCCTTTGCCCCAGCCGTGCTCATCATCACCAATCAGAAATCGTTCCGGATCGGCAGACAGAGTGGTTTTGCCGGTACCGGACAGACCGAAGAACAACGTAGTTTCGCCATCATCGCCCACATTGGCAGAACAGTGCATGGGCAGAACATCTTTCTCGGGCAACAAGAAGTTCTGTACCGAGAACATGGCTTTTTTCATCTCTCCGGCGTAACGCATACCGGCCAGCAGCACGCGTCGCTTGGCGAAATTGATCATCACCGTACCGTCGCTATTGGTGCCATCACGCTCAGGCACGCATTCGAAGCTGGCGACGTTAAGAACTTCCCACTCCTACTTGTCGGCAGGATTATATTGCTCAGGGCGGATAAACAGATTGCGACCGAACAGGTTCTGCCAGGCTGTTTCGGTGGTGACTTTCACCGCAAGGTAATGATCGGGATCGGCGCCTACATGCAGATGCGACACATAACTGTCTTTTTCTGCCAGGTACGCTTCAACACGCTCCCAAAGAGCATCAAACTTATTGGGATCGAAGGGACGGTTGATCGGGCCCCAGTTGATCGCATCCGAGGTGCTCGGCTCGTCAACAATGAATCGGTCCATGGGAGAGCGACCAGTTCTCTTGCCGGTTGTAACGACCAGAGAACCATTGGCAGCGAGTCTGCCTTCTTTGCGCTCAAGTGCGTGTTCAACCAGGATTGCTGAACTCAGATCAACATAAGTGTTACTCACTTCGACCTCACTTGAATTGGGTGTTCGACCACTGCTTAAGGGTCCGGAAAAAATTGGGGCGCCATTATGACAAAAAGCTGGTTAAAAAACGACTGTTAATCGTGGCGCCCTCCGGGAACCATAATCCGGTCACATTTACCGTGCCGATCCCGGTGTTTCAGTGGCTTTGACCAAGCCCAAACAAGTCCTCAACGGCACGACGATCGAATTCATAATGCGCATTACAGAACTGGCAGTCGACGCTGATAACCGCCTCCTGCTCCAGAATTGCCAGAGCCTCCTGCTGGCCCAGAGCGCGGAGCGACTCCAGCGAGCGTTGCTGCGAGCAGGAACAACGGAAGCGTACGGGTTGCACGTCAAACAACCGCACTTGCTCTTCGTGAAACAGGCGATGAGTCAAGGTGGCATTGTCCTGTGCGGCAAACTCATCCAGCTTCAATGTTCTGGCCAGCTGCAATACCCGATCCCAGGCGTCCTGATCATCAAGGTGACGATAGTCCGGTAGTTTTTGCAGCATCAAGCCATACACACCCGCTTCGCCTGCCAACAGTGTGAAGTGAGTATCCAGCTGCTCCGACAACTCAAAGTACTGTTCCAGGCAAGCTGCCATATCCGGATACTCCAGCGGTACCACGCCCTGATAACGCTGACCTTTTTCCGGTTCTATCGTAATCGCCATCTGTGCCTTGCCCAAGACCTTGCGCAAATCGAGCGAGTACTGTTCAACCTGTTCATTGTCATATTTGGCAATCGCGCGGAAGTGCTGCTGATCAGTTGCTTCAGCCATTAACAAGCTAATCGGACCGTCGCCACGCGCGTGGATCGACAAACGCCCGGAGAACTTTAAGGTGCCGGTCAGTAATATGGCCGCCGCCGTGGTTTGTGCCAGCAGTGTTTTTACGACTTCGGGATACTCATGATTGACTACCATATCCTGAAAACTGGTGTCGAGCCGTACCCACTCACCACGAATCTGCAAATTCTCGAACAAAAATTTCTGAAACCCTTCCTGTTGACTCATGATCTTACTCTTCGTTGTTTTGTCGCGTAGATTTGAAGCGATGAATTAAGCGCCGATCCTTTTTATTGGGTCGACGAAACGGCACGGGCTCACTCGCACGCTGCGCTTTACGTTCTGCGGTCATCTGTTCGCGGCGCACAACACTCTCCGGCGTTTCCTGGTAGAGTGTTTGCGCGATCGTGGCATTTTTCCGCTGATCACTGAGTGCCTGCACCACCACTGTTTTCTCCAGCCAGCCCTGACGAATCTGCAAGGTACTACCTACCTCAACGGCCCGGCCGGGTTTGCACCGCTGCCCGTTAAAATGGACTTTTCCGCCCTCAATCGCGTCTTTGGCCAAACTACGCGTTTTAAAAAAGCGCGCTGCCCACAGCCACTTATCGAGACGAACTTTGATTTCTTCAGTCATGAGGCGGGCAAAATCTCTTTGAAATCATGAATTAAGGTGAATGCACTTTGCTGAGCGCTGTGCTTTTGACTATCGGGGTGCGCAATACTGTACAAATGCCCGATACCACTGCGCTGGGCGGACTCCAGCACGGCCTCATTATCATCGAAAAAAGCCGTGGTGGCCGGATCATAGGGCCGGCGTTCTTGTAGCTTTTCCCAGAATGCTTGTTCTTCTTTCGGCACGCCAAAATCGTGGGAGCTGATGATTTCGTCTACCTGCTCACCCAGATCGGTGCGCTCCAGTTTAATTTCTATACTTTTATAATGTGCATTCGTCACAATCGCCACATCCAGACCGTGGGCATGGATGCTGCGCAGGAAGGCCTTCACACTCGGACGATATGCCACGCGGTCTGCCACTTCACGCTTCAGCGCCATCAGGTCGATCTGCAGGGCCTGCTCCCAAAAATCCAGGCAGTACCAGTTCAGGGTGCCATGGTGCTTTTTGAACATGCCTTCAAGCTCTTTGTGCGTCTGTTCGGCAGGCACACCGCGCAGCTCAGCCAAGCGCGTGGGCAGATGATGCAACCAAAAATAGTTGTCGTAATGTAAATCCAGCAATGTGCCATCCATGTCCAGAAAAACTGTCTTGATAGCATTCCAGTCGATCATTGCGCTCTCTATAATGATGGGTTTCACACTATTCTAACGCCTCTCGAAATGGCACGATAGCTTCTCACTTAACACAGGCTCTCCGCCAAGCAACCAAGGATGCATCATGAGTGATCTCAACTCTCTCGTTACACCTCTTACCGAAATTTGCCGGGCAGCTGGCGCTGCGATACTGGAGGTGTACGAAGCTGATCAACCAATCGAAGTTGAAAACAAGGATGATGATTCGCCGGTTACCCGTGCGGATTACGCCGCGCACCATGTGATCATGGATGGCCTGCAGGCACTCACTCCAAACTGGCCGATTCTATCAGAGGAGGGCGGCATACCAGCCTATGCCGAGCGCAGCCAATGGCAACGCTATTGGCTGGTTGATCCGCTGGACGGCACCAAGGAATTTATCAATCGCAATGGCGAATTTACGGTCAATATCGCGCTGATCGAAGACGGAAAGCCCGTGTTGGGTTGCGTCTATGTACCGGTAAAAGATGTGCTGTACGTGGGACTCGAAGGCCAGGGAGCCTGGCGTGAAAGCGCAGGGCAAAAACAATCCATTACAGTGCAGGCACTGAAAGCCGGCGGCGAGCTGAAAGTGGTCGGCAGCCGGCGCCATGGCGCCGAAGCGCTCGATGCCCTGATTGAACGACTGCAGAGCCAATTCAGTAACATCGAATTGGTGAGCATGGGCAGCTCTTTGAAGATTTGCGCCCTGGCAGAGGGTAGTGCGGACTGGTATCCGCGCCTGGCGCTGACCAGTGAATGGGACACAGCCGCCGCGCATGCCGTGCTCAATGCTGCGGGCGGGCAACTGGTTGATGAAAACTTATGTGAGCTGCGTTACAACACTAAAGAAGAGTTACTTAATCCATTTTTTCATGCGATGGGTGACAGGTACTTTGACTGGCAGAGCGTATTAGCGCGTTAAAACGGGCCAGGAACGAAAAAAGCCATCCTATAGGGATGGCTTTTTAAATGGTACTTTTGGTTGAGACCTGAAACCTTACTCCGACTGCTCCACAACCTTGGCCGCCTTGCGCCCATTCATTGTGCATCCAAGGCAGCGCACGAAGGTGGTCTCAAAAGGTTTTTCTACCAGCACATCCCAGGTTTCGCCTATATTGCCGCCCAGAGCCGAAAACGGGGATGACACGATGAATATACCCGCACCCAGTATGGTCGTAACAAACATAACGGGGCGCACAAACAGCGTGTCGGCGGTCATTTCGAAGGCGCCCGGCGTTTCTTCAACAGTATTGCTCCAACCGATCGCGGGCAACGACAACAGCAGCGCCAAACAAGTTGCTAATAAGGTTTTTGATGTGAACATGTGTGTGAATCCTCTCCCACCCTGCATAAATCGGCACACGCCGATCGTCTAATTTCAAAGGCTACTGCATTAACTATAGCGGTTATCCGTTCGCTGTCTAATTGAAAACAGACCCGCCTGGTTATCGTTGACAGCGGTCACAGAAAACCGTTGTGCGCTGCTGTTGACGTAGTTCGCGAAGAGTATTTTTACAGCGTTTACATGCCGCGCCTGCCCGACCATAAACAAAGAGCTGTTGTTTAAAATAACCCGGCTTCCCGTCGCTATTTACGAAGTCGCGCAGTGTGGTGCCGCCCTGTTCGATGGCGGCCGCAAGAACGCTTTTAATATGCTTCACCAGTTGCGCCATGCGGGCACGAGAAATACGCCCCGCCGCCCGGCGCGGATCGATGCCTGCAAGGAACAGCGCTTCGTTTGCATAGATATTACCCACGCCCACAACGACTTTGGCATCCATGATGAATTGCTTCACGGCAATTTTCTTACCTCGGGAGCGCCCATAAAGGTAGCCTCCATCAAATTCTTCATCCAGGGGCTCCGGACCCAACGAGGCGATCAGCGGATGGCTCTGCCAACGCTCCGTCCACAGCCAGCAACCGAACCTGCGCGGATCGTTGAAGCGCAACCGTACGCCCGAAGCTAAAAGCATGTCCACATGATCATGCTTCAACACCGGTGTAGCGCGGGTAATTACCCTTAAGCTTCCGGACATCCCCAGATGCACCAGCAGGGCAGCGTGTTCCAGTTCAATAATCAGATACTTGCCCCGCCGCACAACGCCCATCACGGGCGTATTTTCGAGCGTCAGGATTTCCGGTGAAACCGGCCAACGCAAATTAGGGTTGCGTACCTCGATAGACGCGATAAGCTGCTGCTCCAGATAGGGCTGTATACCTCGTCGTGTCGTTTCTACTTCCGGTAATTCTGGCACTACGGCTCAATCCTGCTGCGTACAATTAATTCAAAAGATGGGGGACGCATTGTCCAATAAGCCACAACGACATCGCAACTTTCTCGGCATCGACGCGGGCGGCACCTTTACCGACTTTGTTCTGTTTTCACCACACGGCCTGCAGATTCATAAGGTACTGTCGACCCCGGAAGACCCCGCACAGGCCATCTTGCAGGGCATCGAAGAAATGGGGTTGCTGGATGCCGCCAGAGCCGGCGAGGTAAAAATTGTCCATGGCAGTACCGTCGCCACCAATGCCGCCCTTGAACGCAAAGGCGTCACCACCGCCTATATCGCCAATAAAGGGTTGAAGGATGTATTGACCATTGGACGTCAATCCCGCACACATCTTTACCGCCTCAATCCACCAAAGGTCGCACCTCCGGTGCCTGCCAACTTATGCCTCGAGATCGATACGCGTCGCGATGCGCAAGGTGCCTGCATCACCGTGCTCACGCAAGATTCATTGGATCAGCTGGTCGCTCAGCTAAAGGAGTTGAAGCCTGAAGCCGTCGCCATCAACCTCCTGTATTCGTTCTTGAACGACGAAGAAGAGCGACGCCTCGAAGCCGCACTTACGGATCACTTTTTTGTGAGCCGCTCCAGTGCGGTGTTGCCCGTCTACAAAGAGTATGAGCGGGGCATTGCCACCTGGCTCAATGCCTCACTCGGCCCCAGAGTAAATCGCTACCTGCAACACCTGAGTCGGGCACTTCCCGCACCGCAGATCGCCATCATGCAATCTTCCGGAGGTACGATGCCGCTTCAGGAAGCCGGTAATCGAGCCGTCAATCTGCTGCTCTCGGGCCCCGCCGGTGGCCTTGCCGCCATGCGTTATTTAGGCCGCGGTATCAATGAATCCCGCCTCATCAGTTTTGACATGGGCGGCACCTCCACTGATGTTGCCCTCATGGATGGCGATTTCAAGCTCAGTACCGAGGGCCGTATCGCGGAATGGCCCGTGGCCGTTCCCATGCTTGAAATGGATACTATTGGCGCTGGTGGAGGCTCAATCGCTTGGCTCGATGAGGGCGGTATGCTGCATGTGGGGCCACACTCTGCGGGGTCTGACCCCGGCCCCGCGTGCTATGGCTTTGGCGGCACGCAGCCTACCGTCACCGACGCCAATTTGGTGCTGGGTCACCTTCAGGAGGACGCTTTTCTGGGCGGAACCATGCGACTGGATAAGGCACAGGCCCGTGCTGCTGTCGCACCGCTCGCAGAGGCCCAAGCCATGACGGTGGAAGACATGGCGAGCGGTATCATTACCATTGCCGAACAGCAAATGGCTCAAGCGCTTCATGATATCTCTGTAAAACAGGGTCATGATCCGCGTGCGTTTTTATTATGCTGCTTTGGCGGGGCAGGGGGGCTGCATATATGCGCGCTGGCAGACCGCCTCAACACCAAACAGGCCATCGTGCCGATTCATGGCGGTGTGCTCTCGGCACTGGGCATGTTATGCGCCCCGCAACAACGCTATCTCACGCGCACCCTGATCGCAGACTGGCACACCGTTGCGCCTGCGCAACTCGAAGAAGGCTTCTCAGAGCTGGAGGCTGATGCGCGACAGGATTTGCTAGCGGCAGGATTTAAACAGGGTGAAATAAAAACCGAACGCAGTCTCGATCTGCGTTTTAAGGGGCAAAGCTATACGCTAAACGTGCCGATTCAAGACGATCCCGTTGCGCGGTTTTACGAAGTCCATAAGAAAATTTACGGACATACGCTGGACACTGATGTGGAACTAGTCAATATTAGTGCACGTTTGTATGTCGAAACTGATGTGCCGTCTCTGGAACTTTTGCAACAGGAACAGGACGCCCATCCCATCTCTTGGTCAGAATTGCCCTTCGAGAAATCAGCGGTACCCATCTATCGGCGCACAGATCTGGGCTTGAACAGCCAGATTACCGGCCCGGCACTGGTCACAGAAACAGTGTCTACCACGTGGATTGCTCCAAATTGGACAGCCCGAGTGGATCGGTTTGGCAATCTGCGCCTGAGCCGCAAGTAAAACGAGTCCCGAGTTGGCTTCACGGTCGTGTCATGGTACGACTGTAGGCTCAAATGAAGGGACCTTAAAATAGAGAAAACAGGTACTACTCAATGACTATAGACTGGTGGATCAACGGAGTGCTGGACTTAAGCGTATGGCAAAAAGTGCTGGCCGTCCTGATCATGACCCAAATTACCATTGCCAGCGTGACGCTGTATCTACACCGCCACTCTGCACATAACTCTCTCGAGTTGCACCCCATCGTAGCGCACTTCTTCAGATTCTGGTTGTGGTTAACCACCGCTCAGAACACCAAGGAATGGACCGCCATTCACCGCAAGCATCACGCCAAATGCGAAACCGATGAAGACCCGCACAGTCCCGTTGTGAAAGGACTGAACACCGTACTTTGGCAGGGCGCCGAGCTGTATAAAGAAGAAGCCAGCAATGCCGAGACTCTGAAGCGCTATGGGCAACGCACCCCCGAAGACTGGCTGGAGCGCAAGATCTATACGCCACACAAAATGAAAGGTATCGCCCTGATGGCAGTACTGGACCTGATGTTCTTCGGTCTTGCAGGCATCACTATCTGGGCGATCCAGATGATGTGGATTCCGTTCTTTGCCGCCGGGGTGATTAACGGCATTGGTCACGCTTGGGGCTACCGAAATTTCGAGTGTAAAGACGCCGCACGCAATATTCTTCCCTGGGGGCTGTTCATTGGCGGTGAAGAGTTACACAACAATCATCACACCTATCCCAACTCCGCCAAATTATCGGTCAAATCTTGGGAGTTTGATATTGGCTGGATGTGGATTCGCTTACTCGAAAGCGTCAAATTGGCAAAGGCCCGAAACATAGCGCCGGTGGCGGTGAAAGATCCGGCCAAAGATGCCTTGGATAAAGATTCCGTCATGGCCATTATCCACAATCGTTTCCATATTCTTTCGGAATACCACCGCAATGTGATGATTCCGGTAATCCGAGAACAGCAAACCAATATGGCCAAACACGAACAAGCCCTGATGAAAAGGGCAAAACGCCTACTGACGCGCGAGCCTAAACTCGTGTGTGAAAAGGAACAGGGCCGCATTGAAGCGATTTTGGAGCACAACCCAAGAATTCGGCAGATCTACGAAAAAAGTCAGGAGCTACAGGCGATTTGGAAGCAGAACCCCGGCAGCCGTTTTCAGGAAAAGGTGCACGATCTGATGGAGTGGTGTCGCCAGGCTGAACAAAGCGGCATCGAATGTCTGGAAGATTTTGCTCAAACCTTGCGTTACTACTCACTCACTCCCGTGACGGTGAGAAGTGCATAGCTAACCTGCCCAGCCTGTTTCTCTCTGTCGATCTGCCAGTTCCGAGGCAGGTCGACAGAGGGTTGATCAAGCGCGCGCTCCACATAAATACGTGTTCCCGCCTTGCACCACGCCTGCTGGGCCAACAGCGCCACCGCTTTCTTCAGCCACTCGGTGCGAAAGGGCGGATCAAGAAAAATGATGTCAACGGGCACGTGATCTGCTCTCGCCAACCAGGCCATGGCGTCATCGCAGACAATGTCGGCCGGCGCCTCCAATGCTTGGGCATTTTCGCGCAAAAAACGGCAAGCGAGTGTGTCCCGTTCGATCATCGTGGCGTGCGCTGCCCCGCGAGACAAAGCTTCGAATCCCAGCGCCCCGCTGCCTGCAAACAGGTCCAATACCCGGGCGCCCGGTAACTCAGGCTGCAACCAGTTAAATACGGTTTCACGCACGCGATCTGTCGTGGGTCGCAAACCCGTCACTTCGGGAAACTGCAAGCGCCGACTGCGCCACTTACCTGCAATCAACCGGTACACGCCTGTAGGACTTTTTTTGAGGGCACTGTTTTTTTTGCGACCTACTGCCATTAAACTCTCCAGCGATTACATTACTGACGGCCTTTGGGTACGTCATTTTAAATGGGACCCGGTTTAGCACAAGCATCTGACACGAAAGGATGCGTCTCATTTCCCACATATAACCACGGCAAGATAGAGCTCCATGCACCCAGAACTCATTTTTTCACTTGTTACGCTTGGCCTGATTGGCCTCGTTATACTCACCGATCTTCTTGCGGCGCGGAAAAACCGCCCACAACCCAAAGAAGTGGCGCAGATTCCCCATGAAAAGCGCTCCGCAGCAACCTCTCAGCGTCAACTGGAGCCAGAGCCAGAGCCAGAGCCAGAGCCAGAGCCAGAGCCAGAGCCAGAGCCAGAGCCAGAGCCAGAGCCAGAGCCAGAGCCAGAGCCAGAGCCAGAGCCAGAGCCAGAGCCAGAGCCAGAGCC